>JBNMFK010000041.1:0-17978 GCA_051269965.1 Algoriphagus sp. | reverse complement strand
TCAAAATATGGGACTTTAGCTTTTTCAATAGCCGAACGCCATTCTTCGCCTACTTTAGGGATTCCCCATCCGTCTAAAATGATTAACTGTACTTTTTTGTTCACTTTTTTATCTTTTAAATTTCTTTAAAATTCTTAATTTTTTGAGGCCCTATAGAACATAGTATTGCTATTCTCAGGTCTTAAAATATCTTTTGCCATTGCCATAAAAATACCTGGACTTATATCAAGCAGCTCCTCCGATCCTCTATTACACAGTTCAGGATTTCCGTAACTAGCAGCGAAGGCTAAATTCATAGCCCTATTTAACAAGTCGACCTCTGAAAATTGTTGAGAAACCTCTACCTGATTTTTAACTTTTTCAAGCTCCTCCGCTTCCATTTCTGAGGAAATCATTGTTTCTATTACATTTTCAACAGCCTCGTTTCCTTCCTCGATACTAACACCTTCATTCAGATTACCACTCACAACTAACAATCCAGGGTCTAAGGAAGCAGTAACATAGGCGTTTAGGTTATTGAACAGCCCTTTTTCTTTTACAAGGGCGGTATAAAACCTTGAAGACTTTCCTCTTCCCAAAACATCACTTATCAAATCTGCCGTCTGGAAATTTGATTCGTATTTACCAGGCATGTGGTAAGCCTTATAAAGTGCGTCTAAGGGCACTTTTGCCTCGGTCTCTAGAAATCTTGCTTTGTTTTGTTTAGGTTCCTGAGCTAAGCTTTTTTGCCTTTTCTCGCCAGGTGGAATTTCTGAAAACCACTTTACAGAAAGCCTTTTCACCTCTTTTAGACTGATATTTCCAGCAATCACCAAGGTGGCATTATTGGGCAAGTAATGTTTATAGAAAAAAGCTTTAACATCTTCCATCGTAGCGTTTTCAATATGGCTAACATCTTTGCCAATAGTAGCCCATTTATACGGATGTTTCTTGTAGGCCAGAGGTCTTAATTTCAACCAGACATCCCCATATGGTTGACTGAGATAACGCTGCTTAAATTCTTCAATAACCACCTTTCTCTGAACTTCTAACACTTTTGGATCAAATGAGAGACTCATCATTCTGTCAGATTCTAACCAAAAAGCTGTTTCAATATTGTCAACAGGCAGGGTAATGTAATAGTTAGTAATATCTGGCGAAGTAAAGGCATTATTTTCTCCCCCTACACGCTGCAAAGGCTCATCGTAGCTTTTAATGTTTTTGGAGCCCCCAAACATTAAATGCTCAAATAGATGAGCAAACCCCGTTTTATTTTCGTCTTCGTCCCTAGAGCCTACATTATAGACAATGTTAAATGCCGCCATAGGCGTGTTTTTATCTTGATGTAGGTATACTTCAAGACCATTGTCTAGCGTAAAATGATCGTAATTTATCATTGTTGTTTGGATTTTTCTTTACGCTTGCAAATTTAAGATTTAATGAAGAATATTCGATCAATAAATAAATAATAGACAGTTACTCAACAATTATGCTATTTGACATCAATAGGCATTAAATACTTACAAATGATGTAAATTTACCTTTAATTAGAATCACAACCCTTTGAAATCGAAATCTTACGTTGGTGGCTGGAAATCCATTTTTTATTCTCTTCATGTTTTGCAAGAGGCTGGGCTAGGAAGCATTGCTAGAACAATTACTTCTAAAAATACTTGTAAGACTTGTGCCTATGGTATGGGCGGACAAAAAGGTGGTATGGTGAATGAGGATAATGATAAAATAGAAATCTGCAAGAAAAGTCTTCAAGCTCATATTACGGATATTCAGAAACCCATTCTTCCAAAATTTTGGCAAGAAAATACCATAACGGATTTAAGGAAACTTCGACCACGCGAATTAGAAAAACTCGGTCGCTTACAACAACCGCTATTAAAGAAAAAAGGAGCAGAAAATTATACGCCCATCTCTTGGGAGATTGCATTTGATAAAATTGCTGAAAAATTCAAGGCAAGTAAATCCGATAATACCTTCTTTTACAGCTCTGGGAGAAGTGGAAATGAAGCAGCATTCTTACTTCATTTATTTGCTAGAATTTATGGTACCAATAACGTAAACAATTGCTCATATTACTGCCATCAAGCGAGTGGAGTGGGTATGGGTAGTACTTTAGGCACAGGAACTGCCACTATACAACTAAGTGATTTAAAAAAAACCGACTTAGTCTTTGTGATAGGTGCAAATCCGGCATCCAACCATCCAAGGTTTCTTACAGAACTCATGCATTGCCGCAGGCGAGGAGGAAATGTGGTGATTGTTAATCCGGCGAAAGAGGCTGGCCTTGTAAATTTTTCTATACCTTCTGATGTCCGTTCATTATTTAGCCGAGGATCAGATATCGCTTCTCATTATTTACAGCCTAAAATTGGGGGTGATATGGCTGTGCTTTATGGGGTAAGTAAAAGCTTAATAGAGAAAAACGGCCTTAATGAAAACTTCATAGAAAATTATACCGAAGATTTTGATCATTTTAAAAGTCATATAAATGATCTTAAATGGAAAGAAATTGAAGTCAAATCTGGCCTAACTAAGTCTCAGATTACGGAGGTGGCCGAGGTTTATATGACTGCAGAAAACGTTGTTTTCTCTTGGGCTATGGGAATTACGCACCATAAGCATGGGTCCGAGAATGTAGAAGCAATTGTTAACTTGGCCATGCTACGAGGAATGATAGGTCGTAAAAACACTGGGCTTTTGCCTTTAAGAGGTCACTCAAACGTTCAAGGGATTGGTTCTGTTGGAGTTACTCCTGCTTTAAAACAAAAGGTTTTTGAAAATATAGAAAAACATTTAGCTGTAAAGCTTCCAACTACGCCTGGTTGGGACACCATGACATGCATGCAAGAGGCCAGCAACGGCCATGTGGATGTGGCTTTTTTATTGGGAGGTAACCTATATGCCTCTAATCCTAATTTAAATTTTGCCCAAAAAGCTCTAAATAATATTCCTTTTAAAGTTTTTTTGAATACAACACTGAATGAAGGGCATATCAAAGGAATAGATGGGGAGGTAATTATTTTGCCTGTTCTCACTAGAGATGAAGAAAAACAGGGAACCACACAAGAGTCTATGTTTAACTATATGAGGATGAGTGATGGAGGAATAGCTAGATTAAAGAATGTACTTTCTGAAGTCGAGATTATCTCAACGATTGCTAGCAAAGTCATTGATAAAAAGGTTCTTAACTTTTCAAAATTCAAAAGTCATCAAACGATTAGAGAGGTTATTGGTTCCGTAATCCCTGGTTTTGAAAAACTAAAAAAAATAGATGCCACCAAAGAAGAATTTCAGATAGCTGGAAGAACTTTACATACACCTGAATTCAATACTCCATCTGGAAAGGCCAAGTTTATCTACAATCCCTTACCAGAAAACGCATTAGCACCAAATGCCCTTTCACTGATGTCGGTCAGAAGCGAAGGACAATTTAATTCCATTGTTTATGAAGAAGAAGATGCATGGCGTGGAACAAAACATAGAGATGTACTTCTAATGAATATTGAAGATATGAAGGCAAGAAATATTATGGAAGGCCAACGTATAAATATTAAGAGCAAAACTGGGGTTTTAGAGAATTTCGAGGCTCTTAGTTTTAATATTGCCAAAGG
Source organism: Algoriphagus sp. (assembly GCA_051269965.1). Taxonomy (GTDB): domain Bacteria; phylum Bacteroidota; class Bacteroidia; order Cytophagales; family Spirosomataceae; genus Arcticibacterium. The sequence goes on along the minus strand of JBNMFK010000041.1, from coordinate 14,373 downwards.
CTCTACCATGGGTTTTTATCCTGAGACGAACGTTCTTGTCTCCTCAGATAATGATCCAAGAAGCCTCACTCCTGCTTTTAAGAATACTGAAATTTGGATTGAGGTCATGGCTTAATATGCCAGAATCTCAGCGTACCAAAGAAAGTATTCCTATGACCCAACTCTGAAATAAATGAGAATTTGGATGTCTTGAGAAGCTTAGGAATTTGACCTTGAATATTATCCGAGGTGGTTCCGAAATTATCAACTACTTGAAGAACAAAAAAGAGTATTCTCATTAAAATATTAGCAGCTCTTCCCCAGTCGACCAAGATAAAACTACCGTTTGGTTTTAAAACTCTTCTAATTTCTTTAAAAGCCCTTAATTTTTCTTCTCTACTTAAGTGGTGAAATACCCAAGTAGAAATTACTTTATCAAAATGTAGGTCAGGAAATGGAATATGTGTACCATTGAACAAGACCAGATTTACCTTTGCTATTCCCTTTGCTTTAGCTATTGCAAGGATGTCGGAGTCAACGTCTAAGCCAATTATCCTTGAACTAAGAAGCTCTTCCTCGAATAACTCCATCAATACTCCTGTTCCGCAGCCAAAGTCTAGCACTAAATCACCCTCATCTATCTTGGCAAGCGAAATAGCCTTACGTTTTACTTCCTTTTCTGGCATCCAGAAACCAATAAAACGGTCATAATAGCGTGTGAGAAAATGATATTTCAGAGCAGGAATAAAAGCCATTACCAGCTTCCTGTCTTCATAGACGATTCTAATTTTTCTTCATAATCGTCTGGTAGTAATCGGAAGAAATCTAATTCTGTCATTTCTTCTAAGTCGTCTATTTTAATTTGTCTTTTTTCCATAGTAAACTTACTCACAGGTTCATTAGGAAGAATAAAAGCTATGACCTTCTCTGGAATCGATTTATTTGAGGATAGGGTAAAGATGACTTTGAAAAAATGCGTGGGTACACTTACCTCATTTTGCTTACCGATATATATATAACTATGCTGAAAAACTGGTCCTGTGATGACATAAACGGTTCCAAATTTCCTTGCCCAACTTCTTGTCTTAATCTCAAGCTCGTTCCATGCATGTCTATTTAAAGTAGAGTCAAATGGAGCAATATTACTCATTGAAAAAGTCTCTATCATCTCTGCCTGACAGCATTTAAAGTCTCCTGCAGGCACTAAATGCCCTCTATCATACCCAGAACCAGAATAGTCGTAATACTTAGCAGTTTCTGATGCCAAGCCCTCTTTTTCATCAAAACGAATACCGGAACGACTTGCCTCTCCTCGTGTGTAAGAGCCTTCTAATTTATGAAGTGTAAAACGAGCCTGAGAAATAGCCTCATCGTAATAAAGCATGTAATTTGATTTATAAACCCATTCTCCAAAAGAATTAGGCATGGGCACTATGGTTTCAGGATAGCTCATAGTGGCTAATTCATCTGAAAGACTTCTAGTTTTCTGCCGCGTTTCAGTTAAGCCCAGCCTTACACGAAGGTTGTTTAGACTTTCGGAATTATTAAGGATGTAAATAAGTCCTATCACAATTACGAAAGCCGCTGCCGAACCTATGTATCTTTGATAGAAATAATTTCTATGTGCCATGAAAGATTGATTAATCAGTAACGTTAAAGCAATATATAATTATCCATAAAACAAAAATTGGTTATGAAAAAAGTATTTACCCTTATAGCTCTCGTCTTTGTATTAATAAGTAGAGGCCAGGCACAAGAAAAATTAAAAGTATTTAAGTTTCAGCCATTACCCTTAGCTACTTCTATGTTAGCTTTTGGTATTGAAAGTTTTAATGAGGATAGAACTAGAAGTACGGTATTTAACCTTGGTATTAGGTATAAAAAAGATAATGATAGGAATTATTCTTATGCTGAATCTAGTGTTGGCGGAGGAGACTTCATCAATCAATTCTCTGACTGGAAAGGTATCATGGGATCCTTAGAAAGACGCTTTTATGTTCCTGAATTTATGGACAAGGAGGCCAACATGCTTAACCAAAAGGGTAGCCAAAGCGGTGTGTATTTTAGTCCTTCACTGAGAATTGATTTCAACCAAAGTGATTATGACAGGTCTTATTACAACTACATATATATTCCAGAAACTCAAACACAAACTTCCGAGCTATTAGCTAATAGCGGCAAAATAAACTTCATCGGTATTATGCCATCTTTGAACTTTGGCGTACAGTTCACTATTTTTCAATACGCCTATATTGATCTTCACATTGGAGGAGGAATTAGAGTCCAGTGGGAAGATGTGGTTGAACAACAGTCTTCAGGAAACAACTCCTACTACCGAGAAGGCGGTATTATAGAGGGATTAGTAATCAAGGAAGGCGTACAGCCGACTGGTGGAATTACTTTCGGACTTAAACTTTAGACGAGCACTAAAGGTTTGGAGGCTCTCTGGTTTACAGGTTTTTTAGATCACCCTTTTCAAAACAAAGGATGCGAACTTCAAAGCCCCGTTTCTCCTGTAAAAGACTTCAATTGTTTTTCCTTCCCTTAGGGATAGCAAGCCATAAATCTCTGCAACCGACATTTTAAAGGCCTGCTCATTATTTAGGTAAACAATTTCATCGCCAGCTTCTAAACCCGCCGCACTTGAGGGTGAACTAGGCAACACCTCATTTACATAGAAACGAGTCAAATCTTCCTTGTCTGCACGAACAGCAAGGCCACTCATATCGTGCTCAAAGGGCTGTTTCAGTCTAGTCTTATTAGGTTTTAAAGCCATGTAACCTTCTCTATAATTTAGCGTTACTTTAAAACGCCTCAAAAACTCTCCTCCAATACTTCCTTGTCTGTTTACCTCCGTTGATGGAAATTTCATACTAAAAGTTAATGAATCTGGGAATGAGGCAATAACATCGTTCATTTCGTACTTACCGATAGACACCTTAGAAACACGCCCAATATTTCCATAAATCTCACCATTTAATCCTCGTCCCAAATTAGCTCTAATGACTTTTTGTGGAAGCTTTATATGTCCTTCTTCAGAGTTTAATAGCAAAGCATGACCAGCTCCAGTATCTATAACTAGTCTTACTTGCCGCTCTTGATCATTTGCCTCGGTTATGGTTATGGCATCAGTATAAGGCTTTGATTGCGTTACGACTATGGGATACTTGTCTCCATATTTTTTAGAGAATCTAAATTTTTCTGGTCGTCTAATACTCAGAACTAGATTATTAAAATCAATCGTAATAACGAAATGCTCAAACAGAGCATGCCCAAAAATACCATGAATCTTTACACCCATAAACTCAGAAAGCTGTAATATATCTTCACTAAGCACTACAACATTTTGCCTATATCCAGTGATATTACCAATTTTAATCTCATGACCGATGGACACATCTGCTCTCAAAGCTTCCCCCTCTCCGGCTCCGCTTATGGCTACGCTTCTTTGATACTCAAAACCTAAGGCCTCTCCTACGTTGGGTTCAACAATAAAATTAGAACTTACTCCTGTGTCCAAAATAAAATTGAGCGTATCAGACCCATCTATAGTAACTGGAATAACAATTAGGTTGGAATAAACTTTGAATGGTATCGAGTATCGTCCCCTTTTAGCCTTGATATGGAAGCCATAATCGAGTTCTTTCTTCTTCTTTTTAAATAACTGACCAAATGAATCAACCGCCATTCCAGAAAAAAGGCAAACCAGGGAAATGATTCTTATGAATGAAAGATGTTTCATTATGGACGTATATGGTGATTAAATATACATTTAAAGCTGCATATCTACTGAATTAATACATCAAAAAATGATTCTTAGGTTAATCAATTTGAAATATGGAAATTTGCATCCCAATGACAGAGCAAAGAATTGACATAAGAGCCCTAGACAAAATCCAACTTCTGGCTTGGTTTATAAAAAATGGTGAAAAAAAGTTTAGAGCCAATCAGGTCTGGGAATGGCTTTGGCAGAAGTCGGCCATTTCGTTTGAGGCTATGTCTAACCTATCTAAGCCACTCAGAGATACGCTGAATGAACATTTTGTGATTAATGCGGTTCGTGTAGATAGCTCTCAAATTAGTTCAGACAGAACTATAAAATCTGGCTTTAAACTATATGATAATCACCTCGTAGAGGGTGTTCTGATTCCTACCACTAACCGTATGACAGCCTGCGTTTCGTCTCAGGTAGGTTGTTCGCTTTCTTGTGCCTTTTGTGCGACTGGCTTTATGGATAGAGCCAGAAATCTTACTGCTGCGGAGATTTATGACCAAGTGGTGTTGATCAAAAAGCAAGCGGAGGATAACTATCAAGCTCCACTTACTAATGTAGTTTATATGGGAATGGGAGAGCCATTGCTCAACTATGCAGCCACCCTAAAGTCTATTGAAAGACTTACGGCTGAGGATGGCTTAAACTGGTCACCTAAAAGAATTACAGTATCAACGGCTGGAATAGCCAAAATGATTACCAAGCTTGGAGACGATGGTGCTAAGTTTAACTTAGCTTTATCATTACATGCCGCCAACGATAAAAAAAGGAATCAAATAATGCCCATCAATGAGAGCAATTCCTTGGATAATTTAAAGGAATCTTTGAATTACTTCTATCGTAAAACAGGAAATCCTATAACCCTAGAATACATTGTTTTTCATGGTTTCAATGACACATTAGAAGATGCAAAAGAACTACTTGAGTTCGTTAAGCGAGTTCCTTCCAAAGTCAACATCATTGAGTATAATCCTATAGCCGAGGCAAAATTCAGGAATGCAGATCCTGAAGCCATTGACAAATTTGCTAATTTCTTAGAAAAACGAGGAGTCACTGTGAATGTTAGAAGAAGTCGTGGTAAAGACATTGACGCCGCTTGTGGCCAGCTAGCCATAAAAGAAAAGTAACCAACCCTTTTAAAAGTCTCTTAGCATAATTACAGGTGCTTTAACAGGATCATTCTTGTATAGCCTAATTTTTTCAGGTGATACATAAACTTTTAATAAGGGTGCACAGAAATAATTATTATTTAAACTTTGTTCATACGAATTTAGATAGTGTTTGTGGAAGAAGTCTAGATTAAATAGATAATAAATATCTTGCCTTTTTTCCCTAATTAAACGTTTGAGTAAACCCGTAGATTCTTCATCTCTAAGTATATGAATGTCATATGTAAGACAAGGACCGGGAATAATTTTCTTTACTTTATTCTTAAAAGCATCGTATAAACTTTTGATTATACTTTTTGAAGATTTCAGAATGATGGTAAGTTTAGTACAATTATAATTTAAAATTTGGCTATATTTTTTTTAATAAATGCAAATAGTCAATATGCTCTAATTCTAATAGAACCGTAATGCGACTATATATTTTCACAGCATTACCTGGAGGAACAACCAGTACTTCTTGGTGAACTTGAGTAATTACCTTATTGAAGAAATGCTCTCTTCCGCCCCCAGAGTTGATTCCCCGCAAACCAATATTTACACAATCATACCTATCTGAGTTAAGATGTTGTATAAATGATTTTTTTTGCTTTTGTTGAAAATAAAAAAATCAAATTCTCCATAGAAACTTTCTTCATTCTTGAGCCTCTCTTCCAGTGCTGCCATTTTTTTTGTTCAGAATCGTCTTCTTCTTTTAAATGAATAAGATCGATTCCTAAATTAAAACTCCAAATATCAAAAAGAGCTAAATCTAATCTTTCTAAGGAACTTAAAGAAACGTTTGTACAGAAAGCGAATTTGCACTTACTATCCATACTATTGCCGTTAATCGACGTATTTTTACCGTTCATCAAGGTGAAGGTATGTAATAATTATATTATAACATTAAATAATACTAAAAATACATTGATTCTAAATAAGAAAACGTTCTATTTCTCCATAAAACCAGTTTCTAACACTTGCATCAAGTACTCATTTGATATCGCCTTCTCATTTCTAAAAACAAAAAATACATCTTGGAAGCCTGAGATATTAGTAGGTAAAGTAATGACTGCTTGAAGGCTATTTTGCCTTCTCCATTCCACAGGATTAGTACCAGCTGGTGACCTTCTTCTTTGTTCCTTCTCTTCAAAAACAATCTCCGTTGATCTTGCCACTAGATCTCCATCAGGAGCCTTAAGCCTCAATTCAATATGACCTCCCTTTGCTCCTGACCTTCTCGAGTTTTGAATATAAACTACAATGGAACTTACCTTATTCAAGTCTAAAGATTTATATCCGATATATGATCTATCTCCCACAGCATAGTAAGCATTACCAGCCGCCGTAAGAATCTCTGTACTCTTTTTGTAATCAGCATTATGCGGCTTTAAAAAGGGGCTCTTCAATACAATAAGCTCTTCCGTTCTCAATGATTTAGCATCGTCTGTCCCTTTGTCCTTGTACGAAGCCCTCAAAACATAACTTCCTGCTTCGAGTTCAAAATCAGGCGATTCAGGCTTTAATGTTCCTTTAGTCCCAAGAGCATCATTGTTGTTTTCAGGATTCCCAATAATATAATCTACCATCCTGGCCGCATCATTTCTATCAAGATCTGGATGTGCACTCATTCCATGTTCTCCCCAGACTCCGCTTCCTCCTTTCAGGATTTTATCTACTAAGTAATTCCTGTTTTTATCTGTATTCTTGTACCTATTGGCCACATCGACATAACTAGGCCCTATAGACTTACCATTGAATTGATGACAGGAAATACAATCGCTGCCCTTGATAAGATTAATGCCAACAGCAAATGACGCTAGCTCATCCGCTGAGGCTTGGCTAGCGGCCATGTCAATAGGGTCATAACCTGCTGGAACATAATTAAAAGTAACAGCAACCTCCTCTGATTTTATTCCTTCTCCTATTTGGCCGTCCTCGTCGTCTTTGACCGAGACAGAATAATCAAGGATATTCTCACCGAAATAAAAGCTTTTATTAATTGATTTTAAATCTAAGCTAATTTCAGGTGCGGTATTTCCTGCAGTGATCAAGATGGATTTTTCATTCTTGTCTCCCTTGGAATCCTTAACAGTCACTTTTGCCTCAAAATCTCCTCCTTGGTTAAAGGTATAGCTTACCACTTCTCCTTCTAAAGTTGTAAGAACATCTTGTCCTTTTAATATAGTCCATTGGTAGCTTAATTTTCCATCATCATAATCATCGCTATCCTTAGAGCCCTCTGCAGTTAAATTTACGGTTAAAGGCAATTTCCCTGAACTAACATCTGAAGCAATCTCAACATTTGGTTTTCTATTACCCTTATTGTATTCTATCCTAACCAACCTAGAGTTATCGTTCTTCCTAAACCAGGCTGTGCCATACTGAAGCACATAAAGGTCTCCGGAAGGTCCAAAATCCATATCTATTGCCCCACTGAAATTCTTATTTGAAACTACTTTCTCCATAGAAAGATAATCGCCGTTCTCATCCATAGTAACCGCTATTAACCAACCACGCATGAACTCTGTAATAAGCCATTTTCCCTCAAAATAAGAGGACCATGGTCTTTCGGCTTTTTTAAAATCCGCAGATCTAAAAACGGGGCCACCAGTGGCACTTCTACCAGAAGTGCCTAACAAAGGAAACTCCTCGGAGGCTCCATATGGGTAATAAAGAAATGCCGGAACGGGTTGTGGAAGCTTCTTAATGCCCGTGTTATTTACAGATTCGTTAATCACATTGTTGGCGTCAAAGGCTTCTCCATATGTTCCATCCACAGAGTTGAATTTATTATACGGCCTATTATTTCCAATAAAGTAAGGCCAACCAAAATTACCCGCTTTTTTTGCTTGATTGAATTCATCATAACCTTTGGGGCCCCAGTTTGAATCTTCGGATGCATCTGGACCAACTTCCCCCCAATACAAATAACCTGTCTTGCTATCAATACTTACCCTCCATGGATTCCTATGCCCCATTGTATAAATTTCTGGCCTTGTTTTTTCTGTTCCTTTGGCAAATAAGTTACCTTCTGGAACGGAGTAAGTCCCATCATCTTCAGGGTGAATTCTCACTATTTTACCACGCAAATCCATCGTATTTGATGGTGCTCTTTGGTCGTCCTCATTCTCATGACCAGGCAACTCGTTCATATTTGAAGCTCCGCTTCTGGGATTAACCGTATTGTTACCGACAGAAAGATAGAGATTATTCTTAGCATCCCATGTCATCCCTCCTCCAGTATGACAACACTCCTCTCTCTGCGTAGGAACCTCTAAAACAATGGTCTTAGTATCCTCTAGCAGATAGTCATCTTTAAACTCATATCTAGCCAAAACGTGCTTGGGAGTTTCTGGATCCGCGAAATATATATATATCCAGTTATTCTCAGCGTAGTTCGGGTCTACAATTACTCCCATTACTCCTTCTTCTGCTTCTCTAGTTTGCCCTTCTTTATTTGTGTATTTAGTATTTACTTCTATCCATCCTGCAAAAATGGTCTCTTTAGTATCTTCCAAAATTAATTTCACCCCCCCTTTTCTCTCAATTACAAGGACCTTATTCCCTGGTAAAAAAGTCATGGCCATAGGTTCGTCGAGCCCTTGAGCTAAAACCACTTCTGTAAATCTGTCTTCTTCTATGTTATTTTGGCTCGGTAAAGAGCAGCCCGTCAATATCCCTGAAACCAACATCACTAAGTAAATTCCTTTCATTCTTCGTTTTTTTGCAATTAAGACACTAATTTAAGCAGCAATAGTTTCCTTTGAATACTAGAGTAGATGATTGAGTAAATTAAGGAGTCCTTTAATGTGATTTCGATTATTTAAATTTAAAAGATATTTCATTTTCCAATTGTCATAGCCTAATTAAAGAAAAGAAAAAGCTTACAACAGTGAGGCCGCTTTCTTAATCAATCCTTCAACCCTCTCTGAAACAGCGATGGAAGAGGACGCATTAATGGCCGACGAACTTACTTTTTTTAGTGTTTTCATTATAATGTCTATGACTTTGGGATCTTCATGCTTTGCAGCAAAATCCTCTATATAATGTTCAAGGAAAACCAAAAAAATAACGTCTTCTAAAAGTTGTGTTTCTTCGTTATGCTTAAGCTGTTTTTTTTGAAGCAAAAACTTTACTTGCTTAACTAAATCCTTAGGGTAGTTCAATTTTTCAAGAATTCCACCGGCTGTATTTGCATGATGAATAGCCAGGTCACTTCGCCATTTTAAGTAGCCCTTTCTATCCATTGGATAAGCCGACCTAGCACTTTCCCAGCGGCCGATATGTTGACATCTAGCGGCTAATTTAATGGCATCTGAGGCGTCTAGAGAGTACTGATAAAGCCTTTCAGTCATTCTAAGCCCATAAAGTACTTCCTTAGAAACAAGTAAATCTCCTATCCTCTCTTGATTAGGATCCTTGGCATTGTAAGCGTCAAAAGACGCAAAAGCTGGTGATAAATCCATTAGTCAAGTCTTGATTTTAGAGTTTCATAATCTTCTTTGTATTCCCAATAAATAAATCTTTCAAAAGCATAAGACATCAGGATGTATTTTTCACTTATACTCTGTATACGCTCTCTAGCTATTAATTTTTTAGACCACTTATCGAACTTAAACTCCTCCAAAACCTCTTTATCATTTTCATCAAAACCATGCAGAATTAAGTGATCTTTTACAGTCACTTCTAAAAAAAATTTATTATTCATATTAATCCTAATACGGATGTTTATTTATCCTTATAATTTCTTACCAAAAAATCAATTCATTGATCCATTACTCCAAAGTTACTTCAAATACATCGGCAAGATAGAACCGCTGGGATCTGAGGTATATCCCCCTATTCCCCATTCTGTTTTACCTTTACAGTCTTTTAATTTTAGGGCAGATTCCATTTGAAGATTACTCAAATACCAATTATCACAGATATTATCTAAACTTACAAAGCCTTCCTGCATAAAGATTTCAATGTCTTTTTTCACCGAATGACAAATGATTCCTAGATAGCTATCTCCTCCTCTAATATGCCCAGAACTACCATTAAAACTTTGTGAAACACATCTAGCCTACCCATGCTGCCGTCAAGGCACAAATAACTCCAGAAGAGAAGCCACAAATGGCATTCAATTTCCTGTAGTCAGAAATGTTGAGCGTTTTCTTCAATTCAGAAATGAGTTCATTAAAAAGCGTAGATACATATCTATAGTCCATCTCATCCTATTCAATTACTCTGTAAGAACGTCTAAATCTATTTATCAAAATTTTCGTTTCCGTGCCAAGGTCTAATGAATAAAGCGATAATAAGAGGTCTATCCTTTTTATGAATCAGTTTATCAATTACTAACCGCCCTGCTTATTGACGTTGGAATGGCCATCCTGAACATCCATTAAAGCTGCGGAGACGTAAGCCTCATATTGAGCGAGCACATAAACATAGCACTCTCTATAATTAGCATAGGAAGTACTATGCCAGATATATTTAGCCACCTCGGCTTTTGGGACACCATTTTGTCTTTGAGATTCTAGCCCAAGCTGATATTGAGTCAAAAGAAGCAAACAGAAAAATAATAATCCTAAGATATTCTTCATGTAAAAGTTTGACATTTCGCATTGATTAGATACTGATTTAAAACTCAAACAACCTTTATACCCTATCTGGGTGAGGATGGATATAGCCTTCCCTGTATTCTCTCATTAGTAGTGACGTGGCTTCTCTGTCACCCACTACCGTTCTAGTTTTTGGATCATACACCAAAGGTCTCCCACCTAATTCCATAGAGATATTTGCCAAAATACAAGATGCCGTAGAAATGTGCCCTTGCTCTATGTCTGCCACTGGCCTTCCTCCTCTTTCTATGGCCTCTAAAAAGTCAATCATATGAGCTCTATTTGCATTTGCTGCATGAATTTCAATTCTTTCTTCAGTCTTATCCTCGGGATATTGATTTCCCATCTCAAAAGGCTGGCCATGAACAGGTTCACTTCCATCCACTGGAATGAAATCATAACTTTTAGTACTACATTTTAACGTACCCTTATCCCCATAAAAAATATAAGACCATGGATATTCTGGGTCTGCTGCCGCTCCCCAAGTTCTATGAGTCCAAACCACATTTAGTTCATCGTACTCAAAAACAGCAGACTGGGTATCTGAAATATTAGATTTAGCATCCTTCTGAACATAAATACCGCCTTGAGAACTTATACGTTTTGGCCAGCCCAAATCCATACTCCATCTAACGGCATCTAGCATATGAACACACATATCACCCATTATGCCATTTCCATATTCATTAAAGGCTCTCCACCATCTAACGTGAGGTATACCATCATAAGGTCTTAATGGTGCAGGCCCTGTCCACATGTCATAGTCTAGATTGGCTGGAATTTCTTGTAAATCGGGATTTGAGCCATTCCGCATATGAAAATAGCAGCATATTTCTACATGAGAAATTTTGCCTAAAAGACCTTTATCTACAATATTCTTTTTTGCGTCTGCCAAGAATGGTGTACTTCTCCTTTGAGTACCTACCTGTACTACTTTGTTGTATTTTCTAGCTGCTGCTAATATGGCCTCACCTTCTATAACATCCACACTTATAGGCTTTTGTAAATACACATGACAGCCTGCCTTAATCGCATCAATAGCCATTAAAGCATGCCAATGATCAGGAGATCCAATGAGAACAAGGTCTAATTTGTTTTCTTTCAGAAGCTTTTTATAGTCTCTATATTTCTTGGGGACTTTCTTAGATTTTTGTCTTTCTGCCACACGTACTGCAGCTTTATCAAGTTGTTCAGAATCTGCATCACAAAGAGCAAGCACTTCCACATTCGCCACTTGAATTAGTCGCAGCAAATCAGATGTACCATACCAACCCGTGCCAATGAGAGCCACGTTATATTGCCCATTATTTTTAGTAGGTATCATGGCATTTGCACCTAAGCTACTTAATGCTAATGTGGCGGCAGAACCTTTGATAAAATCACGACGATTTAGATTGATTTTTTTCATTTTTTCAGGGTTGAATTTTATTATTGGAATGAAGATATAAAAAATATTTTTGATAATTCTTGGGATTCATATTGATTCCAAGATCAAATAAGGAAAGTGTTTTTTTAGTCAAGTAATTTCTAGAATCAAGTAAAAAAAATACTCCAATTCATTCCGATCAATAAATTGAGGTACATCTTAATTAATGTTAGGTCATTAAACACTATCCGGATGTGGGTGTTTATAGCCTTCTCTATAATTTCTCATTAAAAGGGATGTAGCCTCTCTATCCCCAACTACTTGTCTTGTCTTAGAGTCGTAAACCAAAGGTCGTCCAAGTGACATAGACATATTTGCCAAAATACATGAAGCCGTTGATATGTGACCTTCCTCAATATCAGCTACCGGTTTACTATTGTTTTCAATAGCCGCCAAAAAGTCTAGCATATGAGCACGCATTGCTGGAGCTGCGTTAAGTTCTATGCTATCTTCTGTAAGATCTTCAGGGTAGTTTACTCTATCTATTTCTACATCTACGTGGACTGGCTCTCCCAATCCTTTGGCTGGAGTGAAGTCATAGCTCACGGTGCTACACTCCAAAGTGCCTTTGTCTCCATAAAACTTATAAGACCACGGGTATTTAATGTCTGCTGCCCGTCCCCAAGATCGATGTTGCCAAACCACATTAAGTTCGTCAAATTCAAAAACAGCCGATTGGGTATCCGAAATATTAGACTTTCCATCTTTCTGCATGTAAATACCACCTTGCGAACTTATTCTTTTAGGCCATCCTAGGTCCATGGTCCACCTCACAGCATCTAACATGTGTACACACATATCTCCTACTATGCCATTTCCATATTCCATAAATGCTCGCCACCATCTCCTATGTGGTAAACCATCAAAAGGTCTGAGTGGTGCTGGACCCGTCCAATTATCATAGTCAAAATGTGACGGTACATCCATTAATGGTGGATTACTACCATTCCGCATGTGAAAATAACAGCATATTTCTACGTGACTTATTTTCCCAAGCAGCCCAGTATCTACATATTTTTCTTTCGCTTCTTTTAGAAATGGTGTACTTCTTCTTTGCGTACCTACTTGCACTACTTTATTGTATTTCCTAGCGGCCGCCACCATGGCTTCACCTTCTATCACATCCACACTTATAGGCTTTTGGACAAATACGTGAGCTCCAGATTTCAGAGCATCAATGCATTGTAATGCATGCCAATGATCTGGTGAGCCAATGAGAACGATATCTAATTTATGCTCTTTCAGCATTTCTTTATAATCTGAATAGGCCTTAGGCTTTTTGCCTGATTTCTGACGCTGACTTACGAGTTCTACCGCCTCATTCAATAATTTTGTATCTACGTCCACTAGAGCTACAACGTCCACATTAGCCACCTGAATGAGCCTAAATAAATCTGATTTACCGTACCATCCGGTACCGATTAAGGCTACTTGATATTGAGTTTTGCTCTGTTTTATCATTCCTGAAGCAGAAAATGATGTCAGGGCTAAACCTGCTGCAGTTCCTTGAATGAATTGGCGTCTATTCAAAATGTTTTTTCCCATGCTTTTAGAGTTGAATTCATAAATAAATTTGAAATTAAGGAATTCAATTCTTTTAGGAGCCTTCTAGAGAAACAAAAATAACCCTTGGACATAAAAAAATTCCAAAGCCTTAGCTATGGAATTTTTCAATGCCTTGGACGCTTTAAAAAAAAGTATTTTAAGAACTCCATTTCTTTAGAATATTCCCTTCTGACGATGTTCTCCATTTGACCATAATAAATCACAGCTTAGAATTACCTAGATATACGCCCCCATAGACTAAACTCCCCTGAGATAACGTCTGTCACAGAAGTTAAACCATTTAGCGTAAATAGCTCTCTTTTCATGTAAGATTTTCCAGATTTAGCACGAGCCATTACTTTAAACATCTCATTTTTAAAACTCGCTGCCAAACATATGATTCGTAAAAACCATTACGATTTGCTCATGATCCCTTAGATTGGCATCATTTAGATTTACATCTGAAAAGTAAATATCAGATCTGAAACATGTCCTTAATCCTGAACTTACAAGTTTTTTTATACCCCAAAATCCATTTCGTTTTTTGTGCCTGAATAGGACGTACCGATCTTATTGAATTTGACCTCCTCTTCCATATTAAAATAGGCAAACAAACATAGCTTTACTCCTAATAATAAGACACTAAAATACCTCGAAACTAAATAAAGTTTGGTACATAATTGACTATTTAAGTTTGCTAAGGGGAATGCCTAGGCAAAAGTTTATCATCTGTGAGATGGCACAATTCGGCAAGATCGCATGATGCTATTTGAGACACTTTGATTTTGAGGCTAAATCAAAATGACTTTCTAACTATTATGAAACTCTTCGAATTAAAGCCATATAAAACCCATCAAAACCAGTACTGGCAGGAGATACCCTTGTTTGTTTCTCTAA
>JBNMFK010000040.1:0-18276 GCA_051269965.1 Algoriphagus sp. | reverse complement strand
AATTAAAGTATGAAGGGATCGCGAGAGATTTTGTCAACAAAATTCAAAACTACCGTAAGGATACAGGTTTTGAAGTGACTGATAAAATTAAGATACAGCTTCAGAACAACAACAATGAATTAGCAGCCGCCATCTCAGCAAATACGGCCTATATTTGTGAAGAAGTTCAGGCAGTTTCCTTAGAGGTTATGTCCTCAATATCAGAAGCCAGTGAGTTAGAAATGGAGGAGTACGTTTTAGTATTGAAAGTAGAAGTGGCTTAAGAGTAACATACAGCTTATCTCTGCGAAATATTTTATTCAACACTTTGCAGACCAAAGCATATAGAAAAATTTACAAAAATTAAAAGTTAAAAGCAATGATAAAATCAAGCGAATATTTCGACAGCAGAGTAAAATCTCTTGGCTATGAGACAACAGAAGGGAAATCATCTATAGGTGTAATGGAACCTGGAGAGTATACATTTGGTACCGCTGCTGCAGAAGTGATGACCGTTATTCAAGGAGCCTTAACAGTCTTGTTACCCAATGAAACGGAATGGAAGACTTTTGAAAAAGGATCGTCTTTTAGTATTATTGGGGACTCTTCATTTCAAGCTAAAGTAGTGGCACAAACTGCTTACTTGTGTGAGTATCATTAAAGAACATTCCTCTTTAATTAAAGAATAATAATGATATCATAGAACTTAGATTCCGATGTCACGGTCTTTTTAAACTATGCGTTTTTCATCTTTGATTCTTATGAACCATATCGTTTCAGATGGATTTGTGAAGCCTTCCGTTTTACCTTGTCAGAGGTATCCATAAACATTCGTTTGGAAGCTCATTTATTCGCTTAAACATTTTATTATTTAAGCTTTTCTCATTTATTCCGTCTGTCTTTCAAAGTATTTGTGTGTAAGAAAGTGTCATCCTATTGGTAAGCCGTTTTAATACTTTTCTTAAATGCCAATCTTCACTATTGCTGCAAGTATACTTTCTCTATTCTTATCAGAACTCAAAAGGTGTGTTTTTTTGTACATGGTATAGAATTGGTTCAGCGATAGCACTACTCTATTGTTGTTCCTCGCATGATGCATCATACAAATTTCGGTAACTTAACTTGCTCTCGTTAGCTGAGCGTTAAGCCAGCCTGTAAGAGATTAACAAAACACTCTCTCAAAATTATAAATCAACTAATTTTCCTCATTTCTTTATCTAATAAAGTAGATTACAAGCATCTAATTCAATTAAAAAAACAATTTCGTGGTTTAAAGCATAAAAAGACATTGAGACATTTTCTGCAAAAAGTATTTATACTCCTTTTATTTACTGACTCAGTATCGGCTCAAACGAGGGCTGAAGTGGAGATAGTTTATAAAAACTCCTTAGATTTTCTGATAAATTCTCAAGTAGACAGCACTATTATTGACCAGCAATACGCTGGTGAATGGCCTGTCTACATGGAGCTTACAGAACCTTATTTCTTTATAGGAAAAAAACAAAAAGCATTAGATTCAGATTGTTTTACTATTTCCGCCATTCATAATTTTCTAGCCGAAATTTACCTCAGAGACACCAATCTGACTACTCTTAAACCAGTGTTGGACCTTGCCTACAATGAAGTAAAAACCTATGCCACAGGCTTAGAATATAATTTCTGGAAACGCTTACCTCCATCTAGGAATCATAAGCTTTTCGGAACAAAGAAGGACATTCAGCTTGTAAGGAGGCCAACTAATTTCAAATCTAAGGTCAGGCTAGTTGAAAAAATGATGAATGTCACTAATGACGCAGACGATACCAATCAAGCTAACCTAGAAACTTGGTATCATAATATCATTTTCAAGGATACTTTAAGTTTTGCCTCAGCTTCCATTTTTAAGACTTGGATAGACAAAGACAGGCAAAACAGGAACTGGTATAACTATCTTTTCCACAACAAAAAGAATTCTAAGGCCTATCTCACGTGGCTAAAAGAAGAACATGAGTATGGAATTTGGACGCCTATTCATAGCTTATCATCAGTTCTAACTATATTCCTACCGAGCAGCTCTGCTTATCCACGCTCATATGAACCCTGGATTCCTTGGGGAGCTAACGACGTAGATCCCGTCGTGAATGCTAATATTTTGACATACCTGGCCACAAGTAATCAGCTTAAAGTCTCTTCTTCGAATTTAGGTGCCACACAAATTCTAAACAGAATGGTAGATAAAGAAAAGTGGAATACAGCAGGCATTTACTATCCCAATGCTTTCCACCTGCCATTCGCTGTGGCCAAAGCCTATAAGAGCGGAGCCAAAGAACTTCAACATGCGGCAGAAAAATGTGCTGCCTATTTAAACCAAGTTCAAACACCTGAAGGCTCCTATTTTAGCAGAAAGTGGGTAAATAATGGCGATACTATACAGTCTACGGCTTATGCTCTTCATACTTTATTAGATTTAAGAGAAACAGGTATCCTATAGCAAATGAAGAAATACAGCAGCCTTTAAAATTTCTTTGAAATCACAAAAATAATGCTGTGGAAGGTACTTCTTGGACTGGAGGTATTTATTTTACAGGTGGTACGGCTCTTAGAAATATAATTAACTGGCATTCTGATGCCTACACCACAGCTCTAATTGCAGGTTCATTACAGCGAATACTTCAAGGTGATTTTTTTAAAAAAAAATAAAAAATTCAAGGAACCTTAGTGTTACTCCTAAGCTTCTGTACTTAATTGTATTTCTATGAAAAAGTCACTTAAAATCATATTTGTTTTTATTCTAGGCCTCATAACCGTAGTCGTCCTAGGTACTTTCCTGTTTATTAAGTTCGACCCCGTCTTTGGAGGAAAGCCAAATAAAGAACAGTTACAGACGTATTCCAAGTCCAAGAATTTCAAAGATGGTGTGTTCATGAATGCCACCGCAACCAATATGGAAATGAGTACATGGGAAGCCCTAAAAATGCTACCTAAATTCTTTGACAGGTCTAGCAGGGAACCGAAGTTAAATATTCCAGTAGAAAAATTAGACTCTCTTGGCATACAGAGAAGATTAGGAACTGGCACCTATCTTACTTGGTTTGGTCATTCTACTTTTCTATTAGAGATTGATAGCATAAAAATCCTCATTGATCCGATGTTTGGGCGAAGTCCATCGCCAATTAGAATGCTAGGAAGTCCTCGATATAGCAGTGAATTACCGATTCATATTGAACGTTTACCGAAAATAGATCTTGTCATATTTTCACATGACCATTACGACCACCTGGACTACCCATCAATCTTATTATTAAAAGAAAAGATAGACCAATACTATGTACCGTTAGGCTTAGGAAATCACCTTATTAAATGGGGTGTTAGCCCATCTATAATAAAGGAATTTGATTGGTGGGAGGAGAGAAATTTCAAAGGTCTTAGCCTAGCTTGTACGCCTGCTAGGCACTTTTCTGGTAGAGGAGTGGGCGATAGATTCAAAACCCTCTGGGCTTCTTGGGTAATAAAAGGTGCAACAGATAATATATTCTTTAGTGGCGACAGCGGCTATGGACCTCATTTTAAAGAGATTGGCGACAAATATGGTCCATTCAACTTCTCTATGATGGAATGTGGTCAGTATGATGAAAGATGGGATAATATTCACATGACCCCTGAAGAAACTGTCATCGCAACTAAGGATGTTCAAGCATACCAAATGATGCCTATTCACTGGGGGGCCTTCACGCTAGCTTTTCATCCTTGGACAGAATCTGTTGAGAGAGCGACTACTGAAGCCCAAAAACAAGATGTCAAGGTAGTTTTACCGAAAATTGGCCAAACTTTCAAAATTTCTGACGAGCCCTTGCCCAATGAAAGATGGTGGGAGGCATACTTATGAAATAAACGAGATTCTTCTTGCCCAATAGGAAATCATTGTAATAAAACAGACGGTTTGATCTTCGCCTACTTAAGCTGGTTCACAAATGTAGGGACTTCAATACGCTATTCTAAAGATAAGAAACAGAATATTTAGAAGTCACCTTTGTACTACCTAATAAGTCATTAATAATATCTTCAAGGCCGGAAAACACCTCTTTTAGTGGAACTAGAATCTCTTATAACTTGCTGTAAATTAATTTTTTAAACTCTTAAAGATACTCGATGTCTATGTCAATGACATTTTCGAAGTCTTCTTTTAATTCAGTTCCTTTAACCTTTAGGTTCTGCACCAGCTTTTCGCCTTCGTCTGTTTTAAGGTATTTATAAATCGCCACATCGACTGGCTACAGCTTCTGAAATAAATATTGCTAAGTGTTTTGATGCAACTGCCATAATTTATAGTTTTTTTTCTTCAGTTTACCATTTAATAATTTTATGGTCTACCTAAAAGATTTTGAACTTCCACTTTCAGCATTAAAAGAGCTTTTTTTGTAGGATCTTTTTCTTCATTTATCACTTTATCGAAAATTCGCTTTGACAAATTAATTGCCGAATCATCTGGGTTTAGTTCAGCTGCTGATTGATTGACTAAAGTCAACATCTC
Organism: Algoriphagus sp.; assembly: GCA_051269965.1. Classification (GTDB taxonomy): domain Bacteria; phylum Bacteroidota; class Bacteroidia; order Cytophagales; family Spirosomataceae; genus Arcticibacterium. The sequence continues at coordinate 13,787 of JBNMFK010000040.1, read as the reverse complement.
ATTCATAGCTCCCTTTATTTCGTCCCAAGTCTCTGGCGATATGTATATTTGTTGGGCTAGATTATGGTAATACTCCTCCCTGATTTCTTTAAGTAAAATTGCTTGAAAATCATTCACGTGAACAGCCTGCTCATAAAGCCTTAAAAGAAGATAATTAGGTGTAATTCTCTCTAAAAAGAGCGTCATACGCTCATAAGCTTGTAGCCTTATGGGTAAAATAGACTCATTATTGGCATTATTAAGTTCCAGTTTTCTCTCCTCTATCTGTTTGTTTAAAAAGCTTTTAGCAAACAAGTACATGCCAACCAAAAGCAAGGCAGAAGGAATTATAATTTTTAAAAAATCTGTCATTTTTATATTTACGCTAGTCTAAGGGCCTCAATTTGCGACATTAATTTTCGCTCTAAAACTATTCCCAACTTTAATTCTCTATATCTCTACAGAACCTTTCATACATGCAGGCCACCAATTGCACAATTACTCCTTTTTATTAGCTCCTTGGCACGATTTTTTCGTTTAATTGTAAAATTGATATACCTCAAATTGAGTATTACTTGACGTTTCTTAAAAGACAAATATTTCTATTCCTGTCCTTCGTGACCTTTCTATTGACCTTTTTGAGCACAAGCCTCTTTGAGAGAAAGACCCCAAAAGCCTCAGAACAGCATTACGGTGTCGCAGTTCAGAAAAAGGTTTCTGAGAGCCTAGAGAAGGCGGATAAAGAGCTTACAGAAGTCACTGGCCTTTTTCAAAAAAGCCAAGGGACAAATTTTGCTGAACTAAATCTCCCCTCAGACTATCCATATTATATCTTTAAAGAAGGAGAACTTATTTATTGGTCAGATCATAGATACATTCCTAAATACGAATGGATAAAGGATATTTATGGAGACGAATTATTGTCAGAAAATAATCATATATCACTAGTAAAAAAACAGATATTCTATTACAAAAAAGAAAAACTAGAACTCATAGCATTAGTACCGATTTATCGAAAATTTAGAAACGAAAATGATTACCTAAAATCTAGTTTTGACAAAGACATTTTCCCAACGAGTCCTTTAAACATTGAGTACAACCTCAGTGATAGAGCTTATCTAAACATTCATGACGAACAAAAACGATTTTTATTTTCTGTGGTCCCTCCAAGAACAGAAAACCTCCATTCCCCAGAAGTCCCTTTTCAGGTTCTTTGGCTTTTAGGCCTGTCTCTTTCTTTCTTGGGAGTCTACCTTCTTACAATAACAAAGATCCTTATCAGTAAGAAAAGACTCGAACTGGCAGCAATATTAATTTTAGCATTCTTATTGCTTAGTAGGTGGTTTTTATTGTCTAATAGCATTCCCTTTGCGTTCAATGATTCTGATATTTTCAATCCCAAATTTTTCGCAATCAATAGGTTTTCACCTTCTCTTGGAGACTTAATTCTTAATACCCTATTGCTGACAGTTTTCTTCTCCTTCATAGCCTACTATCTACACAAATTCAGCTTTTATAGGGCCTTACTTCGATCAAAGAGATTCTCCAAAAGTTTTGGGTCCGTATTAGTGATTATTGCATCAAATGGCATCACCTATAATACCTTTAAGAATCTTTCAGCCCTTTATGAGAATTCATCCTATCTGCTTGAGCTATCTTTTGGCACATCATTTAATTCACTTAAAATAGCCACTTTACTGTTTTTCATTCTCTTAGCTGTACTGTTTTTCTTAAGCCAACAGATTCTCATCAGTATCTTTCTAAGACTGAACCGCTCAAAAAAATCAGGTCTTTTCCATTGGGTTTATGGTGTTTTACTTTCTACATTTTTACTTATCTATTTGGGCGAAAACTGGTGGCTATTTTTATTAATTTCCTTGTACTTCTTCATAGTCTATTATTTCAAGCTACCTCGCTACATTTACACATTTAGATACCAAACTTCCATCTACTTTTTTCTCGGAGCCTTTGTATTCTCCCTGTTAGCAGTACAAATTATAAGAAATGAGACAGTGAAGAAAAGTGTATTTGACAAACAGAACTATGGCCTACGATATTTGGCGGAAAACGATGCCCTAGGCGAAGGGCTTCTGACCAAAGTAATCACAAGTATTCAGACAGATAATAGCATTCATAAGGGTATTAAAAGAGAACGTTTAGCTAAAGAATATGTATCGAATATAATTAAAGAAAATCACTTAGATCTTTACTTTGATAAGTACAAAACGGACGTCCTAGTTTTTGACTCGTTAGGAATTCAGACCGATTTTTCAGGAAACTCGATGGAGCTTTCTACATTGGAAGAAAAATATAAAATTAAACGATTTAAGACAGAAAACGATAACATATTCTTTATCAATGAGACAGGCATTCAGTTCATTAAACAATACGTCGTTTTCATACCATTAGCCGCTAAGAAAGGAACTGTAGTGTTAGACTTACGCCTTAGAGATAGTTTTGCAGAAAGTGTTTATCCTGAGCTTCTCATGGAGAAGACATTTGTACAGAATCCAGCGTCCAAAATGTATAGCTATGCCATTTTTGATAATAAAAATAAACTTTTATATACCTCAGGAAAGTTTAATTACTCCAAAACAATCAGCACCTCATTTTTTGAAAATCCGCTCCTGTATGAAAGAGGTCTTCATTTAGACGATTTTGACCATTTAATAGTTCGAGGCCAGAACGGACGTAAAATCATTATCTCTTCTGAGAATCAATTTTGGGAATCGCTACTTTCTGACTTTTCATTCCTTTACCTAATTCTGGTGTTAGTTATTTCTGTAATTATAGTCTCTTATGCTATAAGAACTGGCCTTTGGCGACTTAAAATGAATTTTTCAACCAAAATTCAGATCTACTTAAACGCCGCCTTTTTAATACCGTTCGTACTCATATTACTAGCTATAATTGGTGTAACACAGCATACTTTAATTAATATTCAAGGAAATTTCTATTTAGAAAACACTCAGAATATTAGTTCTACGGTAAGGCTTCATCTTCAAAATTTAAAAGAGGGAAAAAGTAGCGAGGCTTTCTTTGAACAGCAAGTAAATAAGCTAGCACAAGATACTAAATCAGATATCAACTATTTTGATCTGAACGGTGAGCTAGTTTACAGCTCTAGACCCCTAATTTATGAATATAACCTACTGTCTGACCGAATAAACCCGATGGCTTATCAAGCGATAATAGAGGAAAAAGGAAATCAAATTTTAACAAATGAGTCCCTTGGTAAATTAAACTATACGGCCGTTTATTTGAGTATTAGAGATAATCAAAATGAGCGTCTCGGAGTTATAGGGATTCCTTTCTTTGACTCCACCAGCACCCTAGAGAAGCAACTAAAAGATGTATTTACTACCATTCTAAGTATATGCATAGTTCTTTTCCTTATCCTCCTAGTTGTATCTTATTTTGTCTCAATACAACTCTCTAATCCTTTAAAAATGGTCGCTCAAAAAATAAAGAAAACGAGTTTGAATAGAGAAAATGAGCTAATTAAATGGGAAGCCGATGACGAGATTGGGGTATTAACAAGCTCCTATAATAACATGGTAAAGATGCTCGAAGACAGCAAAGACGCACTTTCACAAAGTGAGAAACAGTCTGCTTGGAGAGAGATGGCAAAGCAAGTAGCTCATGAAATAAAAAACCCCCTTACGCCTATGAAGCTATCTATTCAACAACTTCAGCGTACACTTCCTTCGCTAGATGAAAAAGCACAGCGAAGAATTGAAAGAGCACTAAGCTCACTAACAGAGCAAATTGATAATATCTCAGAAATTGCTAATTCGTTCTCAGAGTTTGCTAAAATGCCAGTACCTCGAAGTGAGGTTTTTGATTTATCAAGTTTAGTTAAAAAAACGGCTTACCTATATGCTCAGAACAATAAAGTAGATTTAAGTATTGACGCGGAAGAAAAAGACTTGTTCGTTCGAAGTGACCATCAGCTTATTAATCGTGTTGTTACTAATCTGATTATAAATGGGATTCAATCTGTACCTTTTACGAGAAAACCTGCTATTAAGGTGAAAGTCTATAGAAACGACAAAGAAAAATTTGCCATTATTGAAGTAAAAGATAACGGTAATGGTATAGAGGATAACGTACGTCAAAAAGTATTCATGCCTAATTTCAGCACGAAAGTAGGAGGCTCAGGCCTTGGATTAGCTATGGCAAAAAGAGGCGTCGAGCACAGCGGAGGTAATATTTGGTTTGAAACTGAAGTAGAAGAAGGTACGACCTTTTACGTCGACCTTCCGCTAGCAAGCAAGCCATCAAAATAGGCTATTACTCTTCTTTAAGCTTTACATGACCCCAGTTTTCCCCGGATCTAATTCTATTCAACTGCGTATGAGTAACTCCAAACTGCTTTGCAATCATCTTTAGTCTTGACTTATCAGACTTAAGCATTTTTTTAATAATTAAAACTTTGGAATCATTAAGCTTATAATTCTTAGAATTAACGGGCCGAGGCCTATTTATCACGTTAGGATTCTTCCTGTTATGCTCCAACATTTCTTCTCTAGTATTCCAAGCCAGATTATTAGAAATATTATTTAACTTATCAAAGTCCTTGTGTATCACAAATATTTCTAAATCACTCTTTTTGTCTACAAAGAATTGTGCTACTACTTTGTGAATGTATCTATTAAAAGATTTTCCTTTCGATAAGCGAATATTCAAAGACCGATAGCCTTGAATGACTGATCCTCTAAGAATTTTACCTTCTTTAGAGTTTTGAAAACTTTTAAGTCTCCCAAAGGAAGATACTTCATAATGTGGTGGATTATTGATGCCGACTACATCAATAATTATTCTCCTCCATTCTTCAAAGGAGTGATTGGGTAAACTCATTTTAATTAGTCATTATTTTAATTAGCAAACACTATTATAGCTAATTACTTGTTTTAGTGAAAATTAAAAATATAATTTTATTAAGCGGTAATGTTTTTGGGTGACGAATGGAAACCTTTGGTGATAAATGTATAATTACAGGTTTTATAACAAAAAAACAAGTTTAACTCCCAGGTGGTTAAAACGCTATTTTTATCAAAATTATTGGTTGATCACATGAAAAAAAGGCGATAAGGTGCAAGTTTAAATAAGTGACTAGTCAAAAAAAGATTCCTAAAGTTTTATCACATCTAAACATCATTCAAAGAGACTATTTTAAAAAGATAACTACGTATTAGTTTCCAAATCGGAATGCTCTGCATATGCTGGTGATGCTAAAGGTTTGAAATATGGTAATACGAAGAATATAGGAGTATCTATCTATTTACTAAACTAGTCTTTAGATTGAGTACTAAAATGCTGCTTACCACCAAGGTCAAGAAAGGATGTATTATTTCTATCATAGCAGGTCTTAAGCTTCCAATTTTGAGGAAGTAATACGACGATTCCAAAAGCTAAACGTCATAACAGCAAAGCAGCAATTTTGAAACGATTTACAAGAATTAAACATTGCAGGCCTTAGAAATGAAATTTATGTAATCAAACAAGCGAGAATATCAGAAATTCGCATAAACCTGAAATATTAAGAAGTAGTAATACACAAAAATAATTTTACTTATAGGTCTAAATATTGAAAAAGTGTGTATCTCCGAAATTAAACAAGCCCTAATTAAGCACAACATTACCAACCAAACAAACGCCTTCGACAAGGTTGACCAATGGCGTGAGACAGGCCACTTAAAGTATCTAACTCCATATCTCGATCTTTTGAGAACCCCAAAATGCTATTCCTACTTGTTTTGCTAAAATAAGTACAAATACTTCAGCCAAACCTTTTAAGCCGACCCTTGAACTATTTAAAACAAAAGCTTTAGAAGCAGATTCAGAAACTTATAATAATTCTGCCTTTTTTAACCTTGTTGCTTTTATAGATTAACAATTATACCCCCAATTTTTGAGGTTGGCCTGTTTTAGATGTAACAAATGCCCCATTTCATAAGCTCTTTACAATTTCCTTTTGTTAATTTGTTATTTTTCCGCTGATAACTAAAAAAAATACATGCACGTAGTAAAGAAGTTTACCTTTTCTCCATTTTCTGAGAATACTTATATCATTTCAGACGATACTAAAGAAGCTGTGGTCATAGACCCTGGTTGCTTATCACAGGCCGAAAAAGAAATATTAAATGCATACGTCGAAAGGGAAAATTTAACAATTAAGGCTCTCCTTCAAACCCACGCTCACTTAGACCATGTTTTTGGGAGTGCTTATGTCAAAAGAAAATATGGAGTTAAAATGTACATCAATAGGTTAGAGCTACCCATATTAGCAGATGTAGAGACTAGATGCAAAACTTGGGGTATACCAGGATACGAGCCTGTGGAAGCCGATGATTTTTTAGATGAGGGAAACTCGTTCAGCTTTGGAAATACAAAGTTGGATGTAATTTTTGTACCAGGTCATGCTCCAGGCCATATTGCATTTATCAATCATGCAGAAGCCTATATCATTGGTGGAGATTGTCTTTTTAAAGGAAGTATTGGAAGAACGGATTTACCGTTCTGTAATACTGATGATCTTATGAATAGTATTCGTACAAAATTTTTCACCTTACCAGAAAACTATCTAGTATACTCTGGCCACATGGAGGAAACTACCATCGGTGAAGAGAAAAAATCTAACCCATTTTTTTAATATGAAATTATTTACGGTTCCTAATTTTATTACGCTAGGTAATCTTGTTTGTGGCTTTTTTGGCATTCTTGCAGCCAATCAAGGAAGGCTCCAAGACGCTGGAATTTTCATTTTCATTGCTCTCATTCTAGACTTTTTAGATGGTTTTGTAGCTCGAATATTTAATTCTTACTCTGAAATTGGAAAGCAATTAGATTCTCTCGCGGACATGGTTAGTTTCGGTGTTCTCCCTTCTTTTATTTTGTATTATCTAATGGAAAATGACGGATATTTGAGGTACATATCCATAATACCTGCTCTTTCTTCTGCACTTAGGCTGGCTAAGTTTAATATTGACGAGAGGCAATCAAATAGTTTTAGAGGCCTACCTACTCCTGCCAATGCTATGGTAGTGGCCTCTTTCCCATTTATTCTAACGGAGGAATATAATTTTTTAAAGGATGATTTAATTACCTTATTTTTTTGTGTTTACACTGTTTTAATAAGCATCATTATGATTTCTAACCTCCCTATGCTTGCTTTGAAATTCAAAAACTACTCTTGGACATCAAATTCTTTGAAGTACCTTTTCTTAATTATCTCGGTAGCATTAGTCGCTATTTTAAAATTCGCAGCAATACCATTAATACTTATCTTATATATTGGGTTTTCTTTTAATCGCAAAAAGACAAATTAAGGCCTAGTTTAACTTTAAGTCTTTAAAAGAAGTAGAAAAGAACTTAAAGGATGGTTTTACCATCATATAGGCATTGAGTGTTTTTCTTGGAAAATGTGTTGAAACATGAGACTCATAGACCGTTCTTGCCTTCTTTAACCAGGGATAATGGTCCACAGCCGTAGGTCTAAAATTTTGATCCAACTTCAAAAACATAAGATGCAAATGTGTGTCTGAACGATTGGTCTTAGCATTAAAACCAGATCTGCCTACCTGCCCAAGAATATCACCCTGCTGAACAATTTGGTCTTCTACCACAATTATCTTTCGCTGATGTGCATAGTACCAGACACCCCCAGAAACAAAATCATAAAGCCATACAAAGTTTCCTCCTTTATAACCCGTCTCTTTTGACCATGCTGTTTCTGTAGCAATAACCACCCCATCATTAACAGCTAAAACATCGACATATTCGTTATTCGTATCTTCTCTACAATCATGATCTATGTCATAAATGAAAATGTCATGGGCAGGATGACTCTTAGCTACTGAATGATCAAACAAATCAAAATGTCGTCCAAAAAAACCTCTTCCTTTTCCTCCAACAGACCTGTAATTTTTCTTCCTTAAAGGAAAAACTAAATCCATTTTCAGAGAGTCATAAGGTGGGCTAGGATACTTTTCTTTCAAATTTGCCATGATCTCCGCAAACCTAACCTCAGCATTTTCTGGACTTATACGTTCCTCTCTTATCTGAACTAGCAAGTCCTTAAAATTGACCGTATTTTCCTCCTCAGCCTCCTTTTTAGTCAACTGGCAAGAAGATGAAATAGAAATAGAAAGAAAAATGATTAGAAGTCTCAAATGAATGTGTCAAAATTTTATCAAAGGTAATAAATCCAATTCAGTGAATAGGGCATAAAAAAAGACCGCTAAAAGTAAGCGGCTCTTAAACTATTTTAAAAAAAAAGAAGTCTACTTTCCTTGACTTTTTCTGTTCAACTGTTTCTCATGAAATTCAATAAAACGGTCGAATTCCTCTATAGGGATTCTTTTCCCTATGATTCTTTTTTTAGAATCTAGGATATAAGAAGTAGGTGTGGCATACACATCGTAGTTCTCTCTGAAATAATAATGATGCCCTTTATCCCAAAGATTAAGCATATCGCCGGTATGATATTTCTCAACAAACTCCTTTATTTTTTCTTCTTCGTGATCAACGGCCACATTATAAATTTCTATTCCTTTTGCCTTAGCCTGCTTATTATATGCTACCAGCTCTGGTGCAGAGTCCTTACAATGGCCACAGTCTGGGCTATAGAAATAAACGATGGTGTATTTTCCTTTACTGTCTTGAGCGGTACGTTCATTCCCTTCTAAATCATAAACCAGGAGCCTCGGAAAAACCTCGCCAGTCCTAAGTGGTTTTAAGATTTTAACACGATCTTGAAATTTCTTAATTTGATCGTCATCCAACCATGAAGCATCCTTCAAGTAATACTCTTCGGCTAGATGCACAAAGACGCCATCCAAACCTACTATTTCACTGTTCTCATACTTATTGGTCACCCACCAAAGTACGTATCGGTAAACTTCAGTGTTTTGTTTCGAAAGGCCTATAATGTGATCAGAGTCTACAATAATACTATCTTGTATCTGATAAACTAAATCTTTATAATACTTCTCAAGTTTGGTTAAGAAATAAGGTGTCCTCAGGTTTCTTGCATCGGAAAAATCGATATTATCCCAAAAATGAGTTTTATAATATCTGAAAGCAAAAGTACTATCCTTTGTTCCATCAGCATTCAGCGGAATTTCTTTTGGAATTTCTATCTCCTTATTTGCAGCAATAATTTTAGCCGCAAATGTTCCTTTATTCTCAGTAATCACATTATTAATATAATCTGAGACTTCTGTTTGCAAAGCCATCATCTTCTCTCTCCTATTTTTTGCCGCCTCAGGATTATCCGCTTGAATAGCTGCGTTGATATCACTAGCTTTTGTATTCATGCTTTGCAAAAATTTGCGATAACCAAAAAGAATATCATTCTCCAGCGACCCAGTGAACTTTACAGATTTCACAAAATCAACAGTATCCGCTTCTATAACTATATCTTTTTCTGCTCCTGAAACCGCGAAGTCATAATATTTAGCTGCGTTCAAAACAACCAAATAAATACCCCCCTTAAGTGGCTCTTTTCCTTTAAAGTGATAGACGCCATTTTCTAATTTGGCAGAATCAACTTTGATGTATTGATTGTGTCCAAAAAAATGGGCTAGATGAATATATTTTTCTGTAGGTCCTCCATCTAACTTCACTTTTATACTGTAGGCGTCTCCTTCTTGGGCTTGAGCCGCAAAAAATATTGAAAAAATCAGAATAGCTGTTGATGTAAATCTTCTCATGTCTTAATTTATGTAATTTCGAACAATTGCAAATTTAAAGGTTAACGAAAATACTAACCTCAATATTAACATTTCTTTATCTTTTACATCCTCTCTAAAGTCTTTTCCTACCTTCAGGGATAGTTTTAATTCTTATCCTCATTCTCATTAAGGTTAAAAATCATACCAAAAGAAAATGGCTTGGCCTTTTTACGTTTTCATTAATATATCTGTTTAGCATATCCGTTTTTGTTAATGAAATAGCTCGGCACTGGGAATATCCACAAACGGCTATTATTAACTTAAAATCTCATAAAGTCGGAATATTACTAACCGGTGGGCTAATTGACTGTAAATCAGTTTTTCAGCTAACATAGGCCTTGGTGATTATGGAGATCGCCTGTGGCAATCGCTACATCTTTATCAAAAAGGGAAAATAGACATAATTATCATTAGCGGTGGTTATAAACCTTTTCTAGGTAAAAAGAAAAAGTCAGAAATTGACTATGCACTCGATTTTTTACTCCATAACCAAGTCCCTAGAGAAAGTATTTATCTAGGGAACACCTCTAGAAACACGGCAGAAAACGCAAGAAACTCCTCCTTAATACTAAAAGAGCATTTTGACCGAGGTACCTATCTCTTGATTACATCTACCTATCACTTGAAAAGAGCCAACGCTTGCTTTAGAAAACAAGGAATAGTACGCACTACATTTTCCTCAAATCCCCTATATCAAAGTAGAAGTTTGAGTTTTTATGACCTTATTCCCAACGCATCCACTTTCCAAGATTTTAATCTAATTTATAAAGAAATGATTGGGCTAGGTATTTACAATATTATGGGATACTCTTAATCAGGTACTCAGAATATGTACCATTCTGAGTAAATCCTCATGAATTGGCTTTGGCTTATGGATAGTATCAATGAAAGGAGTAAACACTAAATTATTATTCACTATACCTGCCATGACATTTTTCTCACCATTAATCAAACCTTCGATGGCTCCTAAACCTAATCTACTAGCCAAAATCCTATCATAGGCTGTAGGTCCTCCACCCCTTTGGATATGACCGAGTGTTGTTACTCTTATATCTAACTTATCCCCTACTTGCTTTTTTATTTTATCTGCTATTTCCGGAGCGTGCCCTTCTTCGTCCCCTTCAGCTACCACAATAATAGATGAGGACTTAGAACGCCTCCATCCATCTTTCAAGGTAGATATTACTTTTTTTAATGGCGTATGCGTTTCAGGCACCATAACTACTTCTGCACCTCCACCAATACCAGACTGTATAGCAATATAGCCAGAATCTCGACCCATCACTTCTATAAAAAAGACTCTATCGTGTGAATCTGCTGTATCTCGAATCTTATCAATAGCTTCTAATGAGGTATTGACTGCCGTATCAAACCCTATTGTGTAATCTGTTCCGTATAAATCATTATCTATAGTACCCGGACAGCCAACTGTTGGAATCTCATATTCATTAAAGAAAACTTCTGCTCCAGTGAAGGTTCCGTTACCACCGATGGCTATCAAACCTTCAATCCCTTGCGACATCAAATTTTCGTAGGCCTTCTTCCTTCCTTCAGGAGTCATAAACTCCATACTTCTAGCAGACTTAAGCACAGTACCTCCCCGCTGAATAATATTACTAACAGATCGGGAATCCATTTTTTTGATATCATTATTGATCATCCCCGTATACCCCCGAACAATACCATACATATCCAGTCCGTGATAAATACCACCTCTTACAACAGCCCTTATACAGGCGTTCATTCCCGGAGCATCACCACCAGATGTAAATACAGCTACTTTCTTCATTTCTTATTTCTATCGTTCAACAAACATGGCAAAAATAAATAGTTTTAAGGAGTTACACCATTATAGACTTATCTCATTCTAATACTTTTCCTTTCTTAAAACTGATACTATCCTGTTATGATATATATGGTACTGCGTCTAAGCCTCATTGGCACGTTTTTTGAAACTTATTTTTCGTCGGATAATCCCGAAACAAAATATGTTAGGCAAAAGAATAAGAATGAATTTAAGATTACAAAAAAAAGTGTTCCTTGTAATGTTTATATCAAGCTGTTTCTGCGGTTTGAATACAGCAAAGGGACAAACTAAAGGAGGCGTAGGAATAGGGACCACAACACCCGATAAGTCCGCCATACTGGATCTAAGTTCCAATGAAAAGGGCTTATTATTACCCAGAATGTCGCTTCAAGAAAGAACTGAAATAAAAAGTCCTGCAAGGGGTCTAATGCTATATCAGACCAATTTCATGTCGGGTCTTTACATCTACGATGGAAAAACTTGGTTTTCAATTGGGAGTACGGAAGCCAAATTAACCACCAATGACAACTCTGTTTGGGGAACTCTTGGAAACGCGGGACTTAACTCCGCCGATCACTTTATAGGGACCACAGACCAAACTTCGATTGTATTCAAAGTTAATAATCAAAAATCAGGCTTAATTGATTCCGAAAGAGGTAACCTCTTCTTAGGTTTCCGAACGGGTCAAAATTCCACAGCTTTTAACTCAGTTGCCTTGGGGGCATTAGCTATGCAAAAGGCCAACACAAGCGGAAATAATATTGCTATTGGTTTTCAGTCCATGTTTCAAAACGAAAGTGGTGGAAATAATATCGCTATCGGAAGCGGATCATTAGTCGCGAATCTTTCAGGATATAACAATGTATCTATAGGCTCTCTTGCAGGATATAAATCTCTTGGTAGTGGGAACGTCTTTTTAGGTTTTCAGTCAGGTTATGACGAACAGGGCAATGATAAACTGGTCATTGGAAACAACGCCAATCGTCTTCCTCTAATATATGGTGATTTCTTACAAGGCAAAATAGGTTTAAACACTCGGGACCTCAGTAATACATTAAACATCAATAGCAACCAAAACCATAAAAGTGGGCTTAGATTCACAAAATTAACAAATCAATCTCCTCAGGAAAATCCTAGTGGTAAAGTCCTTTCGGTAGATATAAACGGAAACGTTATACTTACATCAGATCTAGTGGGAGAAGCTAGTACTACATTTTGGACAGTTAATGGAGAAAGTATTCAAAACTCAAACCAGGGTTCTGTAAATATCCTTTCTAATCTTAGTGTTAACGGAGGCATTACAGCGAATACCTTAGCCTTAGGAGGACAGCTTAGGCTGCCATATATTAATCAGACAGACAAGATTTTAGGCCTAGATGCTTCTGGGAATATTATACCAGTAGATGCTCCTACAGAAGGTGGAAGTGTAGCCACTGGTTCCACAGGTTATTGGTATATGAACGCCTCGGGAGATTTAGTACCAGAACTATCAAACTCAAAGAGGGTAGCCATGTTTGGTATGAGTTTGGGCTGGGGAGGTATAAAGTTTAGAGAACTAAACTCTACCTATGAAGAACCTTTCCCATCGAATGGCCTTGCCCTTTCTCTTGACGAGTTCGGTAATATGATTTTAACTAAAAATTCAGATGGTGGCTCAAGCTCTGGTGGCGGAACTGTAGGCGGAACAAACCTTTGGACAAACTCGGGAAACATTATACATACCTTAAACGATAACAAAGTAGCCATAGGCCAAGGCCTAGCTACTCTACCAGAAGGTTATTTACTCTATGTTAAGAAAGGAATCCTTGCAGAGCGAGTAAGAGTAGCTGTTGCCACCTCAGCCAATTGGGCAGATTATGTGTTCGATGACGATTATAAATTAATGCCACTTAATGAGGTGGAAGCATTTATTAAAGCTAACGACCACTTACCAAATGTACCATCTGCAAACGAAATAGTAGACAAGGGTATAGATATGGCAGAAATGGCGTCCAAGCAAATGGAAAAAATAGAAGAGCTAACGCTTTATTTAATTGAAGCGAATAAGAGAATAGAAAAACTTGAAAAAGAAATCTACAGACTCAAATAGTCTAAGCTATGCTGGTGAATCTAGCACTTATAAATGAAACCATCTCAGGTGACTGAGATGGTTTTTGGCCTTTGCACTGAGTATGTCGAATTATTGAGCTTGTCAAGGTATATTGAGACCGTTGCAAGGAGTCCTAATCATTAGTCAAACATTTCGTATCTTTTGGGTATGGAAT
>JBNMFK010000039.1:0-18385 GCA_051269965.1 Algoriphagus sp. | reverse complement strand
AATGGTAAGATTACATGTATTGCAGCCATCAACTAATGGCTGTAAAGTAAATGTAATAGATGATTTGACCTCGTCAATTATTCCATTTAAAATGTCAGGAGCAGGTAATTCATTTTTAATTGGAAACTCATAAAAGGTAGCTGCGTGATGGCCTTTGCTGTTTATAAATGTTGGCCCATTATAAACTGGACTAAAACTATCCTCAAACGTTGGTGGCAAATAAGTTAAAGTTGATTCAGTGAGGTTTTTATAATATAAAAATGTGTTGTTTTTATATTATCGAACAGAATCTACAAAGCCGTTTAGTTGGCCATTGAATATGTAGTCCTTGATTTTCCTCGTGTAGTAGCCATAATTAATCAAAGTGTCAAAATTAAACCTCTGGTTACTATCGAAAACCAACTTTAGTCTTTCTCTACTTGGTTGATTGATTACTTTCTGAATGTTAGGGGCAGTAGTAGAAATACTATCTGAATTATGATAGAATTTATCGTTGGCTAAAATGTGTAGATGTTTTCCTAATGTAACATAGCCCTCTTTGGTATAATGAACCCCATCATTTTCAGCGATACCGGCCGTTGCTAGAAAATAAGATTTAGGAAATACATCGGAATAACGCCTCTGGATATACCGTAGCTCACCAGCCTCCCAAAAATACGGAAGTGGCCCCAATACGTTCAATTGAACCATAGTAAATGATTCAAGAAAGGGAATATCTATAAATAAATTATTATACAAACTTTGAAGCCGTGAAGGGTATTTAGCAGTGGTGTGAGCTGTGCTTCCAGACTCATTTTCACCTTGGAGCCAGATCAGACTTTTTATAGAATCAATTTTGCTTCGTTGAATTCTTGACAGCATTAATCCAAAGAACCTACTGGGATCATATATATCACTATCATTCCTGTCATTCAACTCCGATATAGCAAGACCATCTTGTGCAGCATTTATTATGGCCACAGTAAATTCGTTCTTTTCTACAATTTCATTAGCAAAGCTCATAGCAAATAATCCTATGCTTTGGGCACCATAATGTCCCATGGACCAATAACTCGGCTGACCTGAGTCACTAGGAGAGTACCTATACGACCATATAAATTTATCGGAAACAATGCCATAAAGGTCAGTTGTTGTTCCTGAGCCCAATGCGTTAGATTGTCCATAAAAAACATACACATCTCCACAAAGAACCTGGCTTGGCAGAACTAGTAAAATTGAGTCATTCTTGGATCTGTGTGCGAACAGTTTAAATCTGTATTCTGACAATTCAGCATGTATGGTTGGCCCAAATAATACTTTCGCTGAATTATTTAGCAAAGACATGTATTCATAGAGCTCATTATTCCTCGTTACCAATAAGCTAAATTTAAATCTAACGGATTAGAGTCAAATGAAATATTGATTTTTGACGAATCTTGTCCATTCCGAGCGTAAAGCTGTATATCCTCTGGAAATTCCACATTTGAGTATTGAGCACAAAGATTATTTGTGCAAAGGACAATGATAGAAAACCGAGTTCTGGGTAAACTATGGATTCCTCAAAAGAATCGAGGGTCAGTCAACATTTATTTTTAAAATCTCTTAGAGAGGCTAGGAATCATTTTGCCTAAGCTAAATTTGCGGTATGAATTACTTATCAGCAGATGGCGTAGGCCGTGACTTAGGCGAAAGGTGGCTTTTTAAAGACCTCACTTTCGGTATTCTCCAAGGAGAAAAAGTAGCCCTAATTGGCTCAAATGGATCAGGAAAGACTACTTTGATGGATATGATAACGGGTATCACCGAGACTGACGGTGGTGAAATAAATATCAATAAAAACATCCGAATGGGCTACCTAGACCAAGACCCAGATTTTGATGGACACTTAACCGTGATGGAAACTATTTTCTATGCTGAGAATGAAATTACTACAGCAATCAAGAACTATGAGATAGCCACGAGTACAAACGACATTGATCTGATGTCCTCCGCCATTGAAACTTTAGACGCCCTTCAAGCTTGGGATTACGAAGCCAAAGTAAAGCAGATTCTTGGCAAACTGGGTATTCATGATTTTGATAAATTAATTTCTCAATTATCCGGTGGTCAAAAAAAACGTGTGGCTCTAGCCAAAGTCCTCATAGATAATCCAGATTTTTTAATTTTAGATGAACCTACTAACCATTTAGACTTAGAAACGATTGAATGGCTTGAAGGTTTTTTATCTACGGCTAATACCACCTTATTTTTGGTGACTCACGACAGATACTTTTTGGATAAGGTCTCTAACAGAATTATGGAGCTAGCCAACAATGAGATTCATAAATTCACAGGAAACTATGCTTACTTTTTAGAGAAAAAATCGGAGCGTGAACAAAACGATGCTGTGGTTCAGGAGAAAAATCAGCAACGTTTGAAAAAGGAGTTAGAATGGATGAGAAGGCAGCCAAAAGCCAGAACTACAAAAGCTCAATATAGGATAGACGCCTTTCATGATTTAAAGGAGAAAACATCTGGCTTTAAGAAGGAAGAGAAAATGGAGCTAAATGTCCGTACGGAACGGATGGGTAAGAAGATTCTAGAAATTCATGATGTCAGTAAAGGATATAATGACACCACCTTTATAGACCATTTTAATTATGTCTTTAAAAGAGGAGATAAAATAGGGATTGTTGGCAAAAACGGAATGGGCAAAACAACACTCCTAGATATGATAATGGGTACTGCCACACCCGACAGTGGAAGTATTATAAAAGGAGAAACTATTAAGATAGGTTATTACTCACAGGGCGGATTAAGTTTTAGCGAAGACCAAAAAGTAATAGATGCTATTAGAGAATATGCTGAATTTGTAAAACTCGGAGACGGAAGAGAACTATCTATTTCTGCCTTCTTAACCATGTTTCTTTTTCCACCAAAAGTTCAGTATACTGCTATTAGTAAATTGTCTGGAGGAGAAAAAAGAAGACTTCAGCTCATGAAAATATTGGTTCAGAGCCCTAATTTTTTAATTCTGGATGAACCTACTAATGATTTAGACATTGATACTTTAAATGTTCTTGAGGAATTCTTAGAGGGTTTTGCAGGTTGCGTTTTAGTGGTATCTCACGATAGATACTTTATGGATAAGATAGTCGATCACATTTTCGCTTTTGAAGGAGAAGGATTTATTAAAGACTTCCCAGGAAACTATACGGAATATAGACTGTGGAAAGACGAGCAAGAAAAAGCTAAGTCTAGGCCAAATAAAGAGATAAGCTTCGAAGAAACACCCAAACCGGTCATTCAAAGCAACCCGAATAAGCGAAAAATGAGCTTTAAAGAAAGGAAAGAATTTGAAGACATTGAAAAGAATATGGCGAAATGTGAAAAAAGAAAGTCTGCAATTTCTGATGCAATGAATGGCGGAGAAACAGATTTTGAAATTTTAGCTGCTTTAGGAAAAGAACTCAAAGAGATGGAAGATACCTTGGAAAATAATGAGCTAAGGTGGCTGGAACTATTAGAGATAGAAGCTTAGCATTATAGTATGCTAATTAATATTCCTGTCAAAGCGTTTTCATTTAAGGTCAGAAGCTTTATTTTTACAAAGTAAGCTTATCCTAATGGAACAACTCACTGATTTTTTTCAATACGTAACCAACTCAGAAGAAATAATTCAGACCGGTGGTCTCATAGCAATCGTTTTAATAGTCTACATAGAAAATGGACTCTTCTTCGGTTTTTTCCTTCCTGGTGACTATCTATTATTTCTTTCTGGAGTGTTTTGTGGCCTAGGCTTTCTAAAGGTCAATATCTTTCTACTTCTTATTGCCATTTTTGTGGCCGCTTTTTTAGGTTCCTATACAGGTTATGCCTCGGGGTATTATTTTGGTGAAGCTATTCAAAACAAGAAAGAAAACTTATTTTTTAAGAGGAAATACATCAATAGGACTAAGAAGTATTTCGACAAATTTGGCAGCCGCACCCTTATCATAGCTCGATTCCTCCCCATAATCAGAACGTTCGCCCCAATTATGGCCGGTGTCGTCAAAATGAAACCCATTCTATTCGCCCTTTATAACTTTATTGGAGCCTTTTTTTGGGTAATTAGTCTAGTAGGTGGTGGATACTATTTCGGTGTCAACTTCCCATGGATAACCGACTACGTTCATTATGTAGTCATCTTTTTCTTGGCTATCACTACGTTTACTCTTATTCAAGGATATCGTTCTACCAAAAAAGAAATCATTGGTGATGACTAATCCAAAAGAACATAAATAAAATAGCTATACATCAACTATGATCATGGCCATTCTGGGTTTGGTTTTTTTAAATATTGGTTGAGCGATTGAAGCGTTGATAAAAAGCTAGGCTAGGACTCTTTCACGAATTATGAAAGACCAATTTTAAATCCTTCCCATCAAAAACCGCATAGGAATCAAATCGAATCCAATCGCCTAAATTCACATACTTTGCCGTCTTATTAATGAAAGTTTCTATGGCTATATGCCTGTGCCCAAAGATGTAAAAATCATGTGGGTTACCGCTATTCTCAATATCCAAGGCGTACTGATATAGAAACTCTTTTTCAAGTTTAATTTCTTCTTTGCTCTTATCCTCTGCCCTATTCCTTTTCCATGAACTAAGCGACCATAAATTCCCAAGAGCCATACCTAGGTTAGGATGTAACATCCTCCCAAAGAGGAAAGTACAAATGGGGTTGGTAAATAAGAACTTTTTAAGCAGCTTGTAGGACGTATCACCGGCTCCTAAGCCATCTCCGTGGCCAATATAAATCGAACGATCGGAAAAAGTAAATACTTGGGGCTCATGATATATTTCAGCTCCAAATTCTTCCTGGAAGTAATCTTTCATCCACAAGTCATGATTACCAGTAAATATTTTAAGCTCTATTCCTGCATCAGATAATTCTGCAAGCTTACCAAAAAAACGACTGTAGCCTTTAGGAATGACCTTCTTATATTCAAACCAGAAATCGAACAAATCTCCTACTAGAAAAATAATTTGAGCATCGCCCTTAATCTGTTCAAGCCAAGCCACAATTTTCTTTTCTCTAATAAGACTCTTTTGATAGCTCGGAGCACCTAAATGAAAATCAGAGGCAAAGTAGATTTTTTTATTGGGTAGGAGGTTTATTCTGGGATGCATAGACGCAAAAGTAAATTAATTTGTGGTCAAATTGAGGCATTAAAGACTTAGAAATAAGATAAACATTAGTGACAAATTTGAAGATTTGAAAGAATAACCTATAATTTACCCACCGTTCAGTCATACATTAAATTTTAACAAATGAACTCAAGAACTACCAATCAAATAAAAACTCTCAGGAGAAAGGAAATCTTAGACGCTGCTCTTCTTCTTTTTCGCAACACCGATTTTCTCAAACTGTTGTTTCGCCTACAGCCGAAGAGGCTCGAGTTTCTACAGGTCTCATTTATACCTATTCAAAAGTAAGAACGTCCTTTTATAAGGTGTAGTCATGGGTGGCTTCTGAAGAAGTATTGGCTATGTATGCTGATGCCATTCAAATAAAAGACCCCAAAAAATTACTCTAGAGTCTCGTTGAACAAACGGTAGATTATATAAGAAAAAGGTAGCTCTAATACTCATCTCAATGTCTTAGATGGGTTCAAGTAACAAATGCAACAGAAGAGTTTGAATCTTATATGCTGAAAAAATTTAATTAAAGCTTTTTAGCGATGCCTTTTTCTAGACCTGTTGTTTAATATATTTTCTACTGCAATAATTTGTTCATTTCTAATTGAGCTAAAATCCATTCCTTTTGGAAAATACGGCCTCTTTAATCCGTTCAGGTTTCCCTTAGAGCCTCTTTGCCACGTCTGGTAAGGTTTGGCAAAATAGAAATCAATATCACAAGCTTTTGTCCCATTTTTATGATGTGCAACCTCTTTCCCATTGTCAGGGGTCGTAGTGATTATAAAAAAGGGATTTAATCTTAGAATAATTTTATGGTTTTATATTCGATCACTTCAGCCTCTTGGATGTAACTTTAGTCATTTTTAGTACGCTGGTTACTCTATCATTTATGGTAAGTAATGCCTCTTGATGATTCTTTCCGATCACTAAATCTATCTCTAAATCTTCTATTCGTTCCTTGCGTTCGTTAGTAGATATTCTTAAGGGATTGTCAAGTATTCTTATGATTTGCCTCATACAGCCCATTAAATATCCTCTTTTTTTGATATCTCTTGTCTTTTGATCTTAGGCGTTGATGGAGCCTTCCTCCATTTCTTTTATCATTCCACATGAACTGATGAATACTTTCAATAGAAACACACTCAAGTTCTTCCCTCCTACAGATAATTAGAATCTACTCGGAACTATAATCCATCATCAAGTAGTTCACTACGCCCTGTTTTACCTCTTGCATAAATAAAACATTTTTAGGGTTCATGAGCTATCAAATTCGACCTTTCCCCTGAACTAATTCGACCTTACAAACGTGATTTCTTTGGTCTGAATTCCGTTTATGCTCTCAGTATACCACAGACCTGTCTTTACCTATAGAATCAGTAATTTTAGTTTAAGAAAAACCTTTTGATAAACGTAGAGCAATTTGGTAACTTTGCTCAAGGCTAGTTTTAAATGAACCAAATGTTTTTGAGTCTAGGAACTCAAGGATTAAATGAAATCTCTCTGCTATGCTTTTGAACAGTCAAGCTGTACCATGTACTACCTGAATGTGAAGACAGAAAAACATAAGAATTAATAAAATTGCACTGATATTCCCTGATGAAAAAAATCTTAACATTCATTCTTTGTTTAGCCATTCCACTAACTATTGGAGGTGTATCAGGTTTTGCAACAGTAACTGGCATAGAGTCGTGGTATAACACTTTAAATAAGCCATTCTTCAATCCACCAAATTGGATTTTTGCCCCAGTCTGGACTACCCTGTACACACTCATGGGTGTAGGCCTTTTCCTTATTTGGCGAAGCCCTAAAAGTATAGAACGAACAAACGCCATTGCTATTTTTGCTATTCAAATAGCCCTTAATTTTGTATGGAGCTTCTTGTTTTTCTACTTCGAAAACCCTGGATTCGCCTTGCTTGAAATTCTTGTCCTTTGGATAGCTATATTCATGATGATTCTTTATTTCAAAAAAATCAACAAAACAGCAGGGAACCTTCAAATTCCATATCTTCTGTGGGTTTCATTTGCCACTTGTCTTAACATAGCTATTTGGTGGTTAAACTAAATTAAAACCTTTTCTTAAGTCGAATTACAGCTTTTAGGTCTATTTATTTCTGGTAATTGTCGATCAGAGAAGTTGAATATTTAAAATACTGATGTTTCGCCATAATGAATTGTCTAAATTAGATTAACTCTAAAGACAACCCTTATGAAAAAAAGATGCTTCATGGCGTTAGTGTGCCTTGGCTTGAATACAAATATTGCTCAATCA
This sequence comes from Algoriphagus sp., assembly GCA_051269965.1. GTDB lineage: Bacteria > Bacteroidota > Bacteroidia > Cytophagales > Spirosomataceae > Arcticibacterium. The sequence continues at coordinate 10,975 of JBNMFK010000039.1, read as the reverse complement.
CAACAAGTTTCTAAAGAATACATGATGCTCCTTACCCGTGAGTGGGAAGGTGAAAGATTTGAGGATGGTAGACCCAAAGTCTCTGATTCCATTTTACAAAGAATGAAACTCGTGACATTAGAAGAGGCTTGGGCAGTCATGAAAAACAAAAACTACAAGCAGCAGTTTGAAGGCAATTGGCAACTCATTAATCCTGATTCCGTTTTAGTTGGCCGAGCTCTTACAGCAACTTTTATGCCCGGGAGACCTGACATTCAAAGAGCCATAGATGACAAGGGTCATAACCAAGATGGAAGAATTCAATCTCAGAACTCTTGGCCCATTGACTTGCTACAAAAAGGAGATGTATATGTGGCAAACCAGTTTGGTGCTTACTTAGACGGTCCAACCATAGGCGATAACCTTGGAAACTCTATTTATGCTAAGTCAGGCAATGGTATCGTATACGACGGGGCACTAAGAGATATTGGCGGCCTCAAACGAATAGGTGGTTTTACTTCATTTTTCAGGAATTATCATCCATCACATCATTTAAATAATGCGGATAACGCTTTAAACACAACATTGGTAGCTATTAACCATCCCACGAAAATCGGAAATGCAACGTGTATGCCTGGTGATGTGGTATTAGGAAGAGATGGAGGAGTCATTTTTATACCCCCACATTTAGCAGAACAAGTCGTAAAAACGTCAGAAGTGGTCAGGTTAAGGGATATGTTTGGCCATCAAAGATTAAGAGAACAGAAGTATACTCCTGGCGAAATAGATATGAGATGGTCTGCGGTAATCGAAAAAGATTTTTCAGCTTGGTTAAAGAATAATCTGGATATCTTACCCGTAAGCAAGGAACAAATTCAAGAGATACTAAAAGATAGAACTTGGTGACCTCGGCTTCGCTCGGGCTAATATTTATGCCTCTTAGAACTAACAAAGTAAGAATAATTCAACCTTAATTAAAATACAGGTTTTAAAGATTTTCTAAGAGTTGAAAGTCTTAAGGCTTGTGACTAAAACAAAGATAAAATGAAATCAAACAGAAGAGATTTTTTATCAAAAGCAGCGTTAGCGACAGCATTTGCTGCAGCACCTCTAGCTAGTTTTGGTAGAGAATACCAAACTGCTATTGACAGAACACCAAAGAGTTCCATGCCTTCAGACCTGAAAATTACAGATATAAAATGTGGTTATATCCGAGGTGGCCATAACCTATTTGTTAAAGTATATAGTAATCAAGACATAGTTGGTCACGGAGAGGGTGTTGATGCCACCCCTGGCACGTACCATTTGGTCAAAATTATGGGTGAAAGGATTAAAAATCAAAATCCATTAAATGTCCACCGCTTATTTGAAACCATAAGGAAGTCAGGTTTTTTTGAAGGGGCACAATCAGGAATGTTTATTGCCGTTTTAACCGCCGTAGAAACTGCTCTATGGGATTTAGCTGGAAAAGCCTTGGGCTTACCGGTATACCAACTATTGGGTGGTAAATTCAGAGATTCCATTAGACTTTACATGGATACAGCCCTGTACCAAAATAAACTTCCTAAACCAGAAGATTTTGCTAACGCAGCTAAAGATGCCGTTGATATGGGTTTTACTGCTGTGAAATTTGATTTAGATCAAGCCAATGATCCTAATAAGTATGATACGTTTAACTGGACAGCTAGCCCGGCTGAACTGCAAAGAATGTTTGACCAGATGGCTGCAACCAGAGAAGCTGTAGGCCCAAATATTGATATCTGTGCAGATATGCATGGCAGGTATGATGCCACAACAGGAGAGCGTGCGGCTAAAATGCTAGAACCACTTGGTCTAATGTGGTTGGAAGAACCAATCGCTGCTGAAAATACAGATGCATATAAAAAAATTACGAACTCCACTTCCACTCCCATATGTGCTGGAGAAAATCATTATTTAGCACATGGCTTCCGACCATTATTAGAAGATGGTGCCGTAGATATCATTATGCCAGATTTACAGAAAGCAGGTGGACTTGGTGAAGGACAAAGAATAGCCAATTTGGCAAACCTTTATTATGTTCCTTTCGCTCCGCATATGGTAGCTTCATATTTGGGTGCAATGGCCTCTGCTCATGTTTGTGCCTCTGTTCCCAATTTCATGATAATGGAATGGCAAATTTATTTTCACAAAAACCCAATGTTCAGAGAAATTGTCACTTTCGAGGGTGAAGCTGTAGAAAATGGTTTCATAAAAGTAAGAGACGTTCCAGGTATTGGTGTGGAGATAAATGAAGAAGCCATGAGAAAATATGCTCCAGAAGGTGTCCCATTTTTTGAGTAGTAAACCTCATTAAGAAACCTGCGGCACCGATGATTAAATAATTAAGTTTTAATGTAGCGAGTCCCATGATCTAGGGCTCTTTAGATTAATACTGATTCGTAAAAAAATGCTCTCTAAGCATCTTATTCGCTGTATTCTTTTTCCAGTATCGTGCCATAGAAAGCCCAGGTGGAAATAGAAAAGTAGAGCTTATTACAGATTTTGAAAGAGGCTAATAATTTTTACTAGAGTACATAGAATCCATGCCAGCTGACGACTATGATTTTAAACCTACGGAAGATATACGCTTTTTTACCCAAAAATTTTTACACCTAGCCGCCTGCAACTTTGATCTAAGCTTAATGATAAGAGATTAAGGAAACCCATTAGCTGAAAAGAATCTAGAAAAAATTGAATCATCACAGAGTAAGGAGTCTACAATGAAAGTAGTTTCTGACAGCTATGATTATGTTATAAATTCCATCAGAGTATTATCTGAAGAGCAGTGTAATAAGCTAATTAAGCTTTTGATGATTTTAAAATGACGAAATCTAGACCCTTTGATACGTTTTTTGATCAAGAACGTATCATAGGGGCCAAGCCTCTTTCGATTTAATGCTTAAAAGAGTGAGTACTCCTTCCGAAAAGTTATTCTAAAAGGCCTTACCTAAAAAATCTAAGCGGCCCTGATAAGCCAGTACTGGTTTATGTTACTCAAAAGCAAACAAAAGAAACCTTTTCTACGTTAGTGTGCTACATCATTTAAACTATTGTCGCCATGAGCGTAATTCTCATTGTAGTTATCTATTTATTAGGAGGAAACGCAGCTTTTCCCTCGCCATTATCTTTAAAAAATAATCCTTCTAAAAATCCACCTCCCAAAATCATTAGAACTTGTTGTTCATTTGGCTCTGATGTAAAAGTTACTGGAATTCCTTTTTTAAAAGTTAGTGATATAAGTAGTATTAATAGTCTTGGTAAACATGTCTATTTAGGTAACCCAGAGGAAAATAATGGCATCATTTATACAAAGAGAGGTGGTTTTATAGACATTGGCCACCTGAGAGATCAAGCAGACTGGACCGCCTATCTTCATCAACAAATTCAGACGGCACAGGGAGAACGCTTTAATATTAAACTGGGAAGAGAAGGTGGCCAAAAGACACTTGACATTAGAGAAAATGATCTTACATCATTCAAGGATAAAATACTATTAGCCGGAAAAATCGCTTATGACCTGTCGGTTTGGCATGAGATAGCCACTTTTTATGGAGCCTCCTACGTACCTATGGTGCCTGAAAAGTACTCAGCCTTCAGCATGGAAGATGCCTACTCCAATCTGTTAGGAGTTGAGATTGGTATGGCCGCGTTGGAGAGTCCTCTACCATTTGAAGAGGCTGTTACTTTTTTACTAAAAGAAAAACTGATTGAATTAGGTGCTGTAAGTACTATGGACGCCACATTCAATGCCATGGAGCTCGTTAGAGATATTTGGTGGACTAGAGCTGCTAAATTACCGAGCAAAAACATCTTACTCCAGAGAGAGTTTGACATAGAAGATTGTTTGGAGCCTTGGCTTGTGAATGATGTGAACCATGTAAGTGTAACAGAACAGACCATCTGTCCACCTACAAACACTACTCGTGGAGTATCTCTGCAAGACTACTACCAACTAAGCATACAGCTAAATATGAAATTCCCTGTAAGGAAACTACTTAGCAAAGACATGAAAAGGGTAATAACCCAAAAAGATTTCAATCTACTTATTCAAGAAGCCAAAAGAAAAACGGAACGTCAAAAGAACCATTTAGAGCTTTAGATGGGCAATTATACCAATTAAGTATTGTTTAAAGCCGTAGAACTAGCCCTCACCGAAACTCAAGGCCGTTTTACCACTCCTCATTTTAGAGAACCATTCATGTACCATGCATTGCCGAGTACCTTGTTTTCGTATAAATTTGTGTCAATAAGTCGGGGAGATTCCTCACGTTGTGAAGAAATTAGGAAAATTTGCTAACAGATAAAATGCTTACAAAAATGAAAAAGCTATTTAGAATAAAGGGTTCAGAAAAGATGTTGGGTGGCGTAGCTGCTGGTCTTGCAGCTTATATAGACATCGATGTTACGTTGATAAGAGTGCTGTTGGCGGTAGGATTTTTCTCTCCAATACCTGTAGTTCTAATCTATATTATTCTTTGGATAGCGATGCCTGCCCGCGAAGGTTATGAGCTTACCATAATTAAAGAGAGTGCTTCTTCTTAAGAGGCATGTCATTAATAATATTACAGTTTAATGTTAGGGTTAAAAATAACAAACCTGTCAGGCATTGCCAGACAGGTTTTTTTAATGTTAATATAATATCAAATGCTAATTACCACCCTCTTTAGGTATAATAAAAGCCATGATTAAATAGATTAATATAGGAGAACCTACACCTATGAAAGTCATAACAGCCCAGAGAATTCGAATTACGGTGACGTCCAAACTGAAAAACTTCGCCATACCTCCACAAATTCCAAAAAATAAAGATTCTTTGCCACCTGTCCTTCTTAGTTTCTTGTTTTCTGCCATTTTTAACTCCCATTAATATTTAAATGAAACTTCTTTACAACGCTGTTTTATACTGCGAAACTCTCTCCACATCCACAGGTTCTAGATGCATTTGGATTTCTAAACTGAAAACCTTTTCCATTCAAACCATCTGAAAAGTCTAACTCTGTACCGATGAGATAAAATAGGCTTTTTTTATCTACAAATATCTTTACCTCATTATCTTCAAAAACCTGATCCGTTTCACGCTCTTCTGCATCAAAAACCAAATCGTACATTAATCCAGAGCACCCGCCACCTTCTACAGCAACGCGTATACCATCTTTTGCGGATTTGCCTTCCTTTTCTTTGAGCTCAATGATCTTATTCCTTGCCTGCTCTGTTACTGTTACCATATTTTGCTAATTTGCTTTAAATCTAATGTATAGAAATTTAAATCTAATCTATAGAAATAACCCTTAGTTCTTTCTAAAAGTTTCATGGCCATACCTCTCTACAATAAACGAAAGTTAGAAAAAATCTTTCCCAGGAAAGACCACGAAACCAATGTACGAAGTTACAAAAAGATTCGCTCCGAATTCAAATCAGGTGACCTTCTGTTTTTTTCAGGCGACCACTGGTTATCCAGCCTCATAAGAAGTCGCTCACGCTCAGCTTGGAGCCATTGTGGCATTGTCCTTATTATTGAAGAAATGCAGCGAGCCTTTTTAGTTGAGAGTGTTTTAGGATTTGGCGTTAGAATGGTGCCTCTGTCGAATGTTTTGAATGATTACCAAGGAAATTATAAGCCATATAAAGGCCGAGTGGCGTGGGCAAGGCATTGTCAGCTTTGTTTGGATGAGTCTAAGATTAAAAACATTAAGGCGTTTTGCCTAGATAACCTTACCAAACAGTACGACAACTGGGAGTATTGGCGAATAGCATGGCGGACGCTGATTGGCAGTAAAGAAATCTTTCATGATGATAAATACACTTGTGCTGAACTCATCTGGGAAGCCTACAAGTATGCAGGTATTGAATTACCTAAGGAAAGAGGTTACTTCATCAGTCCAGGTGCTTTCTGGCGACAGTATAATGTGGAGATGAAAGGGATATTAATTTAAATAAATTTCGTTCTACTGTTGCCAGAATCAACCCTCTATCAAAAGCTTATCTACTGATTCTTGTAAAGGCCTACTTTTAACCATCTATTCTTATTGTGCTTATCTTGAGCATCCGAGTTATTTTATTTTGTATTGAAAGATCTTTTAAGCTGTAAATCGACGTATTAAACCTCTTTACTCAAAAAACTTTATGATTTCATCAGTAATTAATTGGTGACCTTTTTTATTTGGATGGTTTATCTGTGACATATATGTTGATATTTCATCACCCATAAGTATCTTATTCTTAAATAATGTATAGCTATCAATTAAACCAATATCATTTTCTTTTGATAACCGCTTAATCTGTTCTGAATGTTGTTCTAATTCATTACTGGGCTCAAGAATGTCAACTCTTTGGTCGGGAGATGGTGTTAAAAGTATGATTTTAACACCTGCCTTTGAGGCTTTGCTTATCATACGACTCCAAGCTTTATAGGCCTTATCAAGTCCTACCCTTCTATCATTTAATGCGTAGTCCATAAAAAGTACATCCGGCTTGTGAGTCAACACATCTGATTTAAATCGTTTTTTACCACTTACTGAGTTTTCTCCCCCTATCGAAGTATTTATAATATTGATAACAGCGTGAGGATAAATTGCTTTTAATTTTTTTAACACTAGAAAAGGATATGATTCTAAGGTGTTTACGGTAGGTGTTTTGAAATACCCAGCGGGAACAGAATGTCCGTGAAAGACTAAATTAATAGTTCTATTTTTAGGCCATTCCTCTCTTAGATCTGATTTTATACCATTCAAATAATCGGAAGTATTTGTTAGCTGACTCTTACAATTTGTATGGTATAAGGTTAAAATAGTGAGCAAAATAAAATATTTTTTCTTCATAAACATGATGATTTTTTTTGGGCAATTTGTACACTAATAAGTTGATGCAGGTAATAATTCGACATTAATCCTTCCACAACAGATAAAAGAATAAGGAAAGTGCATAAGAAGTGGCCTAAGAATGCATGGACTTAAAATACCATCACTCGCCTAATCCAAACGTTATCCTCTGCCTTCAATCTTAAGAAATAAGCACCCGAAGCTAATCCATTTCTTAAAGTGATGATATTGCTTTCTAGCTTGTTTTCCGATTGAACAAGAGCACCTTTAAGAGTATAAAGCTTATACGAATCTATCTTTTTAGTCATTTCTACCACAATATAGCTAGAAGTAGGATTTGGATAAACTCTTATGCTCGCGTCACCAAGCTCTCTGGCTAACACAATCTCCTCTTCCCCTACGACCTCTTCCACTTTTAAGTCACTCAAAAAAGTGGTACCCACCGCATTACCAAAATCAAAAACAAATCTGGCTTTATCATCATTCTCTGACTTCATTTCAAAACCATATTGATACTCTTCTTCCGTGGTACCAATACTTACTCCTGTATAACCCGAATATGCCCCCCAAGGGGCTTCAGATTGACCAACATAGGAGGTGGAAGAGACCTCATTGCCGCTAACAGCTTTAAAGCTGACTAAATATTGTTTCCCCTCTTTAAGGGCAATATTATTCAAAACAAACTGAACCTGCCAAGCATCAGAACCAATGGCCGTTACATCAATTTTAGCTTTATTCCCTTCTCGTTCAAATGTAGCCATCGCTCCACCTTGAGCAGAAAGATTCCATCCCGAATTACCAGAAGTAAAGTCAGATTCGTAAACTGTATTGGTCTCTGTTACTACCGCCTCAGGCAAGGCATCTTTAAGGAGTGCGTCAATCAATCGTTGATTATACTGATTGGTATTTGGATTAAAAAAACCAAAGCCAGAACTGAATTCCCAGTACGCCCAACTATAACCTTGCTCTTCAAACCACCTGGCCAAAAAAGTAGTCCAAAGTACCCTGCTGTCCATATCCGCAGTACTGTACGCTCCAAACTCACCAATATTTATAGGAACATTGTTTTCTTCGGCAAAATTGGTTGCAAACCTAAACTGACTTTTAATAGTCTTTTGTTCTAAATCCGTGTTATCCCATTTTGTACCCAGCCAAGGCGTAGAATTGTTTACCCATCCTGCACCCTGATGGGTGAATTGAAATGGCTCATAATAATGAATACTTAGTATTATCTGAGAATCACCTTCAGGGAATATTATTTGAGGCACAGCCGACAATCCTCCATAATTAGCAATACCCATAATCACCGCTCTGCTAGGATTATCTTCCCGTATGACAGCAAGAGCGTCGGCGAAATATGTATTCCATTGCTCTGGACTTAAATTGCCATGAGGTTCGTTTAGAGGCTCAAACAACAAATTATTATCATAATCCTTGAATACTTCCGCAATTTGTTGCCACTGACTCAAGAATTCTTCTTTAGCCGCATCTGGGTCAGCAAAAATATCCTCATGGTGGTGCATGTTAATGATTACCATCAAGCCAGCTTCTTGAGCTTTATCCACCACATATTTGATACGGGCCATAAAGTCTGCATGAATGGTAAAAGGTGCCGTTTGTAGCGTACGAGCCGACACATCCCAGGTAATGGGAATCCTAACATGGTTAAAACCTAGACCCGCTATTTTTTCAAAATAATCATCTCTAAACGGATTTCCCCAAGCATCTTCCGACGGAGCTTCAAACATATTTCCCATGTTTACACCTCTACCAAGATCTTTGTTCACTTGAAAGATGTCCTGAGCTCCAACTTTAAGAGCAATTAGTGAAATAAGGAATAATGTAAGATACTTCATTTTAATCTGTTACTTCTTTCAAATTTACAAGAAGTCTTCTAGAGTAAATTAACATTAATTACTCTTATTTTGACACAGACAGCAACCTAGAATAACCCACCACCCTATTTTTTACAGAAAATCTTTACTTTCCCAATTATTTCCCATAAAATCAGATTCGCCTTTTCAATCTTTTAGCCTTTCTATCAACGATTCAAAATGATAGTTCAAACAAGTAAAACAGGAAAGTTATGGGCGTTATTGATAAAAACATCATTATCTACCCTTTCCATATTTTCCATGGAGACCTGTAGGTAAGTTCCAAGTAATTATTAGCTGCTGGCTCATTGGTAAGAACACTTTTGATATCATCCCAATCTAGATTTTTGCCAGTTCGATAAGCAATATGTCCTAAATGAGCTACGAATGCCGCGTTTCTATCCGTTTCAATCGTACCGTTTGGGACCTTTCGAGTCTTTATACATGTCAGAAAGTTTTTAGTATTAGCATCCAAGTCACTGCTAGAACTTTTTTGAATAGACAAAGCAGGAATTAAGTACTTTCCATCCTCTTCTTACGATATTACTTTCCAGCTAGATCTGTTGATGGCCAAAATGCCATTTTCGCCAATAAATGCGACACCCGACATACCTGACTCTTCCAAATAAGGTAACCCATGGCCATAAATTACTCCCAGATAAAACCAAAATCATAGACGGTAGTGAGTGTGTCTGGCGTTTCTGCAGCATCATTTAGAAAAGCTAGTTTTTCGGCCATTGGCACGACAGACATAAGTACTGTGGCCTCGATTCCGACCAATACCATATCTAACCTATGCACACCCCAGTCCGTCATTAGTCCCTCCAGCAAGAGCACTGAAATAGCGAAAAGTTACATGAAAATGGTTTTTATTAAAAGATTTTTCACTAGCTGGTCCCAATCATCTATTGCAATCTACACCAGATGGTGTGGTACTGTCTGTTACCACATCAAACCCTCTTCCATTATTAACATCTGCCCGTGCTTTTACTTGCCGTATATTACCTAATGCACCTGTATTTAAATAGTCAAAAGCAAAATGCCAATGTGGGTCGCTTCTTTGCCGTTGACCCTCTTGTAACACTCTATTGTATTTTCTGGCTGCTATCAGCTTCGTGAATACTATTAGCAATTGGTCTTTCTAGGTAAACATCTTTGCCTGCGGCACAAGCATCTATCAGCTGAATATGATGCCGATGGTCTGGTGTTCCTATAAACACGGCATCTATCTCTTTTACCATAAGTAGATCCCCGTTGATCATTAAACGTTTTTGGTCTATGTCCTGTTTTCTACGTCAATTCGTCCGCTCATGTTTTTAATAATTCTGCATCCACATCACACAAAGCCAGATAAGAAGCTCCCCTATTTTTCAGAAATGACGTAAGATCCGCCCAATCCATTCCATTGACACCGATAAGTCCAACCTTCTCGAAAATCAATCAAAGGATTTATTCAGATGCTTCGTTCTTTTCTGTATCCATAAATTTCAGGTGGGACAACTCAATAATGTTCTTTTTTAAAGTCTCGAAATTTAGTTCTGAACTATTTTCAGTTCTTTTAAAGTAACTTACTAACTCATTCGTCATCTATAGAAATGACGGTAAAAATGTCTGAAGAAATGGCTGAAAGTCGGGAACGAAAAATCAGCAGCATCATTAATGAATATGGCAGTCGGCTTTTCCGGTTTGTTAGAGGAAGAGTACCATCTAACGCCGATGCAGAAGACATTACACAGGAAGTCTGGTATCAATTAAGCCGTGTTTTGGAGATAGACTCGATAGAACAAGTCAGCGGATGGATTTTCAGAGTGGCCAAAAACAGAATAACAGATAATTTTAGAAAGCAAAAGCCAGATTTATTAGAAGATAAGAATCTTGAGAACGATAATGGCAGTTTCAACTTCACAGAAATTTTAATGGCCGAAACTACCTCTCCTGAAGATGAAAATCTCAAAGAATTATTCTGGGAAGCATTGTTTAAGGCATTAGACGAGTTGCCAGAAAATCAAAGAAACGTTTTTGTTTGGAATGAATTAGAAGATGAGACCTTCCAAGAAATTGCAGACCGTACCGGAGAAAATATCAAAACTTTGATTTCTAGAAAACGCTATGCCGTACAGCATCTTAGGGTTAAACTAGAAGAACTTTATGGTGAGTTTTTTGATAAAAATTAAAGGAAAATAGGTAAATTAAGCATCATGTTTGAAAATAGTAAATTCCCATTTCGCAAACTTAAACCACTCAAGCTGCTATTCTTTGCAGCGATGTTTGTGGTATTCGCTG
>JBNMFK010000038.1:0-18451 GCA_051269965.1 Algoriphagus sp. | reverse complement strand
CGTTGACGAAAAGGCTTACAAAAAGCCGGGTCTTCCAGACATTACCGATAACAATAGAGGGGCTTACCGCTCTCAAGAATATCCTGCTGCGGCTTATGCAGCTCAAATTACCCATTTAGATAGCTGCGTAGGGGTTCTGCTTGAGAAATTAAAGGAATTAGGATTAGAGGATAATACCATGGTTATGTTTTCTAGTGATAATGGCCCACATTCAGAAGGTGGAGCAAATCCTAAATATTTTCAAAGTAGTGGTTCCCTCAAAGGCAAAAAAAGAGATCTGTATGAAGGAGGAATAAGGGTACCATTTATTGTTAAATGGCCTAATTCTATAGAATCAAATACGGTTTCAAACCATGTTTCTGCTTTCTGGGATATGTTCCCCACATTTGCCGAAGCAGCAGGAGCAACCTTCGAGCCTGTAGATGGAATATCTCTTTTAGCAACGCTTAAAGGAAACGAAGAAGCTCAAGAGGAACATGACTTTTTATATTGGGAGTTTCACGAAAATCCAACTACTAATCAAGCCGTGAGAGCAGGAAACTGGAAAGCTGTAAGAATGGATCCAGATGGGAAGATTGAACTCTTTGATTTGTCAAAAGATATTGGTGAAACTAAGAATGTAGCCGACATACATCTAGATGTTTTAACAGAAATGACTAACTTATTGAACAATACAAGAACCCCTCACGAGATTTGGAAAATGAGAGGGTCGCAATCTGAATGATAAGGAGAGCCTATTCTGTCACAAGTTTATTATTTGGTTTAATTATTTGCTCTTATGGACAAATGATAAGCCCCGAAAACGCCCTTGTTTCAACAGAGAATTGGCTACCAAATAGGATAATAAATGCTATTTTTCAAGATTCTGAGGGGCTTTTATGGGTAGGCACAACGAATGGCCTTTATCAATACGATGGCAGCAGTGTTAAGCATTTTTCGACTAAGCCAAATAAAGAAAACGCCATATTCACCAATTTGGTAAATGACATTTCTGAAGATGGGGAGGGCAATATCATAGTCTCTCTCGAAAGTGGATTAAGTAGTTACAACAAACAGAAAAATCAATTCATAACTTTATCTCCAAAAATTGGAGCGTATGGAAGGGTTTGGCAAGATGACTTTAAGAGAATATGGCTAAGTGTAGCTGACAAGAATACCTGGTTATATGCTAAAGATGCAAATACTGCTCAGCTAAAGCTCAAACCCATAATAAGCTCCAGTAAGTTCGAAAATTCTTCAATTGGCGTAATCAATGACTTTGAAACACTTTCTTTTAATCAGTTGCTTCTAGCCTCTGATAAGGGTCTTTTTCACGTTGACTTAAGCTCTGATAAGGTCACAAATTTAGGACTAAATGAGCCAATAAGTATTTTACATAAGCTTTATGGAAATGAGTTTCTATTGGGAACAAGTAATGAAGGACTCTTACATATACGCCTAGATAAAGCTGGAATTAGGGAGTTAGCCCATTATCATTTTGGAATGCTAAATGAAGAGGGGCATGATCATGTGACCTCCATTTCAGTAGGAAATTATGGTGAACTGCTTGTAAGCACGTCAAAAAATCTATATCAGGGTGTCAGAGCGGAAGAAGGCTTTAGTTTTTCTACGTTAATCCAAGAAAATAGTATACTCAAAGACAATAACGTACTAACGGCCTACATTGACGAATCAGGTGTTTATTGGGTCGGCACTTTACGAGGCTTGTACAAAATTAAATCAAGTTTGCTTTTTGTAGAAAGGTTAAGAGTGGAAGTGCCTAAGTATAACCTTTTAAATCAAAATGTAAATTATTTGTTCAAAGAAAACGATCAAAAGTATTGGCTAGGGACTTCAAATGATGGTTTTTTTACGCTTAATCCAAATACATCACAGTTTTCGCGGGTGCGTTTTAGTAAGCCTATTAAGAGAGTACATCAATCTAGCAAAGGATATTTTATTGGCTTTAATAGAAAAAGCGTGTATAAATTTCAAGGTTCAGAACAGCCAAAGCTCGAACGTGTAAGTACATCCAGCAAAGAAATAAGTTCAGCAATTGAAGTAGCTCCAGGAGAGTGGTGGTTTGGCAGTAATTTTGGTAGAATATTCACATATGACGACGATGGTAATGAATTGTACCGTGATCTGGCAGCAGAGGTAAACAAATACATAAATCATGTTTCCACTATTTTTACCATCATTAAAGATAGCCAAGATAATGTTTGGGTAGGATCAAAAGGCGATGGACTTCTTAAAGTAAATCTTAAGTCTGGAAAGATTAAGAAGTACTCGGGAATTGATATTAAAGGAAAAATATCAAGGAGGATTTTGCATATCAAAGAAACCAGTGATGGAACAATCTGGATAGGGACAAGAGAAGGCGGGCTTTATAAATACGACTTTGAAAACGATTCTTTTACTCAGTTTACGATGGACCATGGTTTGCCGAGTAATGTAATTTGTGCAGTGGCGGAAGATGATGGTGGAAACATTGTAGTTAGTACAAACAATGGGCTGGCTCTTTACCATAAAAATGGGCTAGTTCCATTCAGAAGTTACGGAGAGGAAGATGGTGTGGTATTCAGGGACTTTTCATTTAATGCCGTGATAGAAGGCAAAGATAATTTTTTGTTTTTTGGGAATAGTAACGGCTTATATAAAATCAAAAAACAGGAAGTGGATCCTTCCCGTCAAAGCAATTTTTACTGGAATGCCATAAAATCAATATCAAGTGAAGTTTCAAAAGGCTCGGTAGATGGCAAGAATTATCTAGAAGGTTTGGAATCACTTCAAGAGCGTATAGAGCTTGAACCTCAAAACAATAATTTTGAGGTTTCTTTCGCATTATTGAATTTTAGTGATCCTAAAAAAAATGCCTATGCTTATCGCATGAAAGGACATATTGATGCATGGACCTATATCTTAAACGGCGAGCAAAGCGTGAAACTGTTAGATGTTCCTTCTGGTAATTATCTTTTTGAAATTAAAGCAGAAGATAGTTTTGGAACACTATCAGCTATCAAATCGCTCAAAATTTCAATCTTAAGGCCTTACTGGTTAAGTAATATAGCGTTGGGTTTATATTTCTTGCTATTTAGTTTAAGCTTGATCAGTGGATTTTACTTGATTAGAAGGTGGAATCAGCTTCAGCAAAAACTAAAAGAAGAAGAAGCTCTAGTAGAAATTAAAGATCAGCAAATGGTATATTTTGCTGACTTATCGCATGAAATCAAAAATAGACTTTCTTTAATTCTTGGTCCTCTAGAGAACGCATTAGCTGGTAAAAAAGTGAATCAGGCGGTACTTAATAACCTTTATCAGCAAACTTTTAGGCTAAAACGTATCTCCGATCAAATCATGGATCTTCGTAAAAATGAAGGTGGAGAGTTCATATTACAAGTAGAGAAGGGAGACGTTTTTGGAAGTCTTGAAAAGCTTTGTCGCGAGACAGAACCGCTCGCAATCGTTCGAAACATTAGGCTAAATTACCAACTTGAAGAGGAGGCTGATGAAGCTTGGTATGACGAGGAATTACTCGAGATTATCACGCTTAATTTATTGAATAATGCAATCAAGTATACGCCATCTGGTGGAACTGTAAATGTACATGCAAATATTGTGTATTTGGAAACAAGTGACCTTCCAGATGTTGCACCTCTAGAAGGTTTGTATCTTAATTGTAAAGTTTCGGATACAGGTATAGGTATACCTAGAAATGAAGTCAAAAGCCTATTTAATAGATTTTATAGAGCTTCTAATACAAGAAAAGATAAGCTAAAAAAGGGTGCTGGAATTGGATTGTCCTTGGTGGGTCGTCTTATCAAAAAACACAGGGGGTTTATTGATATTAATAGCGTAGAGGGTGATGGTACTAGGGTTGAATTTTATTTACCATTGGAGAAGAACCATTTCCAAATGAATGAAATTAAGCTAGTAGGAAGCGAAATCTCTATTGTGGAAGGTGTTATAACTGAATATGAGCATTCAAGAGCAACTTTGCTTTTAGCTGATGACGATGATGAGATATTAGGCTTTTTGGAAGAACACCTCAGCAGTGATTTTAATATCATAAAAGTAAATGATGGACAGGAGGCATGGGATTTACTTCAAGAAAAGTCAATTGATTTGGTGATAAGTGACTTATCAATGCCGAATATGGATGGCTTAGAGTTAATGAATCATGTTAAGGGTCATGATACCTTAAAGCATATTCCCTTCATTATTCTCACAGGAAGAAATAGTCATTCTCAAAAACTAGCTTGTATTCAAAATGGGGTAGACGATTTTGTTGATAAACCTTTTAGTCTAGAGTTGATCACTTGGCGAATCAAGGCCCTGCTTTACAATAGGAGTTTAATGAAAAATTCGTTTAGCAGGAACATTAATGTAGATCCCCCGACAGATAATGTGGTTTCACATGACGAAGCATTTATTCAAAAAGTAGTGGGTTTTATTGAGAAAAACATCAAAAGTAAAAACCTGACTGTGGAGTTTTTAGCTGAGCAATGCTGTATGAGTAGAGCTACATTTTATCGTAAAATGGAAAGTTTGATGGGTTCTGCACCCTCAACATTTATTCGAAAGTACAAGCTGAAAAAAGCTGCTAAATTGCTCCAAAGTGGCAATTATTACATTTCTGAGGTGGCATATCAAACAGGTTTCAGTACACCAAAATATTTTACGAAATGTTTCCAAAAGGAGTTTGGCTCTAGTCCATCTGAATACGTCAAAAGCCTTATTGATTTATCTATAAATTAATTCACCATGATTTCAAGAATATTATTCTTTGCCTTTGCTTTTTTTGTTCTTAACAAGGCGGAAGCCCAGCAACAGGTAATCTTAATCCTAGCCGATGATTTGGGTTGGAAAGATGTCGGGTTTAATGGCAGTGAGTATTATGATACACCTAACTTAGATAGGTTAGCGGCTAACTCGCTAAATTTCTCCAATGCTTATGCCAATGCTTCAAATTGTGCTCCAAGTCGTGCCAGTTTAATGACGGGTCAATATGCTCCAAGGCACAAGGTATATACTGTAGCTCCGGCTGCTAGGGGTGATGCCCGTACCCGAAAAATTATACCTACGCCCACGAACGATGTAATTCCTCAAGATGCTATTACTCTTGGTCATTTGTTTCAGAAAGCAGGATTTGCAACTGGAGTGTTTGGGAAGTGGCATATTGGGATGGACCCTACAAAGCAAGGTTTTGATGTTCATAAGGGAGGAGGTAAAAGTGGTCACCCCAAAACGTATTTTAGTCCTTACAAACTCCCGTTTTTAGAAGATGGGCCTGAGGGAGAATATTTAACAGATAGAATAACCGATGAAGCCATCAGCTTTATGTCCACAAATAAAGCAAAAGACTTCTTTTTGTATCTCCCACATTTTGCTATTCACACACCGCTTCAAAGTAAAGAAGCTGATAAGGAAAGTTATCTAGCTAAACCAGAAACTGACGGGCAAGGTGGAAATACGAACTATGCCGCAATGGTGAAAAATCTAGATGACAATGTGGGCAAAGTCCTCAAGGCTGTTAAGGATTTAGGCTTAAAGGATCCTTTGATTATTTTTTCGAGTGATAATGGTGGAATAGCCTCTTTGTCCCGTCAATGGCCTTTAAGAGCGGGTAAGGGTTCATATTACGAAGGCGGTATTCGGGTGCCAATGCTTATTAATCATTCAAGCATAAAACCTAGTACCAGCAAAGAGCCTGTTTTACTATTTGACCTTTTCCCTACACTATGTGATTGGGCCAATCTAGCCAGGGTAGAGGGCTTACCTGTTGACGGCTTATCAATGATGGATATTTTTAAAGAAGGATCTAGAACTAAAAGAGCCGAAAGACCACTTTTTTTCCACTTTCCATTTTATCTTCAAGCTTATAACATAGGTGGTGACGATAGTAAGGATCCTTTGTTTAGAACCAGACCAGGAAGTGCTTTACGCTTAGGGAATTGGAAGCTACATCACTATTTTGAAGATAACGAATTGGAGTTATACGACTTAAATAATGATCCCGGAGAAAGGATAAATCTAGCGAAAGCTAATCCTAAGAAGACACAAGGATTGTTTCTGGTTTTGGATAAGTGGAGAAATGAAATTAAAGCACCGATTCCTCAGGAATTAAATCCTGAATATCAAGATGGGTTTGTTCCTAAGGCTAAAAGAGGAAGATAAGAAGCGTAATTATTATTTGACGCATGTCGTCAGTAAGTAAATCCAAAAAAGGTATGCACTGCTGTGAATCAACGGAACTGCCCTATTATAGGCTAGTTTAGTGGTTTTGACGCGATAGTACCCCATCAATGAGACATATGGATGTCAAGTCGTCCTTACATTTGTTACTTAACCTAAACAAAAGTTAAGTCTTTATGAAAAGAAAAATACCAATTGTAAATGCCATCGTGATGGTGTTGGTTTTTCTTGGTTTTGGGAGTTTTGCCCAAACACAAATCAAAGGAAAAGTAACCGATGCCAATAATGAAGAACTAGTAGGAGTCAGCATCGCTGTTCAGGGCACTAGTAGGGGGGTGATTTCTGATGTTTCAGGAAACTACGCCATCCAAGCCAAATCAGATGAAAAGATTGTTTTTTCCTATATCGGGTACGAGTCCCAAATAATTATTGTAGGAAATCAAACGATGATCAACGTTTCACTTAGTGAAGATACTGGTCTATTGGACGAGGTGGTAGTAGTAGGATACGGAGTAATTAAAAAACGCGATCTTACTGGAGCTGTAGGGCAAGTAGACGTTGAAAAACTTGCTGATGTGCCTGGATCAAGAGTAGATCAAATGCTTCAGGGAAGAGCCGCTGGAGTTCAGGTAACTGGTGTAAACGGAGCTCCAGGTGCTCGTTCTTCCATAAGAGTGCGAGGAGGTAATTCGGTAAATGCCGATAACGAACCCCTTTATGTTATTGATGGCTTTATAGTAGGTACAGATTTTAATCTGAACAATATCAACACCAATGACATCGAGTCACTTGAAGTATTGAAAGATGCAACAGCAATTTCAATTTATGGTACTCGAGGAGCGAATGGGGTAATCCTGATAACCACTAAAAGTGGAAAGAATGCCGTCATTGGACAACCGAATGTTTCGGTAAACTTTTATACTGGGGTACAAAACTTAGCAAGAAAAATTGATTTTTTGGACGGAAACGAGCGAATTGCATATGGGCAAGAATTAGCCGCTTATGCTGGAGAAGCAGACCCATTTACCAATCCCGCCGAGCTGGCAAATACGGATTGGCAAGACTTAATAACTCGAACTGCTTCTATTTACAATGGTGACGTTTCGTTGTCGGGTAAAACGGAGGCTATGAACTATTACGTATCTGTAAATTATTTTAATCAAGAAGGAATCATTAAGTCTACAGGACTTGAAAGGTATAACCTTAGAGCCAATTTTGATTTCAATGTGAGCAAGAAAGTCAAGGCTGGAATTAGATTTAATGGTGCCTACACGCATACCGATAATAACAAGGTGGATCTTTGGAATATGCGTGAAACGCTTACTGCATTTCCTGTTTACAAGGAAGATGGAAGTTATTGGGACCAAAACATCGTTACTGGTGGCGTATTAAGGAACCCCGTTGCTGATATTGATCTCACTACTGATTTCACCATAAGAACAAATTTACTAACGACAGCTTATATTGAATACGAGCCTATTAAGAACCTTACTTTTAGGTCAACTATAGGACCACAGGTTTCTTGGTCACGTAGAAATAACTTTGACCCAAGTTCACTTCCAGCAAGAGCCGCTGCCCAAACTGGCGGATTAGCTCTAATAAATAACAGAATAGGCTATGATATACTCCAAGAAAACACAGTTACCTGGAATAAGGAGTTTAACGAAAACCATAGGCTAAATCTATTAGGAGGTTTTACTTGGCAAAAAGGAGCTAGTGAGTTTTTCAGTGCACAAACTCAGGGAATATCAGTAGACGCCATAGGTTACGACGCACTGGAACTAGGAGATCCATTAACTTATAACGTAGCGTCAGACTTTAATGATTCACGTCAACTGGCATCTTGGTTAGCTAGGGCAAATTATAGTTTGAATAACAAGTATTTGTTTACGGTGGTAGGTAGAGTAGATGGAGCATCTGTTTATTCTGGTTCGAATAATGCCTATTCATTTTTCCCTTCTGCAGCCTTTGCATGGAGAATTATTGACGAGCCATTTATGCAAAACCAAACGCTCTTTAGCAATCTGAAATTCAGAACAAGTTATGGTAGCTCGGGAAAGGAAAGTATTTCACCCTACAATACGCTGGCCGTATTGTCTAGCGGTACATTGATTTTCAACGATACACAGCAAGTAGGTATCCGAAGAGGTAGACCTTCTAATCCCGATTTAAAATGGGAAACTACAGATCAGTTGGACATTGGATTGGAGTTTGGTTTTGCAAATAATAGAATCAGTGGAGAAATAGATTACTATTTTAAAAAGACAAAAGATCTTCTTTTGGCTCGCCAAATTCCTCGTGCCACTGGTTTTAATACAAAACTAGAGAACGTTGGTTCTATCCAAAACCAAGGGCTAGAGCTTACTTTGAACACCGTAAATGTGAATAAGAATGATTTCAGATGGGAGTCTAATCTGACACTCTCTGGGAACAGGTCCAAAGTGCTTGACATTGCTGGTGTTGACGAAATAGTAATATATAGCCTTAATCAAGGTGGACCAGGAGCAAAACTCATCGTGGGCCAGCCAGTGGGTGTATTTACAGGCGTAGAATACTTAGGGACTTATAAGACTCAAGAAGAAATCGACAGTGATGGCCCACTTGGTTTACGTCAAGTTATAGGTGGTCCAAGATTTAAAGATGAAAATGGCGATGGGAGAATTAATAACGACGATCATGTGGTTATGGGGAACCCTGAGCCCTTATTTTTTGGAGGATTGAATAACTCATTTTATTACAGAAACTTTAGCTTGGATGTTTTTTTACAGGGAACATTTGGGAATGATATTTATAACGAGTACGCTCAGCGTGGATTCTTTGGAAGAAGTACTGCTAATTTTTATGGAGAACTTAGCGATCGTTGGACACCAACCAATAATACCTCAGATATTCCAAGAGCAGGAAGTATGGTAAGTATAGCCGATATCCGCTCAAATTCTGCAATGCTTGAAGATGGTAGTCACTTAAGACTTAAAAACGTAAAGCTAGGTTATAATGTACCTGTAAAAACAGGAGCTGTAAAAAGCTTGAACGTCTATATGGCGGGGTCTAATTTGTTCCTAATTTCTAAGTTTAGAGGATATGATCCTGAAGCCAACAGACTGGGGACTAACTCCACTGTTCGTGGAATTATTCGCGGGGAATACCCAAATGCGAAGACGGTAACTTTTGGAGTAAAAGCGAACTTTTAATTTGAAAAAATAATGAAGAAACTAATCATATTATTCTTGGCGATCAGCCTTTCTAGTTGTGATGATTTTTTGAAGGAAAATGTCCGTGGAATCATCTCTCCTAACAATTTTTATAATTCCGACCCTGAAGCCATTCAGGCTGCCAATGGTTTATATGTAACATACCGCGAAGACATTTATCGCAACTGGCAAGGGATTTCTGCATGGCAATATTTTGGTACGGATGAAATCATGCCAAGTAGGCTTTTTGGCGGTCTGGCTGCAATAATGGACTACAACCTTACCGAAACCAATTATGGTAATGCTTACGGTATGTGGCAAGACCTTTACCGTGTGGTAGGTGATGCGAACTCAGTTATTGCCAATTTGCAAGACAACGATAACATTTCAACATCTGTGAAAGAACGTAGCCTTGGAGAAGCGTATTTTTTAAGAGCTCTGGCTTATCATAATCTTACGAGCGTCTGGGGTGATGTCCCTTTTTATACTGATGAGTTAAGTCTTGCAGAGGTAGGTGAGTTGGGCAGGACTGACAAAAGTCAGATTCGTACATCCATGATAGCAGATTTAAAAATTGCCGAAAACCTTTTACCTAGTGCCTATTCAGGAAGTGATATTGGTAGGTCAAGCAAGTGGGCTGCGAAGTTTTTAAGAACTAGATTACACCTATGGCTTCAAGAATGGCCAGCTGCCTTAGATGCATGCAAGGATATTATCAATAATTCTCCTCACAAGCTACTTCCTACTTATGGAGAGGTATTCGATGTCAATAATCAGTTTAACGAAGAGGCTATCTTTGGTTGGGACCACTTAAATGGTGTACAAGGTCAAACAATTACGGACTCGTTTAACCCTAGACTTAGAGATGAGCCAAAAAATTCAGCACAAAGAGGTGAGTTTGCAGGAGTGCTTTCAAGTAAAGGAGAGGAGTTTAATGGTTACGGACTTGCAGTGCCTTTAAATGATGCCGTAGACAAGCATCCAGAAGACTTACGGAGGCAGTATAATATGATGAATTCGTATTTGGGGTATGACCTTACTTATACTTATCTCAAAAAAAGAACGAATTTTGATTTCGTACAATCACCTCGTGGAAATCATGGGGAGTGGTGGATTACCATGAGAATGGGACAAGTATACCTAATGGCTGCGGAAGCTGCCAATGAAATGGGGGATGGCTCTGCTTACGAATACATCAATGCCATTCGTGATAGAGCGTATGAGGCAGATGCCAGTCTTTCTGGTTTAGGTCAAGATGAATTTAGGAAAGCTCTTCAAGATGAGCTTAAGTGGGAATTGCTAGGAGAGTCTGAGCGTAAGTACGACTTAGTAAGATGGGGGATTTTATATGAAACAGTTAAGAATGCTAACTATGGTAGATTTAAAGGTCCAGATAATATTCAGCCAAACATGGAGTACGCTCCAATTCCTGCAGAAGAAATAGTGTTAAATCCTGCTTTGTTAGATTCAGATCCTACCAATAATGGATACAGATAATTCATAAGTTAAAAAGAGCAAAAGTGCAGGTTCATTGAGCCTGCACTTTTTTATTTCAAGATCTCAAGAAAAAGGCTACCGAATCAAACTTTCGGGCCGTCTTTGTAATTAGAGTCTCTATTTAATCAGATCAAATTGAATATAAACAAGAATGAAATCCTTTGACCCATGCACTTTCCGAACAACGAGCGAAATTTCATAGAATTTTCCCTTCTTGGGTTCAGGATTTAAGCCAACCTGTAATGTAAACATTATGAAAAAAATAACCCTTTTTTTATTTATTCTTACTGTAAGCCTTAGCTTTCATGCTTTTACGCAAGAAAAATCAAACATTATTTATATTCTAGCCGATGACCTAGGTTATGGTGATGTAGGATTTAATGGGCAACATAAAATCAAAACGCCCAACATGGATAGGTTAGCAGCCGAGGGAGTTGTTTTCAGTAACCATTACGCTGGTTCACCTGTGTGTGGTCCTTCAAGGTCTTGCTTGCTGACGGGAATGGATACAGGCCACACAAGGGTTAGAGGGAACCCAGGATGGACCTCTTCAGGTGAAAAAGTTGTCTTGAAAAAGGAAGATGTCACTGTTGCAGAGGAACTCAAAAGAGCTGGTTACACCACGGGTATTTTTGGAAAATGGGGAATGGATGAAGCCGGAACCTCTGCACAGGCTAATGCTCAAGGTTTCGATGAATTTTTTGGTTATCGAAGACATGGTGCGGCACATCATTATTATCCCAAAGAGCTCTGGCACAATACAGAAAAGTTTCCCTTCCCTGAGAATATTACAGAAGAAACTAAAGGTAAATACTCTCATGATGTGATTGTAGAAAAGGCCCTTAGTTTTGTGGAAAAACAAGCCTCCAACAAGTCTCCCTTTTTCTTGTACTTAGCACCTACTATTCCACATTATGAACTCACTGTACCCGAGGAATCTAAAGAACAATATTTAGACTTAGGATGGGAGAAACGGCTAATGAAAAAAGGACATTATTACAATGATGCCGAAGGAAATACCACTTACGCAGGAATGATTTCTAGATTAGATAGAGACATTGGTAGGCTTTTGGCTCAACTAATCGAATTAGGTATTGACGAGAACACACTTATTATCTTCACAAGTGATAATGGCCATGAATACGATAATGGCTTTTTTGACAGTAACGGGGAATTTAGGGGTAGAAAGAGAGACACTTACGAAGGTGGGATTCATATTCCTTTTGCTGCTCGCTGGCCACAACATATTCCTGCCGGAACTAAGAGTAACCATATTTCGGCTTTTTGGGACTTTTTACCCACAGCCTGTGACTTGGCAGGAATTGAGCCGTCTTCTAAAGAAATAAACGGAATTTCTTACAAAAACGCCCTACTTGGCGACGTGCAAGAGGCACATAAATTCCTCTATTGGGAGTTTAATGAAGGAAAAGGCCCAAGGCAGGCAATCCGTGTAGAAGATTGGAAGCTTGTCAGCTATTGGCAACAAGCGGACGAATTGTATAACTTGGATAGTGATATCGGAGAATCAATTAATTTGGCAAAACAGTTTCCCGAAAAGCTTAAAGAATTACAACAGTTACTGTTAACAGCTAGAACAGACGATCCTAATTACAAATTAATCAAGCTGACTAGAAGTAAATGAAAAGACTGTGCTTATCTATCTAGCCTTATAAATGTGCAAATTTCTTTTGACTCACCTAGGAGGATAATTATGCCAAAACAATTAATGCTTCATGGCCTCCGTCCAAAGGGTGTACAAAACTTTTTTGTCGCTTGAAGTTAATGGCATGCCATCTTCGCTTTTTAGAAATTTCCGTTTGAAAGTTCTGACAACAGCTGTCGTATCTTTGATGTCGTAGCCTATCATTTTTAAGGCAAATAGTGGTTTGAAGTCCACAGGCATTTGCACATCAGTTGTATCTGAATACCACATTCCAAAACCTAGATTAGAAAGACGTTGCCAGTCGAACGTTACATTCGGATCGTTTTTTCGAGTAGGGGCTATGTCAGCATGGCCGATAACGTTTTCTTGAGGAATTTTGTAAGCAGTCTTTAAGTGTGTCAAAAGTTTTTCTAAAGAAAGCATCTGGTCTTCTGTGAATGTTTCTGTCCCGTTATTGTCAATTTCTATACCGATGCTTGACGAATTGATGTCAGAATTGTTTCCCCATTTTCCTGTGCCCGCATGCCATGCTCTGAGGTAATCATGCAGCATGTGATGCACCGTTCCGTCTTCACAAATTACATAATGAGCACTTACGCTTTTACTGGGCTTCGTAAAGGTTTGTAATGTTTGGGCACAATTGTTTTGAGCCGTATGATGAATAATGACCATGTTTGGTCTTCGTAAACTGAAATTAGTAGTGCCAACCCATTTTGGTGGTGTTGCCCAGTCAAGGGTATCTTTAATAGTTTTTTGTGAAATGATCTTCCCGTAGGCTTTAGCTTGTTTTTTATAAGATTTGTTAGTTACTCGATAAAGGTTTGGCTGGCAAGCATAAAATAAAACAGCAACTATTAAAGAGGCAATGATGGGGACTAACTTTTTCGATACAGCATTCATAAAGGAACTTTAAGGCGATACAATTTGCTATGCAAGTTCACCAATAAGCATGAGAATTAGAAAATTATTCACCAATGATAGAGTTGTTAATTCTACTTTTATTGAGGCCATAAAGTTTGTCTGACAAAAAAGACGGTAAAAGAATTATGTAAGAGATAGAGTTAATTATGCAAATAATGCCAATTATTATTATTATTATATATTTGTATTAGTGAAAAAGACAATCTCCATAGCACTTGCCTCGCTGATTTTGTTCAGCAATATGGGTTTTACCATTGCCACCCACTATTGTGGTGGTCATGCGGTGAAGTCTGAAGTAAGTTTTGGAGTACATCATTTAGACTGTGGAATGCCATCAATGGATGGGCAAGAAACCTTGGTATCCAATGATGGTCAACAATTCTTTACTGAAGTTTGTTGTGATAACCTGGTTTATCAGCTTGATATACAGGACGACTATCAGTCGAACGTAGAACGAGTCACTCTAAATCCTGATTTTAGTATTGCGTTTGTTTACGCTTTCTTTTCTAATTATTTCCCATTTTTAGAAAGACATAAACGTTACACCAATTATACCCCTCCTCCTCTAATAAAACAAGATGTTCAGATCTTGTTTCAGTCTTTCCTTATTTAATATACTATCATAGAATAGGTCTGTAATCTCATTTATATCAGACTGTTAGGCATAGCGATGTCTTAGATCATTAATTTCTTAATGTTCCTGTTTTTCTATTGATATGTTAAATAAAATAATCCGATACTTTCTTTTCAATAAACTGGTTACCCTTTTATTTCTAGCTCTTATAGTAGGTTGGGGAATTATAACGGCACCTTTCGGTTGGCAAACGGGCTTTCTTCCTTCTGACCCTGTGCCAGTAGATGCCATACCCGATATTGGCGAAAACCAGCAGATTGTTTTCACCCAATGGATGGGTCGTTCTCCTCAAGATATTGAAGACCAAATTACCTACCCACTTACCACTTCATTATTAGGGATTTCAGGAGTTAAGTCCATTAGAAGTTCATCAATTTTCGGCGTATCTAGTATCTATATTATTTTCAATGAGGACATTGAATTTTATTGGTCTCGTTCAAGAATTTTAGAGAAGCTTAATTCTTTACCTACAAACCTTTTACCTGAAGGAGTACAGCCTGCTCTTGGCCCTGACGCTACGGCATTAGGTCAAGTATATTGGTATACAATAGAAGGCCGTAACAAAGCGGGCAACCCTACCGGAGGCTGGGATTTGCACGAAATTCGCTCCGTTCAAGATTTCTATGTTAAATATGGACTGAATGCCGTTTCAGGAGTATCTGAAGTGGCCTCTATTGGAGGATACATACAAGAATACCAGATTGATGTAAACCCTGATGCCATGAGGGCTTATGGCATTCCCTTACATAAGGTGATGCTAGCTGTTAAAGAGTCTAACCGAGATGTAGGAGCTAAAACCATAGAAATAAATAAGGCCGAATATTTTGTAAGAGGCTTGGGCTACATACGGTCTGTAGAGGATTTAGAAAAGGCTGTGGTTGGGGTCAATCAAAATGTTCCTATTCGAGTTAAAGACATTGGCGTTGTAACCTTAGGGCCTGCCACCCGAAGAGGGCTATTAGACAAAGATGGAGCCGAAGTGGTGGGCGGTGTGGTGGTAGCCAAATACGGCTCCAATCCGCTGGAAGTAATAAATTCAGTAAAAGATAAAATCAAAGAGATTTCCAGTGGTTTGCCAAAGAAAACTCTGGCAAATGGCGTAGAAAGCCAACTGACCTTGGTTCCTTTTTATGATAGGTCGCAGCTCATTCAGGAGACTCTAGGTACTTTAGAAGAAGCTCTTTCTCTAGAAATTCTAATTAGCCTATTGGTGGTTATCGTAATGGTCTTAAACCTGAGAGCATCTATTTTAATTTCTAGTTTACTTCCTATAGCAATTTTGATGGTTTTCATTGCTATGCGATATTTCCATGTTGACGCTAACATTGTGGCTCTTTCAGGTATTGCCATTGCCATTGGTACGATGGTGGATCTGGGTATAGTGCTGTCAGATAATGTGCTAAAAAAGATAGAGGAGGCCCCTCCATCTCAATCGTTAATAGAAACGGTTTATATAGGAGCTGCGGAGGTAAGTTCTGCCATTCTTACGGCCGTAGCCACCACTGTTGTAAGTTTTATCCCAGTATTTACTTTACAGGCAGCAGAGGGTAAACTTTTCGCACCGCTGGCATTCACTAAAACCTTTGCTTTAATAGCGGCATTAATAGTAGCCTTATTGCTTTTACCAAGTTTTGCACATTGGTTTTTTGGTTTCAAAATCAAAAATGAGAGAGTAAAAAAATATGGAAGCTTTGCTTTAATTCTTATTGGCTTAGTCACGCTCACTATGGGCTATCTTTTACCAGGTAGCATTTTGTTTCTGTTCGGTCTCATTGGTTCCTTAAAAATTTATCTTGATTCTAATACAAAGACTCTTCCTAATATCCCTGCCTTCATTTTAAAGCACGGAGAGCTTATTGTCTCCCTTATAGCGGTGGTATGGCTTTTAGCTAAATATTGGTTACCCCTCGGTGCATCCACATCTCTGTTCACTAATTTTATTTTTGTTGCTATCATCGTTGGTGTCATAATTGGCGTTTTCCTTCTTTTAGAGCATTATTATACCCGGATTTTGAGTTGGTGTCTAGAGCATAAAGCCAGCTTTCTTTTGATTCCCTCATTTCTAATAGTCCTTGCGGCAAACATTTGGCTGGGCTTCAATTCTATTTTTGGATTTGTAGCGACAGGTTTTGACAAAGTAGATGTCAATATTCGAAGTACTGCCCTTTGGTCGGGCATGTCAGATACCTTTTCTGGTATGGGAAAAGAATTTATGCCCTCACTAAATGAGGGAAGCTTTCTGCTCATGCCTACCTCAATGCCTCATGCCGGTGTAGAACAAAACAAGCAAGTGGTTCAGCAATTGGACATGCTGTTGGCCAACATCCCTGAAGTGGCTCTGGCGGTTGGGAAAATGGGTAGAGCAGAGACGGCATTAGACCCTGCACCCATTTCTATGTATGAGAACATCATCAATTATAAGCCGGAATATGCAGTAAATATTAAAGGGCATAGGCAACGATTCATGGTGGATGACAATAATTATTTTATTACTGTAGGCAGTGATACCATATCTAATCAAGACGCAATTCTTAATGGTATTAGTGCAGCAGACTTAATTACAGATTCGGATGGCGAATACTTCAGAAACTGGCGTAAAGAAATTAAGGATAGTGACGATATATGGAATGAGATTGTAAGAGTAACAAAAATCCCAGGAGTTACTTCGGCACCTAAATTACAGCCTATTGAGACCCGTCTAGTTATGCTTCAGACCGGTATGAGAGCACCGATGGGAATTAAGGTATATGGACCCGATTTGAAAACCATTGAGGACTTCGGGATGGAATTGGAAGTCCTCCTCAAAGAAGTGCCTTCTGTAAAACAAGAAGCCGTTTTTGCCGATCGTATTGTGGGTAAACCCTACATACATCTGAATATAAACAGAGATGCCATTGCCAGATATGGCTTGACTGTGGAAGACGTACAAAAAACCATAGAAACAGCCATTGGTGGCATGCAAATCACTTCTACCGTAGAAGGAAGAGAACGATTTCCTGTTCGGATTCGCTATCCAAGAGAACTCAGAGACGACCCAAGCAGCCTTAAAAAAATCTATGTCCCTACACCTACGGGAGTTCAAGTTCCTTTAGGAGATTTGGTTGATATCGAATATGTAAAAGGAGCTCAAATGATAAAAAGTGAAAATACATTTTTGGTGGGTTATGTACTACTTGATAAGAAGGAAGGTTTTGCCGAAGTAGATGTAGTAGAAGCCGCTCAGGCACATATTCAGAGCAAAATTGACAATGGAGAACTGGTGGTTCCATCGGGTATCAGTTACAAGTTCTCAGGGAGTTACGAGAATCAAATTCGTGCCGAAAAAAGGCTCGCCATCATTGTTCCTTTAGTATTGGGAATCGTTTTTCTGATATTATACTTTCAGTTTAATTCGGTTTCTACCTCTTTAATGGTTTTTACGGGTATTTCTGTAGCCTTTAGTGGTGGTTTTATTATGCTCTGGCTTTGGGGCCAAAGCTGGTTTATGAATTTCGGTTTTTTTGGGACCAATATGCACGACCTATTTCAAATGCATACGGTAAACCTAAGTGTGGCCGTTTGGGTCGGTTTTATTGCCCTATTTGGGATTGCTACGGATGACGCCGTACTTATGGGAACCTATCTTACGCAGAGTTTTAAAGAAAATAAGTATAGCAATTTAAAAGAACTTCGTCAGGCGGTGGTAATAGGTGGACACAGAAGAATAAAAGCCTGTACCATGACCACCACAACCACCATCATAGCCCTGCTTCCAATTTTCACTTCCACAGGCAAAGGAGCCGATATTATGTTACCGATGGCTATTCCGGCATTTGGTGGAATGATAATCGACATCACTTCTTATTTCATACTACCTGTGCTTTTCTCTATTAGAGAGGAAAGAAAACTAAAAAAACTAAACGCATGATGAAATCAATCATCCATATTCTACTGCTCGCTTCTGTATCCATATGCAGCCAAGGTCAGACCTTGGAGGCCTATCTTACACAGGCTGCGGAGAATAATCCGGACATTAAAGCAGGTTACAACGAATTTAATGCGGCACTTCAAAAAATACCACAAGTAAATACCCTACCAGACCCAACGGTGTCTTTTGGGGTCTTTGTGAGTCCTATTGAAACTAGAGTGGGTGCCCAAAGGGCTAAAGTTTCTCTTAGCCAAATGTTTCCTTGGTTTGGCACTTTACCAGCGAGAGAAGACGCCGCTAGCCTAATGGCTCAGGCGAAGTTTAAGGAAATAGCTGTGGCAAAGAATGAATTATTTCTAAATGTAAAACAGGCCTATTTCCCGATCTATGAAATCAGAGAACACATCAGAATCAACAATGAAAATCTAAATATACTCGATACTTATAAGCAGCTGAGCACCATA
>JBNMFK010000037.1:0-18481 GCA_051269965.1 Algoriphagus sp. | reverse complement strand
CTCTGAACGCCAAAATAACTGACGAGCTAAGTTTATTACTTCGCTCAGGTACAGACTTGTGGACAGATACTCGCATCAACGTGACTAATTTTGAGCGTGTAAGAAATGGAAATCAAACACCAGGTAGATACCGTGAGGAAGTTTTAAGAAGACAAGAAAACAACCATGATTTCTTGTTAACTTATGACACCATGTTTAGCGAAGATTTCGCTTTTGTAGGTCAAGTAGGTGGTGCTCAAAGGAGTAACTTTTACAAAAGAAACTATACAAATGTAAACGAGTTGGTAGTTGATGGTATTTACAATTTGTCAAATGCTAATCCTAGCCAAAATACTGCGGCAAGTGCGATTGAAAAGTCGGAGGTACAAAGTGTATATGGTTCCTTCCAGTTTGGATTTAAGGATGCTATTTTCGTCGATTTAACCGCCAGGAATGACTGGTCAAGTACTTTACCAACTGATAATAATTCCTATTTCTATCCATCTGCTTCAGTGAGTGCTGTACTTTCAGACTTAATGAACATTAGCGGTCCTATCCTTTCTTTTGCCAAATTACGAGCTAGCTGGGCTCAAGTAGGTAATGATGCTGCACCCTATCAGCTAAGCCAAACTTTTAGAGCAGAGGGCTCTTGGGACGGTTATGTACCCCAATACTATGAGAATATTGAGTTAGCCAATGCATTTCTAAAACCAGAAATCACCACGGGAATAGAAGTAGGTGCAGACTTAAGATTATTCAAAAGTAAAATAGCTCTTGATGTAACTTACTACAATCAAACTACCAAAAACCAGATTCTTGGTGTAGAAATTTCAAAAGCAAGTGGTTACAATTCTAGAATATTAAATGCTGGAAAGATTAACAATCAGGGCATCGAAGTTACTTTGGGCGGCAATATTTTATCTGCTCCGTCTGGCTTTAAATGGGATGTAAGTTTGAACTATGCCAAAAATAAAAATAAAGTTTTAGAACTGGCCGAAGGACTTGACACATATACCTTACAGACCAGAAGAGGATTAGCCTCTATCGCTACCATTGGTCAGCCTTACGGAACACTATTTGGAATTGGTTTTCAGAAATCACCAGATGGTCAAATATTACATGCGAACGGATTGCCACAAGTAGATGGAACTCCTCAGGCTCTAGGTAACATTCAGCCAGACTGGTCGGGAGGCTTCTTGAATACTTTTACTTATAAAGGTCTATCATTAACCACCTTAATTGACGGTAGATTTGGTGGTGACTTCTTTGACGAAGGTACTGGAACTGCCAGATGGACAGGGCAATACGCAGAAACAGCTATTGGAAGGGAAGAAGGTGTCATTGGAAAAGGTGTGAAAAATATTGGAACTTCAGAGAGCCCACAGTATGTACCAAACGACGTTATTGTGGCTGGTAACCAATACTACGGTTACAATAATCCAAGGAGATATCACGAGGCGGCTATTTTCGATGGCACCTATGTAAAACTTCGTGAAGTATCTCTTGGTTATTCTTTGCCTGCTAAGCTTTTAGCAAAGGCTAAAATTCAAAATGCTAAACTTTCCATAGTAGGAAGAAACGTTCTTTTACTATTCTCTAATACACCTCATATAGACCCAGAGGTAGATAGATACGGCGGAAACTCTCAAGGTTTTGCGTATGGAGAATTACCTTCTTCAAGAAGTATGGGTGTTAATCTTTCACTAGGATTTTAATCCTTTAAAACCGAAAAGAAATGAAATTATTTAAAAAAATATTGGTCCCAGTTCTCGCAGGAGTCTTTCTACTATCCACGAACTCTTGTACAGATGGTTTTGAAGAACTAAACACAGACCCAAATAACCCAACAGCCATCGGTTCTCAGTATATATTGCCATTTGCTATTGAGAAATCAGTTGATAGGTATTGGGGAGGAAGTGCTCGTTTTGAACGCTTAAACCTAGATGGTGCTATGCTATGGATACAGTACTTGGCTCGGAATATCTATTCTAATGAGGGAGATTCCTACGGTATTTCACCAGCATTTTATAATAATACATGGGAGTCGCTATACGATGACGGTCTTACTAATTTTGAAAGAATAATCAAATTAAGTGGCTCTGAGAGTAAAAGTCCAAATACCAATTTTGTGGGTATTGCGATGGTCATGAAAGCTTGGACTTATTCTTTATTGACGGATTTATACGGTGCAGTACCATACAGCGAAGCTGTGGCAGGTTCTGCTGATGAGCCCATCTACACTCCCGGATATGACAACATGGAAACTATCTATGCAAGCATACTTTCAGATTTGAAAGTAGCTAATGAAATGCTTTCTTTAGATGGCCCTGACGTCTCTGGCGACATTCTTTATAATGGCGATATCTTGAAGTGGAAAAAGTTTGCAAATTCATTGGCCTTAAGGTTGGCCAACAGGCAGGCGTCGAAGAAGCCTGCAGAATCAAAAGCCATCATGACCGAGATTTTAGGCTCTCCGAATATATATCCCATTTTTACAAGTAATGAAGATAACGCGATGCTAGTGCATACGGCTACAAGACCGAGTAACAATACTTGGAATGAAGTAATGGTGGTGAGTGGACGTACAGATTGGAACATTAGCAAAACCTTTGCAGATATCCTTAATGAGACATCAGATCCAAGAATAGCTGCAATTGCAACAGAAGTAAATGGTGGATATTCAGGTGTCCCTAATGGTCTGCCAGATGCCATAGCCACTACTTTTTTAGCCTCTTCATCGACGCTAGCCAGTAGATTTAGCCAAGCAGATGCTCCAAGTGTCATCATGACAGTGAGTGAACTAAATTTTATCTTAGCTGAGGCCGTATTAGATGGAGATATCTCTGGAGATGCAGATGCCTACTTTAAAAAAGGGTTAGAAGCTTCGTTTAAGTATTACGGATTATCAATGCCCGCTGGTTTTGTGGGGAGCTTTGGAGTAATAAACAAAGAAATCGTTATGACTCAAAAATGGGTATCCTTATTCGGACAGGGTGTGGAAGCATGGACGGAATTCCGCAGAACGGGCTATCCAACAATGCCAGCCGCCGATCCACGAAGCATTTTCGAAAATGGAGGAATGATTCCAACAAGGCTTCCTTACCCAACGACAGAGTACTCGCTTAATAGGATAAGTTTAGAGGGCGGAATAGCTCTAAATGGAGGTGAAGACAATATGCAAACCAAACTATGGTGGGCTGAATAATTCAATCAAAACTTTAAGAAAAATGAAAAATATAAGACATATAATTTTAGGACTATCGCTTATTTTAGTCATCACTTCGTGTGAAAAATCAGATCCTTTTGTAGATAGAGTAGTTTCTCCAGTGCTCGTGCAAGTCATGGGTGATAATGGCTTAGCCACGAGTGGTCTTACAACAGATCCAACGATTGGTTCTTCTTTTGGTGAGACAGCCAATATGAGTGTCATGGTTTTGGAATTAGACAAAACCAACATCTTAGATTACACAAAGGGTATTGATTCTATTCCAGCGACCTCCATAGAGCTTATAGTTAAGTTTAGGGGAGGAGCAGAAATCGGAAAATTCACAACAGACGGAAGTGGCGTAGCAAGTGTAAGTGTTCCTTGGATTACTCTCGGAATCTCTGGCCCTGGCAATGCTGTTCCGCTTAGTGTAAGTGGCACGTATAAAGACGTAGCCTTCACCAAAATATTTAAACTTTCAGCAAACTAAAAACAAATAGTTCGGGGGCTAAGCCTCCGAGCTATCACCTTATGAAATTATTCAATTAAAAAAAATAGAACTATGAAACAATCTCTTAATAGAAGAAGTATGTTAAAGGCAGGATTATTGTCTTTAGGAGGTATGGCATTAGCTCCACACCTCGTTAATGGAGCAGCAGCTAATAGGTCCTTTCCTGTAGACGCTAACAATAGACTATTTTATAGTCCTTTGGCCAGAGAATACCATATTAACGAAAGTCTTGAAGTTAAAATGTTGGCCAAACTTAACGCCAATGAAAACCCATACGGCCCTCCAATGAGTGCCAGAAAAGCTGTTATTGACTCCGTTAGCGGTGGAAACCGTTATGCATGGAAAGAAATGATGGGCCTCATGGAAAAAATTGCAAAAAAAGAGAATGTTACCACCAAGCATATTATGATGGGGCCGGGTTCTTCAGATTTACTCGAAAAAGTGGCTATCGTTAAGTTTATGAATGGTGGAAATATTGTGGCGGCAGATCCTACATATATGTCACTCATAAGAGTAGCAAAAAGCGTTGGTGCAACGACTAAAATGATTCCTACTACCTCCGACTGGGCACATGACCTGGACGCCATGGCAGAAGCAGTAGACGCTGAAACTAAACTCGTTTATATCTGTAACCCAAACAATCCTGTGGGAACCATGACTTCGGCTAAAGACCTTGAAGCTTTCTGTAAGAAAGTATCTAAGGATGTGCCTATTTTCATAGATGAAGCTTACATGGAATTGGCTTACGGAACAGAGGCGGTAAGTCTTTCTCCTTTAGTAAGTGAAGGCTATAATGTAATAGTATGCCGTACTTTCTCCAAGATTATGGGTATGGCTGGACTGAGGATAGGCTTCATGCTTGCTAACCCAGATTTCATCAATGAAATAAGCTCTATTACAAGAGGAGGGATGGGGATTTCTCTTACTTCTATTAGTGCTGCCACAGCGGCATACGGTGACGAGGGCTTCCAAACCATGACAAAAACTAAAAACGACGTCGCGAAAAAGTATGTCATGGCTTCACTAAAGGAAATGGGATATGAGCCTATACCTTCCTTTACGAATTTTATGATGTTTCCGATAGCTATGAAAGGCAAAGATTTTTTAATAAAAATGACGGCCCAAGGTGTAGGAGTTAGAGCATTCAGCATTCACGATAAAGACATGTGCCGAGTAAGTATGGGTACCATGGACGAGATGAAAATCTTCATAAGTGCATTAAAGACAATTGGTTGATTCATTTTAAGAAAAACAGGTCTAGCCTTTTGGGCTAGCTTGTTTTATTTCAATCCTCAAAAAGTATGAACGAAGCAATATTAAAAACACTCACTTTAGTTTTATTGATTGGTATTGGTCTAGCCCTAAAGAAGAAATTTGGGTCAAAAGACAAAATAAATGGCATCAAAGAGGTCGTACTATCAGTGGCTCTTCCTTCAATTATTTTCATAGCTTTAATGAAAATAAATCTTGATGTTTCACTCATATTTGTCCCGCTTTTAGCAATAGCATTCAATATGCTGATGTTTATTATTACACCAACCGCACTTTCTGCATTTGGGATTTCAAAAACATCATCAAGTGCTAGAACGCTCACATTACTGATTCCGTCTTTAGCTCCTGGCCTGTCGTGCTTCCCTTTTGTAATTGAGTTTCTAGGCGATGAAAGTCTTGCTTTAGGAGCGATGGCAGATATTGGAAATAAGTTTTTCGGTTTGATATTTCTCTATATAATAGCGATGAATATGTCGTTAAAAAATACAGGGGCGGCAAAATCAAATGTGAAAGAAAAAATAACATCACTCTTGGGAAGTTTAGTCAAAGAGCCGATAAACATTATCCTTATTTTAGGCATTATACTGCTTGCTTTTGGCGTCAATTATCAAACACTTCCAGAAATCGTAACAAGTGTTTTTAACAAAACTAGCTCTCTCATGACACCTATGGTACTTATTTTCATTGGTCTTGCCGTCAAATTAAAAGAAGGAAATAAAAAACTTGTTTTTAGTCTTTTAATGATGCGGGCTGGGGTAAGCCTTATCCTATCGGCAATTTTCTTAACAGTTACCGGAACAACATCGATGAACCTTGTACTACTGAGCATAGTTTTCCCTCTAAGCTCTATTAGCTTTTGGCCCTTTGCCCACATGTCTTTGTTCCACAGTAAAGAAGAGAAAGAAGGTATTCCCGAAGAGAAAAGGACTTTTAATATTGAACTTGCCATCATGGTTTTGGCTATTTCATTGCCATTTTCTACGGCACTTATCCTCGGCATATTAACTGCAGGTTCCTATTTCATGGAAATATGGAAAGTATTCATACTTGGTGGAGGTTTACTAGTCTTGGGTATTTTACCATTAGCAGCCTCTAAATTATTCCTCAATAAAGCTTCTCATCAAAATATAGCATAATCCCCCATATCCCCTTTTCCTAAATAAAAGTGATAAGCATAAGCTTGTCACTTTTTTATGGTTATAGACAAAATAAAAACGCGACTTATCGATCTCGATTTAGATTAATATTCTTATCATTGAACTTAATTAGGGTTTGGGTTCTATAAATAGACACTTAATTAACCCTTTATAGATTATTGTTCTATGGACCATATAGATCCGGTTGATTTAAAAATACTTAAGCTTTTGGTAAAAGATAGCCTCTCTACCAATAAGGAAATTGCGGCCGAGCTTAATTTAACTACCACTCCAATCCATGAACGTATAAAAAGGTTGAGAAGAGATGGTTATATAGAAAAATATACAATTGAGCTTAATCGAAAAAAGCTTCAAAGAAACCTTTTGATTTTTGTAAGTGTAAGTTTGAAAGAGCACGCCGCTGATTATCTTGAGCAATTTGAAAAAGATATCCAAACTTTACCTCAGGTAGTAGAATGTTACTGTGTATCTGGGGGGGCAGATTTCCTTCTAAAAATCATAGTAAAAGACATGGATGAATATCGTTATTTCATTCTGAATAACCTGTCTCGGCTTGCCAATATAGGTAATACTCAAAGTCAATTTGTGGTGAAAGAAGTAAAGCAAAGTAGTATTCTAGATTAAGCTTATTTCCGTCATTGCTGAAATATTGTAATTTCGCATTGTTCAACAAACAGAAATAAATCATGCCTAATGCTAAAATTGCCGGTATCGGCTTTTATGTACCAGAGAAAATAGTGACTAATTTTGACTTAATGAAAGTCATGGATACTTCGGACGAATGGATTCGCGAACGCTCTGGAATCATTGAACGTAGGTATGCAAAAAAGCATGAAGAAACACCCACCACCATGGCTGCGGCGGCGGCTAAAATAGCGGCAGAGAGAGCAGAAATTAACATAGAAGAAATAGACTTCATCATTTTTGCGACACTCAGTCCGGACTACTATTTCCCTGGCTGTGGCGTTCTTCTACAAAGAGAATTAGGCATTACCAAAACGGAAATTGGTGCATTAGATATTAGAAATCAATGTTCGGGCTTCGTCTATGCTATCTCGGTGGCAGACCAATTCGTTAAAGCGGGAATGTATAAAAATATTTTAGTTGTGGGCTCGGAAATGCACTCTATGGGGCTAGACTTTAGCACGCGAGGTAGAGCCATTACTGCTCTTTTTGGTGATGGAGCCGGGGCCGTTATTATTCAGCCGACAGCCGAAGACGGTAAAGGAATCTTGACCACTCATCTGCATTCTGACGGAACACATGCTGAACAACTGTCCATGATTAGCCCAGGTTCTCACGGCGGAAAACACTTACCAGACGTAGACTTTGGCTTTCCTTCAGCCGATGAGCTAGGAGAAATATTTGTTTATGACAAGCTTCTTGAAAACAAAAGTGCCTATCCCCAAATGAACGGTCAATTAGTCTTCAAAAAAGCAGTAACAAAGATTCCTGAAGTCATAATGGAAGCACTTACTAAAACGGGCTTAAAGATAGAGGATATTGACATGCTTATTCCTCATCAAGCTAACCTTCGTATAGCCCAGTTTGTCCAAAAAACGCTTGGTCTACCAGATGAAAAAGTTTTTAATAATATTATGAAATACGGAAATACTACGGCTGCGTCTATCCCAATTGCCCTATGCGAAGCCTGGGAGGCAGGGAAAGTAAAAGAAGGTGATTTGGTTTGCCTTGCAGCTTTTGGAAGTGGTTTTACTTGGGGCAGTGCTCTTATTCGCTGGTAAACAGAGGTTTATGTCATTTGGTACTCATTAATTTTAACAGAAAAAACTACGTTTTGGATATTTTCTCAGACCACAGCACCACTGAATGGGCATTGGCCTTTTTTGCCGCTTTTATTATAGGCTTCTCTAAGGCCGGCCTTAGAGGTGTGGATGTCATGAACGTAACTATTATGGCTCTAGTCTTTGGATCTAAAGCCTCTACGGGTATTGTGCTTCCATTACTATGTCTGGCAGATATTTTAGCTGTTTCCTATTACAATAGGCATGCACAGTGGGGCCACTTTAAAAAACTAATGCCTTGGATGATAATCGGCGTTTTATTTGGCTGGTATATTGGCAAAGACATTGATGAACTTCTTTTTAAGCGTATTATGGCTATTATTATTTTAACAGCCGTAGCTCTACTCTTCTGGTGGGAAAGAAGAAACTCAGATAACATTCCGAAGGGCTGGTGGTTTGAAGGAACAGTGGGCTTGGCCTCTGGATTTACCACCATGATTGGTAATCTAGCTGGAGCATTTTCTAATATTTATTTCTTGGTCTTACGATTCCCTAAAAATGAATTTATCGGTACCGTTTCTTGGTTATTTTTATTTATTAACCTCTTTAAAGTACCCTTTCACATCTATTCTTGGGAAACTATTAATACCCATAGCTTTAAAATTGACTTGGTTTTGGTGCCCGCCATGCTCATAGGTTTCCTTGTAGGCGTAAGCGTTGTGAAAAAAATTAAAAATGACTCTTACCGTAAACTTATACTAGGCTTAACACTTCTTGGAGCTGTTGTTATATTCTTTAGATAGGCTCCTTGTCAAGTCATTGTAATTATCTCCCATAGAAATTTTCCTATTTTTGTAATTCCTTTAACACAAGTTTCTGTTTGTAACTTTCATCACTGTTCCAAGGCTTAGGTCTATCTTATTTTTGTAAACATAAAACACAATAAAATATGTTTGATTTTATCAAGAAAATATTTGGAAATAATTCAGATAGAATGAAAGAGATAATAAAGAACGGTGCCGTGATTATTGATGTAAGAACCCCAAGAGAATTTGCTGGCGGCCATGCTTTGACAGCATTAAATATTCCTTTAGACACTTTAGAGAGTGAATTTTCCAAAATAAAAGGATTTAAAAAACCCATAGTACTCTGCTGTGCCTCTGGGATGCGTTCTTCAAGAGCAAAAGGCTTTCTACAAGGTAAAGGCATCGAAAACTTACATGACGCTGGTGCTTGGTCAAACATTGCTTAAACACAAACAACAGGATACATTAAATGCTATTTCTGGGGCATTTTTAGTTCCTTTAATATTATAAGAAACAAACCACTCCTTTGAAGCAAGTGATTAACTATTATTAAAATATTTTAATAACTTTGATATTAAACGCATTTAAACTAAATGAAAAAACTACTTTTCTTTCTCTTTTTTATCTCTATTTCTGCCTTGTCTCAAAACAATATTATTCCCGCAGTAGCGAATTATGAGTCTGGAGATGCTCTTTTTATGCTTGACCAGCAAACTACCTTAGATGTTCGAACTGAGAACATGGCCGTTCAGGGGTTCTCAAATAATTTCAAAAACCTTCTTGCTGGTGTAGGAATAAAAATTAAAGAAGGCAAGGTAGAAGAACCAAATAGAGGAAATAAAGCAATCATTGTAGCACTGAATACATCTAAAGATACCGATCTTGGTAATGAAGGTTATACACTTGAAGTTAAGGAAAACAGCATTGAATTGATGGCGAATGCTCCTTCAGGGATATTTAATGGTTTTCAAACGCTACGTCAACTTCTTCCAAGCTCTATTGAAAATATCGGAGACGGATTCATGGGAATGGGAATGATTATGGGCTGTAAAATCAAGGACTACCCTAGGTTTCCTTGGAGAGGTATCATGTTAGATGTGAGTCGTCATTTTTTTTCTGTAGCAGATGTAAAGTCCTATTTAGATAAAATGGCTCAATACAAGCTTAACGTTTTTCACTGGCACTTGACTGACGATGAAGGTTGGCGTATAGAAATTAAGTCGTTGCCAAAATTGACCGAAGTTGGAGCTTGGCGTGTTCCTAGAAATGGCCGTTTTGGAAAAGGCAGAGTAAAACCCGAAGAAGGTGAAGCCGCAACCGAAGGAGGATTTTATACTCAAGAACAAATTAAAGAGATTGTTCAATACGCTATAGACAGAAATATTACCATAGTCCCTGAAATAGATATGCCAGGACATAGCTTGGCGGCTTTAGCGGCTTATCCTGAACTCTCCGTTACTCAGGCTCCTGCTTATGTAAATCCGGGTGGCTATTTTGCAGACTGGGTAGGTTCTGACTTCACCATGCTTTTAGATAATACGCTGAATCCAACAGATGAGAAAGTCTATGAATTTATAGATAAAGTAATGACGGAGGTTGCTCCATTGTTTCCTGGAAAATACATTCATATGGGTGGGGATGAATGTTATCATGGTTATTGGGAAGCAGACAAGAAAGTACAAAAATTCATGAAAAAGAATAAAATCAAGGACACTCATGAACTGCAAAGTTACTTTGTGGGCCGTGTAGCTAAGATTATCCAAAGTAAAGGGAAGAAAATGATTGGCTGGGATGAGATTATGGAAGGTGGTATCTTAGAAAACGCTGGAGTTATGAGCTGGCGAAGTATGGATTGGGGCAAAAAAGCTTCGAATATGGGCCTAGAAACCGTAATGACACCAAAACGCTCTACTTACTTAGACTATACGCAAGGTGATAAAAGTGTAGAAAATCCCATTTACAGTGATTTGAGTTTAGAAACTGCTTATGCTTTTGACCCGGTCCCAGAAGGTGCCGATGCCAAATTTATTTTAGGTGGACAGGGGAATCTCTGGACAGAAGTTGTACCAAATCTTCCTTTTGCCATGTACATGACCTATCCAAGAGCTTTTGCTTTAGCAGAAAGCTATTGGTCGCCGAAAGAAAAGAAAGATTGGACCAGTTTTATCAATAGAACAGAACAGCATTTTCAAAGATTTGATCAAGCTAAAATAAACATTTCAAAGGCTGTTTACGAGCCCATTATTAAAGTACGTCATGAGGACGGAAAACTGATGTGTGAATTGAAGAATAGCGTACCATACACCAAAGTATTTTATACCATTGATAATACTTATCCTGTAAACTTCGGTACAGAATACACTGGTCCGTTTGAAATCCCTGAAGGAGACTTAAGCCTGAGGACTCAGACTTTTAGAAATGGTAGTCCACTTGGTAGGGAGCTATTGATACACAGAAGAGACTTGAATAAACGCTCTAAATAAGTATTTCGCAGTCATTTCATAGCTCTTATGAGAATTTTCAAATATTGGTTGAGATGATTGTGTTTTAAGACATTATTCTTATTCAATTAAATGTCTCAACATGAACTACTTCCTTTTTTTCTAATTTTTAATGCAAGTAATCAATTTCTTTCAGCCCAAGATTTGGCAGGTAGAAAAATAGTTAATGGAAATTTATCTGCTCAAATAACTTCTGAAGGAAGAAATAAGGGTACTAACACAGTGCTAAGCACCTCAATCCTTTTCGGGTAAAATCAAAAAAGATAATTCATATTGGGCCTACGGTGGAAATTTTTCAGTTGCACCTTCTTCTTTTAACAACCTTATTTCAGCGGGCCCGTCCATAGAACATGGGACGTTCGTTCCGTTAATCGATAAATTATACTTAGCTCCATATTTTGGGGGTTCGGCCTCAGGGATTTTTGAAGATTTAAATGGTATAACTCTAACTCTATATGCCTCACCAATTAGGTTCATGTATTATTTTAAAGAAAATTTAATGTTTACGGCTGGTTTTGGCTTAGCTAATATCGATTATTCAAATATTAGTTCAATGGCAACATTATCAATAAACGCATCCCTGAATAATAACAGCGGTTTCGGAATTTTCTATACTTTTGAATAGAGCTTGTTAAGCCCTCATTAAATGCGTTTCAAAACTTTAAACAAAGAGGAATTACTAGAGGAACGTATCCTATTCATACATGTAACTTTCTTAGAAAAAGAACTTAAGGCACGCCCAGGGTCTTTAAGAACAAGCAAATATCGTTTTGTGACTAAAGGTGAAAACGCTGAATTCTACGATATGATATCTGACTCTAGTCAAGAAAAAGATATCGCCAAAAATAACGCCAATATGGTAGCTGATTTCACTAGTCAATATCAAGGCTGGTTTAACGATGCAAGTCGAAACTACCAACCGACTAAACCGATTTCTTTAAAGACTAATTTCGTAGAGCTACCTGCTTTTGAATCTCAGTTTAAAGGATATTTAAGGTTTATAGAAGGACACGGATGGGCACATGATTATCTAGTAGATTAGTCACCTTCCGCTGACAAAATGAGCTGGCTCATAGACAGTAATTCAGACAAATAAATGATAATTTATATGAGATATACTAGTCCAGAGGATGATTTAGGATCTAAAATAGCTGTATCATTATTAGAAAACCGCGTAGAAAATACTATTAAAAAGGCTTTTGACCCACCAATGGTAAATAGCCCGGATAGAGTAAAAAGGCAAGAAAGTTATGAAAAAGATTGGGCGATGATGGAAATAGGGAGGCTTAAACGAAGCAAGGGTTAAAACAGGATCAAACTCGGTACCATGAAAGCAGCCAAGAAGCACGTGGCAGATTTCAAGTCCTTGATTCTGAAGGATCTTTAAAGCACATACCTTAATCGAAGCCCAAAGGTCATTGACTCCAAAGACTTTAATACAGGCCGATGCTATTGAACTTCTAGTTTCTTGTTAAAATGATCCTAGACCAAAATTGACATTGGAAATTTAAACCTGTACATCCAGATTAGAGCATTTCACTTTAAACTAACCTAACATACAGGGAGTGACATTTCTATACATAATTCAAGTCTCGAAAAGAGTCAAAGTCATCCTCTTTTTTCTGATAGTAGATAAGTGAGTCGGAGTGGTTTTAAGGAAACTTTTATTAAAAACCACTCTTTAACCATCTTGTTTATTGCAAAGTATTCGACACACGTGCTATTAATACCCGACACTTGCATTTTCTCCCCTTGGATCGGAAGCTCCTTCTAACATCCCATTTGGGTGCACGAGAATACAATCCATTCTGCCTAGCGTTCTTGATTGAGCTTCTATCGTATAGCCTTTATTTAGTAAGATTTGCAAAGCATCTAAGTCCAAGGCATCTTTTTCAATAAACGTTTTATCTGGCAGCCACTGATGATGAAATTTACGGGCATTCACAGCTTGTTGCATAGTCATACCATGCTCTACTACGTTCAGAAGTGTTTGATAAACAGACGTGATAATGGTACTCCCACCCGGTGTGCCTAAAACCATGAAAAGTTTTCCGTCTTTCTCTACTATAGTCGGCGTCATAGAAGATAACATGCGTTTACCCGGTTGAATCTCATTAGCCTTATTTCCTACAAGACCAAACATATTGGGAACACCCGCTTTAACGCTAAAATCATCCATTTCATTATTCATGAAAAAACCCGCTCCTTTTACCACCACCTTGCTCCCAAAGGCTCCGTTAAGCGTAGTGGTAATAGAGACGGCCATCCCCTCCTTATCCACCACTGAAAAATGTGTGGTTTCATCAGATTCATAAAAAGGGACTGCTCCGGCGGAAATATCTTTACTGTTTGAGGCTTTATTTTCATTAAACGACAGCCACCTTTCTTCTAAATAAGGATATGACATAAGCTCTGTTACAGGTACTTTAACAAAATCCATATCACCTAACCACTTAGCCCTATCAGCATACACTCTTCTTTCTGCCTCAATCATGACCTGAATGGTATTTGCAGAATTCCACCCCCAGTCCTTCAAAGGATATGGCTCTACCAAACGCATTAGTTGTATTAAAGCCACACCTCCACTTGAAGGCAGAGGCATAGAAATAAGCTCATAATCTTTGTATTTTTTTGAGATGGCATCTCTCCAGACCGCGTCATAGGCTTTTAAATCTTCATGACTTATAATGCCACCTCCTTTTTCCATTTCAGCCACTAGTAATTCGGCTGTTTTACCTTCATAAAAACCCTTGGCTTTTGATTCGCTAATTCGCTTAAGACTTGCTGCGAGATCCTTTTGAACAAAGATCTCACCTTCTATCCATGCACTTCCATCTTGTTTTATATAATAAGGTGTATTTAATCCATTTACTTTTTGAAAAGTTTCTTTATAATTGGTCATCCCCCTAGCCTGTCCTGAGGTTAATTTCACGCCATGTTCTGCCAAATCAATAGCTGGCTGCAACAAAGTCTTCCATTGCTTTGAGCCCAACTTCTCATGCAATTGTACCATACCCGCGACAGAACCAGGGACTCCCGAAGCCAAATGACCTAACGTACTTAGTCCTTTTATAACATCCCCGTATTTATCCAAATACATATCCTTATGTCCTTTCAGAGGGGCCTTTTCACGGAAATCTAGAGCAAGTTTTTCGCCACCTGAACCACGTATAACTGCAAAACCGCCACCACCTAAATTCCCAGCAAAAGGGTGTACTACAGCTAAAGCAAAAAATGTTGCTACGGCAGCATCAGCGGCATTTCCTCCAGATTTTAGAATCTCAGTTCCTACCTTAGAAGCGACAACATGAGCAGAAGCTACCATCCCTTTTTCAGCGAAC
Organism: Algoriphagus sp.; assembly: GCA_051269965.1. GTDB lineage: Bacteria > Bacteroidota > Bacteroidia > Cytophagales > Spirosomataceae > Arcticibacterium. Next base: position 3,964 of record JBNMFK010000037.1, on the reverse strand, counting down.
ACGCCCTCTTTATCAGAATAAAAAGCAGCTCGCCCTTCTGGCTCCTCAAAGAGCTGAAACAAGCCATTACCAGTTTTAATCTGGTCCGCTTTTTGACCTGTTTTACAGGAGAATAACAGAAAAAAGGAAAGAGAAAATAAACAGATTAGTTTCATTATTTTTTGTTTGGATCTGTTAATAGCTCATTCATTAACAAACAGATTTATACACAAATAGCAATAGGAACAGAAGGTACTAAAACTTAAGTAAAGAGTAGAACCGAAAGACCCCAAGATTCTTCAAAAAAGGCTATTATTTCTTTTCCTTGTTTAAATAATTATAAAAGTGGGATAAAATCGATGCTTCCATAAATCCTGATTATTTGCCGTCTGTTTATTTTCTAGGACTTCCTTCCTAAAAGCTTTGTTACTTAGAAGACTATTTAATTTATTTATAGTTCTATAAACAGCGATTGTATGAAAGTTCTACATCTGATTTTTGAAAGTTTCCGGTTTGCATGGCAGGCTCTCAGAGCTAATTTGCTCAGAACCTTATTGTCACTTTTAGGTGTAACTGTTGGCATTTTTTCTATTATTGGCGTACTGACTATGGTAGACTCTTTGGAGGCTAACATCAAAAACTCATTGAGCAGTATCGGAGAGAACACGGTTTATGTTGATAAATTTCCATGGGTTTTTGGAGGAGAGGGGAATGATTATCCTTGGTGGAAATATTTTACCAGACCCAGACCTAAATACTCAGAATATGAATATTTAAAAGAACGAGTTAAAAATACCGATGCCGTGACCATCATGGACTGGTCACTAGCAAACGCCAAATACCAAAATAGCAGCTTTGATGCTTTAGTGCAAGGAGTTACATATGACTTTAATAAAATAACGGATGTGCCTGTGGTACAGGGACGATATTTCATAGAACAAGAAGCCAACTCTGGCCAAAGCGTGGCTATTTTGGGTGGTGATGTCTATCAAACACTTTTCCCTAATAACGATGGTATAGGAAAAAGCATCAAAGTAAAAGGGCAGAAATTCATTGTGATTGGGGCGGTAGAAATCAAAGGGAAGCAACTTGTTGACGTAGGTGGCAACCCAGACGATAAAGTATATATCCCTTTTCTTAAACACAAGCGTATGTTCTCTTCTGGAAACCTTTATGGTATGATCCAATTACAGGCCTTGAAAAAAGAAGGAGGGATGGAATCCTTGGAGGGGGAAATTACGGGATTAATGCGAAGTAAAAGAGGTTTGAGACCTATGGAAGACGATAATTTCGCACTTAATAAACCTGACGCTGCTGCCAATGCTCTTTCTTCTGTCTTTGGAGCTTTACGAGTGGGAGGTTATATTATTGGAGCATTTGCTTTGCTGATAGGTGGATTTGGTATAGCTAACATTATGTTTGTTTCCGTTAAAGAGCGTACCAATATTATTGGTATTCAAAAATCTTTAGGAGCTAAGAACTACTTTATTTTATTCCAGTTTCTTTTTGAATCTGTATTTTTATGTGTGATTGGTGGTGGAATAGGTCTCCTATTGGTTTATTTGATAAGTTTTGTAAGCATAGGCTCCCTCGATCTCATTTTAACTAGCTCTAACATGCTCATAGGCATAGTGATAGCTAGCTTCATAGGTGTCCTTTCAGGTATTATTCCTGCTTCGCAGGCTGCCGCTATGAATCCAGTAATAGCTATTCGTTCTAAATAACAAGGCTAAGGTTTTATTAGAAAAATTCACTTGTTTTGTATTGTAAACCTTAAAAACCCATCATAATGAAAGGTAGAATATTCTTTTTTGTCGTTTTAGCTCTTTTAATTGCTGCATTTTGGTACATCAGTACTGGATATTTCAGCACAGGGGAGAGAGCAGGTACACTCTCAAAACTAAGTGAGAGAGGCTATGTTTTCAAAACTTACGAGGGTGTGCTAAATGAAGGCGGCTACTCTGGTGAAACAGGTACCCTACAACCTCGCTATTGGGATTTCTCTACCGTTGCAGATTCAGTTACTGTAGATTTAAGAAAAGCTTTAAATACTGGAGAGCGTGTTACTTTAGTATACCAAGAGAAATTTGTCCGTTTTCCTTGGAATGGGGACACCAAGTATTTCATTACTGATGTATTCTTTCTTCCGGTTCCTGAGGCACCAGTCTATAGAGATTATCCTTCTCAACCCGAAGAATTAGAACCACTACCAGAAGCAGTAAAACCAGTACTAATAGATTCTCTAGCTATAGAAGAACCTGTTTAAGAAATTATTGTTTCACAAAAGACTTTACAAAGACTTTACCATCCTTGTCTTTAAATCTTACAAAAAACCTTCCATTTGGGAGGTTTTTTACGTTAATAGCTTTACCGTATGATTTTGTAAAAACTTTTCCTGTACCATCAATAACAGCCATCTCAAATAGATTTTCTCCTTTAATTTTCAAGACTTCAGAGGTGGGATTTGGATATAAAGTTAAGTCAACGGCTTTCTCGATTGACAACGCCGTCGAATTCAATTTAAATGTTTCTAAATCTTTTATTATCCAGTTCTTAGGATCTAAAAGCACTGAACTTATTCCTTGTTTCACGTCTGAAAGCTCAAAACTCATTTCGTTTTGATCCACAAAAATGATTTGAGTTTCAGAGGTGCCGTTCGTGTAAGACACTTCCACCTCCATAGGAATAGTGAAAGTGGGCACATTGCCTGTGGTAGTGTGTGAAATGTTCATTTGTAGGGTATTATTCTCGTTTTGAACCCACCCTAACGTATATTTTGGATAGCCTGTCCCCAATATCCATTGTTCAAAAAAGTAGTTTAGTTCTAAGTCAGTTACTCTTTCGGCCACCAACTTAAAATCTTCAATTGTAGCGGCTCCGTATGCAAATTCTGTATTCTGAAACTCCTTTAACGTCTTAAAAAAGACATCATCTCCCAAAATACCCCTGAGTGTATGAAGTACGACCGAACCTTTTTGATAGGTCAATGGATAGTTAAAAATAGCATTAACAGAAGTAGGATTTTGAATAGCAATACTGCTAAGGGTACCTTTTGCTGCATCCATGTGAAAAGCTACGCGTGCGTCATACTCCTTACGTCCATTAGCTTTTTCATAATAGTAAAGAGCAGAAAACTCTGCAAAACCTTCATTCACCCAAATATCTCGCCAGGTCTCACAAGTAACCTTATCGCCAAACCATTGATGAGCTAACTCATGGGCGATAAGGCCCGTGCTAAAACCACCCATAGAACTTATTGTTTGATGTTCCATGCCTCCACCAAAACCAAACATGGCATGGCCATATTTTTCTTTTATAAAAGGGTATTCTCCATATACTTCCGAAAACTCCTTAAGCATATCTACAGTAGAACTTAGAAGGCCTTCCAAATCCGAGTTTCTTGCTATTTCTGGATAGATATAATCTAACACATCCATTCTTCCATTTTCTCCGAACTGGAACTCTTGCTTTTTCAGCTCATAATTAGAAGCCGCAATAGAAATCAAATACTGAGAAATAGGATAACGGTGCTTCCATTTAGCCGTATTAGTGCCATCGTCGTTTACTTTTATCTCTTCCAAAATACCTTGCGAAACAGCCGTATAAAAAGACGGCATAGTCACCCATACATCACAAGAGTCTGCTTTATCTGCTGGATTATCTACGCATGGCCACCATAAAGGAGCATCAAAAGGCTCACTTAATGTCCAAACAACAGGCACATTATTGCCATGTGTAGTGAACTGCATTCCCAGCTCTCCAGCATTGGCTTCAGGTACCACGCCCTGATAATATACCACAAGTTTGGATGGGTCAGCGTTTGAACTTGTTTTTTTGGGAACGGTAATAGTAATTGTGTTGCTCGTGTGTGAAAAGCTTAAAACTCCATTTTTATCCTTAATAGAATCTACTTTATAAGCATTATTTAAGTCTAGCGAAACAGAGGTAAGGTTATCTAAAAGAGGCAGGTAATCCACCCTCACAG
>JBNMFK010000036.1:0-18561 GCA_051269965.1 Algoriphagus sp. | reverse complement strand
CAATAACTTTTTTTGAAAGCCCTGGGATAAATCTACACTATATGTCAGATGAGGCTGTTTTAGCTAATCTGGCCAAAGTGAAAGATCAATTAAAAGGAGAAATTACCGAAATTCACTTCTACGGATCAGGAATTTCATCTCCTGGCATTGCTAAGCGAATGAATAAGCTACTAAAGCAGTCTTTTGGAGCTTCTTTACTCGTCGCTTCTTATTCGGATTTTTTAGGAGCTGCAAGGGCTCTTTTCCAAAAAGAATCTGGCGTAGCATGTATTCTAGGAACAGGTGTTGCGACAGGAATATATGGCCAAGGCGAAATTATAAATCAGCAACCTTCTTTGGGTTTTTGGTTAGGTGATGAAGGGGGAGGTGCAGATTTAGGGAAAAGGCTTGTAAAAGCTTATCTTAGAAAAGAATTGCCAGTGGCCCTTTTAGCTGCTTTTGAGCAAGAGTATGGGGTAGTTGACAGAGAATACTTTTTTGATAAACTAAAAACGGAGGATAGACCAAATGCCTATTTTGCTTCTTTTGCTCCTTTTTTTAGTGGTCAGTCTCCAGATAGATGGGTGAAAGAAACCTTAGAAATAGCCTTTGAAGCATTTGCTGTACATCATTTAGTAGGCTATGATTTAAAAGGGAATGAGACTATTGGCTTTGTAGGTTCTATAGCGTATCACTTTAAAGATGAACTCAAGAAAGTGCTTGCGATGTATTTTGATAATAATATTATTTTTTTGCCAGATGCTTTAGAAGGGTTAATGGACTATCACATGACCAATGTTTAATAGAATCCGCCTTTAAATGCTTAAAATTGTACTCAAGTTTAAATGTATATGACAATATTAGATTACCTCAGGCAGCCTTGGAATATCATGCGAGTACTCCGTTTGGTTTTAGGAAGCTACATCGTATTTACGAGTTTATCTGATGGACAGTATATCTTCTCGGCCGTAGGAGCATTTTTTGTTTACCAAGCGGTAGTGAATGCGGGGTGTGCAGCTTGTATTCCTTCTGATACTGGTGAAGTAGGTGTAGTGGAAAATTCCAAAACAGACATAGATTATGAAGAACTTTAAGCACCTATGCTTTTATATTTTAGGGGTCAGCATGTTTTCATGTGCTGAGGCTAATTCTCAGGTTAAGAATCTTTCTTTAGATGATTTTGTGATAGCTTATCAAAGCACAGAAAATAGCCAACTTTTAGATGTGCGTACTGCCGGTGAATGGTCAAACGGCATTTTGGTAAAATCTGAGAAGGTTGACTTTAAAGATGCTCAGTTTACAGAGAATATCAATAAATTAGATAAATCAAAGATCTACTTCGTGTATTGTGCTGCAGGTGGTCGAAGTGCTAGAGCCGCAAAAGTGTTGCTTGAAAATGGTTTTAAAGTTTATAATTTGATAGGGGCAGGCTACGGGCAACTGGCAAGTAAAGAAATGGGAGAATGAGAGGTAAAAAATGGTTTATGCCTCTGGTGGCTTCATTGACGCTTGGCTTGGCTCCTTTTTTACCTGTGCCGCACCTTTTTGGTAAATTAAAATGGATTTTCGGCGGAGCCGAAGGCATGAACGGTGGAGATTGGTTTGATTTAATACTTCATGGTTCTCCATGGCTTTGGCTTATCTTTGAATTAATAAGAAATAAGGGAAAATGAGTTCAATCTGGAATAGACGTGGTTTTTTGAAAAAATCTGCTTTAACAGCAATGGCAACGGCGTTAGGAGCGGATATTGTTTTTGCAAAAAGATTACCCAAAGGCGTGTTTCCTGTGGGCTTGTCAAAAGAGAATTTAGAAGATATACTTCCAGGTAAACATCCAGATTTAATTATCCTGAATAATAAGCCCTGGAATGTGCAGGTGCCGCCCCATCTTCTAGATGATGCTACCACACCTGGGGATAAAATGTTTATTCGAAATAACGGTATTCCACCAGAAGAAGTCAATCTAGAAAATTGGACGCTAGAGGTTGATGGGGAATCCGTTGTAAATAAAAAAAGCTATTCGCTCAAAGATCTTAAGTCTAAGTTTAAGGAGTATTCTTATCATTTGACTTTGGAGTGTGGTGGGAATGGCCGGGCTGGCTATAATCCGCCAGCTTCAGGAAATCAATGGACAGAAGGAGCGGTTTCTTGTGGTAAATGGACTGGCGTAAGACTCAAAGATGTGCTCGAAGATGCTGGGATTAAAGCAGATGCCGTTTATATAGGTTACCATGCTGCGGACAGTCACCTGAGTGGAGATCAAAATAAAGAACCTATTTCTAGAGGAGTGCCTATGGTAAAGGCTTTAGAAGATGAATCTCTGGTCGCTTGGGCTTTGAACGACTCAGATATTCCCGTGATGAATGGCTTTCCTTTACGGCTCGTGTTTGGAGGCTGGCCAGCGTCAACTTCAGGGAAATGGTTAGAGCGAATTTCTATCAGAAATAAAGAACACGACGGAGCTAAAATGACTGGAACGAGTTATAGGGTGCCTAAGTATCCAGTGGCTCCAGGACAAAAAGTGCCTGAGGAAGATTTCAAGATCATAGAAAGTATGCCGGTAAAATCGCTAATAACGTACCCTAAAACGGGTGTGGTTCTCGCTCGGGGGAAAGCTTTGACCATTAGAGGTCACGCTTGGGCAGGTGATTTGGAAGTCAAACATGTAGTTTTCTCCATAGACTTTGGAGCTACTTGGCAAAGTTGTGACTTGAAGACTCCTGTAAATAGACTAGCTTGGCAGCAATGGCAGGCTGAAGTCAGTTTTCCACAAGAGGGCTATTATGAAGTATGGGCCAAAGCCACGGATAGCAGTGGTACGGCTCAACCGATGGTGATACCTGGTTGGAATCCGAAGGGATATTTAAATAATGCTTGCCATAGAGTGGCTGTTAAAATCACCTCCTTATGAGTACGGCATTCAGAAAATCAGGAGTTTTACTTTTTATGTTTTTGGTTTTTCTTGCTTGTAAAACAAGTCAGCCTGTTACAGAAGCCATTACAATAGATAAGCAAAAAGATCCAGAGAGTGGTCTTTTCTTAGATAAAAACATGATGCTCGTAAAAGGGCAATGCACAGGATGCCATTCTGCAAAGCTCATCTCCATGAATAGGTTTACCAGGGAAGGTTGGAAGGAGAAAATTACTTGGATGCAAAAGACTCAAAACCTTTGGGACCTAGGTGAAGCGGAGCCAGCTATCTTAGATTACTTGGCCAAATACTACACTCCGGAAAACAAGGTAAGTCGAAGAGGGAACTTACAAAACATAGAATGGTACCCACTTAAACAGCCCTAGCTTACTTTTTTATCAGCGAGCGGTCCAAGTGTACATATCCTCCGTCTACATGCATAATTTGCCCAGTCGTGTGGCTAGATCTTTTCGATAGAAGGAATACGACCATATTCGCCAACTCTTCTACGGTGGTCATTCGGTTTCCAAGCGGTATCCTATTATATATTTCTTCTAGTTGCTGTTCGCCATTTGGAAGGGACTTTATCCATCTATCATACATGGGCGTATAGCTTTCAGCTACCACTACTGCATTTACGCGAATACCATATTTCAATAATTCTACAGCCCATTCTCTAGTCAAAGCATTTCTGCCACCATTTGCGGCTGCATATGCAGATGTTCCTCCTTGGCCCGTTTCTGCTACTTTAGAACTAATGTTTACAATACTCCCTTGAGCGTTTTTCAAATAGGGAAGAGCATGATGAGCCAGTAAGTAGTAGTGGACTAGGTTATTATGAAGAGACTGCATAAAATCGGCATAATTTCCGTCTTCTAGTCCTACGCCATCATTCAAGCCAGCGTTATTGACGAGTCCGTCTATTCTTCCAAATTTATCAACGACTTCCTTGATGGCGACCTCGCAAGCTTCTGGCTTGGAGAGTTCTGCTTTAACGGCAAAACCCAAACCGCCTGCTGCAGAAACTTTATCGAGACAAGCTTGATTATCGCCCTCGTTCCTGCCAATAATAACAGGTATTGCTCCTTCCAAAGCTAATTGACTGACGATGCCTTCGCCAATGCCCTTGGCTCCACCAGAAACAATAATTACCTTCTCGCTAAGATGTAAATTCATATTTTTTATTTCTTCGTTTCACCATCTACCTTTCTCCAAATCTTTAAAGGATTCCCTTGCTTAAGTTCGTCTGGGAGTAAGGAGTCAGGAAGGTCTTGGAAACAAACAGGTCTAGTGAATCTGGTGATGGCTCCAGTGCCAACTGATGTACTTCTACTATTTGTGGTCGAAGGGAAAGGCCCTCCGTGTACCATCGCATGAGAAACCTCGACACCTGTAGGGAAACCATTGATAATTAACCTACCGACTTTTTGCTCTAAAATCTCTAAAAGTTCAGCGTATTCAATAAGCTCTTCTTCTGAACCATGCACCGTAGCTGTTAAGTGACCGCTTAGGCCTCTGGCTATTTCTAAATACTCCTCTCTGGAGTTTCCCTCTACCACTAAACTTGTTGGGCCAAAAATCTCTTCATCAAGTTGTGGATTATCTTTAAATGTTTGATAATCAGCAAAAAGTAACGTAGGCTCTACGCCTGTAATCCCATCTGCTTTTTTACCTACAGCTATGACCTTGGTGTATTTTTTAGCTTCAGATACTCCAGAATTATAAGCATCTCTAATGCCTGTAGTTAACATATTTCCACCAGTAACTTCCTTCGCTTTTTTCTCTAAAGTATCTATAAAAGATTGATTTTTTTGAATCAGTAATACTCCTGGATTCGTACAGAATTGACCTACACCCATGTTCACAGAGTTGATATAACTTTCTGCTAATTTTTCTGTTTGAGAAGCTAGCATTTTTGGAAGTATAAAAACAGGATTAGTACTGCCCATCTCAGAGTATACTGGAATAGGTACTGGCCTATTATTGGCTATATCAAAAAGCAATTTGCCGACCTTATAAGAACCTGTAAAACCAACTGCTTTAATTTTTGAGTCTTTTACCAAAGCTTGGCTGAGCTCTGGGTCACCATGAAGCATAGAAAAAACGCCGTCGGGCATATTGCACGCTTTCGCTGCTTTTTGAATGGCTGTCCCTATTAATTCGGAAGTACCTAAATGGGCTGGGTGAGCTTTGAAAATTACAGGACAACCTGCTGCTAAGGCGGAAGCCGTATCTCCTCCAGCTACTGAGAAAGCTAAGGGAAAATTACTGGCTCCAAAAATTGCTACAGGTCCTAATGGACGCTCCATAGAGCGTAAGTCTACACGAGGTATCGGTTGTCTTTCCGGTAATGCGGGGTCTATTTTGGCATCTACCCAGGAGCCCTCGGCTAATAAACTTGCAAACAACCTGAGCTGCCCACATGTTCGGCCTCTTTCTCCGTTAGCTCTGCCCTCTGGAAGTCCGGTTTCAGAGACGTACCTGACGGTTAACTCTTCTCCAATAGTCTCTATTTCGTCTGCTATTTTTCTTAGAAATCCGGCTTTTTCTTCACCACTTTTTTTTCGATAAATGATGAAGGCTTCTTCGGCTAATTCCGTGGCAGTCGACAATTCGCCTAAGGTAGCATTATAAAAAATAGGGCCTAAGGTATCTCCTGTTGCAGGATTTAATGCTTGTATGGCGACAGTTCCTTCGGAAGAATTACTAAAGCCAATAATGTTTTGTCCAGATAAACTCATGTTATTTTGTTTCTACGGTGTTAGAAAGCGTTCCTATATGTTCAATACTAATGTCTACTTTGTCGCCTACTTGAAGTGTGAATTCATCTTCTGGGATAATTCCTGTGCCTGTCATCAAAAAACAACCCTGACTAAAAGAACATTCGGCGTAAAGGTACTTTACTAGGTCGGTATGGGTTCTTTTCATCTGATTGATTTCAATGGACTCCTTAAATAGGATCTTATTTGACCTTGAAATCTCTAATGTTATCGTCGAAGAAGGGTCAATAGGTAATGCCGAAACATAAATGCATGGCCCTAAGGCTGCACTTTTGTCGTAAGACTTGGCTTGTGGCAAATACAAGGGATTTTCACCTTCAATATCTCTGCTACTCACATCATTACCTATAGTATATCCAGAAATTTGACCAAAAGTATTGATGAATAGGGTTAATTCTGGCTCTGGTACATTCCACTTTGAATCTTTTCTAATTCTAATATTTTCTCCAGGCCCTACTACGCGACCTGCAGTAGCCTTAAAAAACAATTCAGGCCTGTCAGCGTCATATACTTTATCATAAAAATCGCCGCCGCCTGAATCTTTGGATTCTTCCATTCTGGCTTTTTTACTACGCATGTACGTAACGCCTGATGCCCAAACTTCTTGGCTAAGAATTGGGGCTAACGATCCAGTAGAAATTATGGCCTTTAGGCCATCTTTGGAAACCAGTTTATTAATTTCGCTGTTGACAGCAAAATAGAGGTCCTTCCTGTTTATAAAAGAATCCCAATTGGTTTCTTTTGATAAATAGTACTTGCCTTCGTTTTCAATAATAAATCCTTTGCCTGTTTTGTATAGTCTCATAGTTGGCTTTAAATGTTTGGGCACGAAATTTAGGGATTTTGCCTATAAATAAACGTAGAATAGCATTTTAATACATGGCAAAAGAAGAGATAATAAACATAGCTCTAGTTAATGATGATGATGAGATTATTGGCTTCGACGAAAAACTAAAGGTGCACCTTTTAGGCTTACTTCATAGGGCTTTTTCTGTTCTTATATTTAATAGAAAAGGAGAGATACTGATTCATCAAAGGGCCTTTGTGAAATATCATTCGCCGGGACTATGGACAAATGCTTGCTGCGGTCACCCTAATGAAGGAGATACTATGCTAGTTGCTGCACGACGAAGATTGGGGGAAGAAATGGGTTTTAACTGTGATTTGGAATACAAATTCACCTTCAGATATCATGCTGAATTTGACAATGGCCTTACTGAACATGAAATAGATCATGTTTTCTATGGCGAGTTCAATGATGATTTTGTAGCTAATCCAGAAGAGGTGGCAGCCTTTAAATGGGTGAAAGTGTCAGAAGTTAAAGAGGAAATTAAAGTGAATCCAGAAAGCTATACGGTATGGTTTAGGGAAATTCTAGAAAGAATTTAATCCTAACCACAGTTTATATAGGTCCTAAATTGGAGGAGTAACTACAGAAAAGGCTTTCCATTTGGAAGGCTTTTTCTGTAGACAATCGTTTGAAAAATGCTTAGTCTGCAGAACTTACGCTAGCAGACAAGTATTCTCTATTCATTCTAGCAATATTTTCAAGTGAAATTCCTTTAGGACATTCTACTTCACAAGCTCCTGTATTCGTGCAGTTTCCAAAACCTTCTAGATCCATTTGTTTCACCATATTCTTTACTCTGTCGGCAGCTTCTAATTTACCCTGAGGTAAGAGAGCAAATTGAGATACCTTAGCAGAGACAAAGAGCATAGCTGAAGCATTCTTGCAGGAAGCCACGCAAGCTCCGCAGCCTATACAAGTGGCAGCATCAAAAGCCATATCCGCATCAGCCTTAGGAATTGGGATGGCATTCGCGTCTTGTGTATTTCCAGAAGTATTTACTGAGATGTATGCACCAGCATGCTGAATTCTATCGAAGGCCGATCTATCTACCATGAGATCCTTAATAACAGGAAAAGCTTTGGCTCTGAAAGGTTCAATATAAATTTCGTCTCCGTCATTAAAACGACGCATGTGTAACTGACAAGTAGTGGTGCCCGTCTCTGGACCATGGGGCTCGCCATTAATATGCATTGAGCATGAGCCACAAATGCCTTCACGACAGTCATGCTCAAAAGCCACAGGGTCTTCATCTTTTGCTATTAATTCTTCATTTAGCACATCCATCATTTCTAAGAAAGACATGTGCCCGGATATATCGGAAACTTTGTAGTCGATAATACCACCTTTTTCTTTGGCATTTTTTTGTCTCCAAATTTTCAGTGTTAAATCCATGCTTTTATTATTTGTAAGAGCGTGTTTTTAGCTCTATGTCATTAAATACTAATTCCTCTTTGTGCAATATGGCTTCAGATGGTTCGCCTTTATATTCCCAAGCCGCTACATAGGCGTAGTTCTTGTCGTCTCTAAGAGCTTCACCATCTTCTGTCTGATAATCTTCTCTAAAGTGTCCTCCACAGGACTCATTTCTTTCTAAAGCATCTTTAGCAAAAAGCTCACCCAATTCTAAGAAATCAGCTACGCGAGATGCTTTTTCTAGTTCAGGATTTACTTCGTCTGCAGTTCCGGGAACAGAGACGTTTTTATAAAAATCTTTACGAAGGGATTGGATTTCATCGATAGCCTCTATCAATCCTTCTTTGGATCTTGACATGCCCACTTTATCCCACATGATTTTACCCAGCTTTCTATGGAAGTAATCCACAGAGTGATTTCCTTTATTATTCACGAAGAAATTCAGCTTTTCTTTTACATCTTTTTCCGCAGCTTCGAATTCTGGGCTGTCCGTTGAAATTTCTCCAGTTCTTATATCATCAGAAAGGTAATCCCCTATGGTATAAGGCAAAACGAAATAACCATCGGCTAGACCTTGCATTAGAGCAGAAGCTCCTAATCTATTGGCACCGTGCTCAGAGAAATTAGCTTCGCCAATGGCATAGCAACCAGGAACGGTTGTCATCAAATTATAGTCAACCCAAACGCCTCCCATGGTATAATGGATAGCAGGATAAATCATCATTGGTGTAGTGTACGGGTCTTCGTCAACGATTTTCTCATACATCTGGAAAAGATTACCATATTTGGCTCGTATCACCTTAGTCCCTAAGGCTACTATCTCTTCCTGAGAGACCTCTTTGTTTCCTTGGATAAGAGCTTGCTCTTTTCCATATCTCTCCACGGACGCTTTGAAGTCTAAATAAACAGCTTCTCCCGTTTTATTCACACCATAGCCTTCATCACAACGTTCTTTGGCTGCTCTAGAAGCGACGTCTCTAGGGACTAGATTACCAAATGCTGGATATCTTCTCTCTAAATAATAATCTCTGTCTTCTTCTTTTAATTCTGTAGGTCTCAGTTTTCCTTCCCTGATTGCCTTTACGTCATCAAGGTTTTTAGGTACCCATATTCTTCCATCATTCCTGAGAGACTCAGACATCAATGTCAACTTTGACTGATAGTCACCAGATCTTGGAATACATGTAGGATGTATTTGGGCATAACAAGGATTAGCAAAGAAGGCTCCTTTTTTATGAATCTTCCATGACGCAGTTACATTAGATCCCATAGCGTTGGTAGATAAATAATAAACATTACCATAGCCACCACTTGCTATAACTACAGCATGAGCAGAGTGCCTTTCTATTTCGCCAGTAATAAGATTTCTAGCAATAATTCCTCTAGCCTTACCATCTACAATAACTAGATCCAACATCTCGTGACGATTATGCATTTGAATCTTTCCACGAGAGATTTGTCTGTTCATGGCCGAGTAGGCTCCCAATAATAACTGCTGTCCCGTTTGTCCTTTCGCGTAAAAGGTTCTAGAAACTAATACGCCACCAAAAGAACGATTGTCCAATAATCCACCATAATCTCTAGCGAATGGGACACCTTGTGCGACACATTGATCAATGATGTTTCCAGAAACTTCTGCAAGTCTATGGACATTGGCCTCTCTAGAGCGATAATCTCCACCCTTTACGGTATCATAGAATAATCTATGATTAGAGTCGCCGTCTCCTTGGTAATTCTTAGCAGCATTTATACCACCTTGAGCGGCAATAGAGTGAGCTCTTCTTGGAGAATCTTGGTAACAAAATGCTTTAACGTTATAGCCAAGCTCAGCCAGTGTGGCAGCAGCAGACCCACCAGCCAAGCCAGTTCCTACAACAATAACGTCGATAGAACGCTTGTTCGCAGGGTTTACCAGGTTGATTTTATCTTTATAAGACGTCCACTTTTCGGCTATTGGACCTCCAGGTATCTTGGCATCAAGTTTGAATTTCGCCATGGATTCTATCTTTTAAATTATTTAATTAGAAAATAAACAGGAATTGTGGCAAAAGCGAAAGGAATCAGAATTCCAAAGATCCAAGTCCCTAATGTTTTAATTAGTGGCGTGTACTTGGGATGATTGATGCCTAAAGTTTGGAAACCACTTTGGAAACCGTGAACTAAGTGAAAGCCTAAAGCTAGCATAGAAAATACGTAGAGGATGACCAACCATATTTTAGAAAATGCCTCCTCAGCCTCTACATAAAGATCTTTAACAGTAACTGCTTTAGTTCCAGCTTCTGGATTCACAATCTCTAGCATTTTCACGGCTTGAGTATAGTCCGCTGACATAGCCTCTTGGCTTATGAGTTTACCCGTTCGTAAATCTTCAGTGTAGGTAACATAAGGTAAGTGCCCCCATTTGTATTCAAACCAAAAATCTCCTAAGTGAACGGCTAAGTAAACTAGAAGAATAGTACCAAGTACGGCCATCTTCTTACTAGCCCAAGAGCCTTGATTTTTAGATTTGGAGTAAGCAACAGGCCTAGCTTTTCTATTGATAAATTCTAAATAAAGCCCCCAAAAGGCATGAAAAAGAATAGAAACATACAATAAGTAAGAAACAGTTTTTATTAAAGGATTTGTAGTCATAAAAACGGTATACTTGTTAAAGCTATAGCCGCCGTCATTATTGAACAATTGAAGATTGCCAATCAAATGAATGATCAGAAAACTACAAAGAAAAAGTCCTGTGATTGACATGAGGACTTTCTTCCCGATAGAACTACTTAATGTTTTGGTTATCCAAGACATATAAATGGAAATTTATTTATTTTCGATTTAAAAATCTAAAGCCTTTTCGCTAGCTTAAATTATTGTTCCAAAAGTAAGTACCAAACAGTTTAGAACCAATTTAAAAACCAATATCAAAGGGCTATTTCTTGTTTTTTTAGACGGCTTGTGCTCAATCCTCGTACTTCTATAAAGTCTGGGCTCAATAATCTATTTGTTTTGATATATTTGGAGAAATTAACGGTATTTCCTGCTTATATAAATATTGGTGCTCAGCCTGCGTTATTTATAAAACATCTCTTGTATTAAACATAAATGAAGAAGTTTCTTTGCTTAATTCTTTCTGGATTTTTAACATTTTGTGTGTTCAAAGCCGAGGCTACACACTTAAGAGCTGGAGAAATTACGGCTCAAAGGATATCAATGACCTCATTGACCTATCGGGTTACCCTAACCACCTATACAGATGAAGTAGGAGGAAGAAGTGCCAATGAAGCTCAAGAAGACGTAGATTTTTTCCCTGGGTTTGTAAATAATGGCGTGGTGAGTTATAAGGTCCCTCGTAAAGAAAAGGTTTCAATTAGCTCCACTACAGTTAGAAATACATATGAAACGGTAGTGACCTTCCCCGGCCCAGGAGTGTATAAGGTGAGCGTAGGAATTCCCAACAGAAATGAAGCTACAATAAATCTACCTCAACCTTCCGACGATATAACGTTTTTTGTGCAAACTACATTGGTTATCAATTCGGCTTTTGGTCTTAATAGTACGCCTGTCTTACTTAATATTCCTATTGACTCTGCTGCGGTAGGTGTTAGGTTTGTTCACAACCCCGGTGCTTTTGACACTGATGGAGATAGTCTTTCTTATAAGTTGACAATCCCTTTTGAAGATAAACAATTGTCAAATGGTGTTGGCGGGCCAATTGAAGGTTATGAAGACCCTACCACAAAAGGGGATGCTCCCATTCAGAATGAAGCAGGAACAGGGCCAGCTACTTTTAGAATTGACGCCCTGACCGGTGATTTGATTTGGGATGCACCACAGCAGCTTGGACAGTATAACGTAGCTTTTGTGATTGAAGAATGGCGAAAAGCCCCTAACGGTACTTTTGTTCGGATAGGCGAAATTGTACGCGATATGCAGATTATTGTAGTGGAAACAGACAATAGAAGACCAGAGATAGAAGTGCCAAATGATTTCTGTGTAGAGGCTGGAGATAAAATTGAATTTGAAGTGTTTGCAACAGACAAAGACGAAGGGCAGGCATTAATAATAACAACGAATGGCGGAGTCTATAATATAGATCCAAGTGGCGTTGTGGTTCCTTTTATCGCAGACGACCCAGCCACTTTTGAGTCGGCTTCAGGTCAAATTTCACCTGCTGTAGGGACATTTACTTGGCAGACGAATTGTGATCACGTAAGAGAGCAGTCTTATGATGTTCTTTTTAAAGTAGTGGACCAGCCGGGAAGATTCATTACACAGTTGGTAGACATTAAAACCATAAAAATCAATATTAACCCCCAACGTCCTAAAGGTTTAGTGGCAGAGGAAGTGGAAGAAGGTGTTAGGCTCAAATGGCAGCAATATCCCGATTGTCCCCGAGGTGGTAAAATTATGATTTATAGAAGGGCTGGCTGTAGCGGCTTAAACCCAAGTATTTGTTTGCAAGGTATGCCAAATGAATGGCGATATGAGAAAATAGGAGAGGTGGGTCTTCTGGATACTACTTTTATTGATCCGGAAGCAGAAAGAGGGCAGATTTATAGTTATCGAATCGTGGCGGATATAAGTGTATCTGAATTTAATAACATGCAGAGTTCACCCTCTCCTGAATTTTGTATTGGTAGTGAATTGCCTAAAAGAGTTCCAGTTATTACTCATGTCGACGTAGGAACAACTGATGAGACAAGTGGTGAAATTCATGTGAAATGGACCAGGCCTTTGGGCTTAGATATAACGGCCTTTGAGGGCCCTTTTGTTTATAAACTTTTTAGAACAGTTGGGCTCGGAGGTGATAATTTTGAAGAAATAGCTTCTATCACCACGCTTCTAGATGATGCCCCCGACACTTTATTTACAGATACGGGTTTAAATACTACAAACGACGTTTATAAATATAAACTTGCCTTCTTTTTTGAGAATGATAAGCTTATGGGCGAGGCTCCCGCAGCCACCTCTGTGAGGTTAAGTAGTAGTCCAGACGACAGGGAAGTACATTTAAGCTGGGAAGTCAATACTCCTTGGGTAAATGACAATCAAAATCATTTGGTTTTAAGAGAGGATAAGGGAATTCCTGGTGTCTTTAATGTGATAGCTGAAGTGGCAGTGACAGGTCCAAATACCTATGAATACATTGATAAAGGAGTCGATTTATATCTGGCAGACGGAGATCAATCGATTGTTATAGAAAATAATATAGAGTATTGTTATAAAGTTATGACCGTGGGTATTTATGAAAATGAAGCTTCAATCTTCGGTTTGTTGAAAAATAATTCTCAAGAAATATGTCAGTCAGCGGCAGACCGTAGTCCTCCGTGCCCGCTGGTTATAAATCTAGAAAATATAGGCTGCGAAGAGGCCGTCCAAAATGACTTTTGTAGTCCAAATGCGTTTACGAATACAATAAATTGGAGTACGCCAGAATCTATAAATGGAGCGGAGTGTCGTTCAGACTTGGTAAGATATAATGTTTATTTCTCTAGAACTCCGGATGGTTCTTTTGAACAAGTAGGGATTACAGAAGGAAACAGTACAACATTTGATCACAGGAAAAACCCTTCTGACGGCTTTGCAGGATGTTATTATGTGACGGCGGTGAGTATTCTGGATGCAGAGAGTCAGCCAAGTAATATTATCTGTGCAGATAACTGCAATAAAATAGCCTTCCCTAACATTTTCTCTCCTAATGGAGATGGCAAGAATGATACCTTCGAGCCTATGGATTGCCCAGCTTTTATAAAAAGTATCAGTTATGAAATTTATAATCGGTACGGTTTGCTAGTGGCAAATGGGGAAGGAACAAGCCTCAGCTGGAATGGGATAGGAATTAATGGAAGTGTCATGCCAGTAGGGACTTACTATTATTTAATCAAAGTCCAATTCAATAGATTAGAAGAAAACTCTGAAGTGTTTACCTACAAAGGGTATCTGGAATTAGTTAATTGATCTTAGAAAAACATCCAAACAAAAAGGCTCGTGAGAAATCACGAGCCTTTTTGTTTTTGAAGCAATGAGTTTTTCTATTTAAGCAATTCGTAGATTCCTGCTACTCCTTGTCCACCTCCTACACAAGCTGTTACTAGACCGTATTTCTGCTTTCTTCTTCTCATTTCGTTTAGAATCTGAACGGTAAGTCTTCCACCCGTAGACCCAAGTGCATGTCCTAAAGCAATAGCTCCTCCATTCGGGTTTAATTTGCTGGGGTCGATATCTAATTCTCTGATAACCGCAAGAGACTGAGAAGCAAAGGCTTCGTTTAACTCTATTTGATCAATATCCTTTAATTTTAAATTAGCTTGCTCAAGAGCTTTAGGCACTGCATAAACTGGACCGATCCCCATAACTCTAGGATCACAACCTGCTACTGCATAGGCCAGCATTTGAGCTACAGGCTCTAAGTTTAACTCCTTTACCATTCTTTCAGACATGACGATAACGAACGCTGCTCCATCTGACGTTTGAGAAGAGTTTCCAGCGGTAACACTACCACCGGCAGAGAATACTGGTCGTAATCTGGCTAAAGCCTCAACGCTAGTTCCTGCTCTAGGCCCTTCATCTTTACTTATGATAGTTTCCTTTGTTTTTTTCGTCCCAGAAGCAGCGTCAAAGTAGGTCTCCGTTACAGTGATAGGAACAATTTCCTCATCAAAAGTCCCTTTTGCTTGAGCTTTTAGAGCTTTCATATGAGACTGGTAAGAGAATTCATCTTGGTCTTCTCTCGAGATCTTGAAATCCTGAGCTACTTGCTCTGCCGTTAAGCCCATTCCTAAGTAGTAGTCTGGATTGTCTTTGGCAATAGCATAGTTCAGTGCTGTTTTCCAGCCCATCGTAGGTACCATAGACATAGATTCTGTTCCTCCCGCAATGATACAGTCTGCCATACCGGCACTTATTTTTCCAGCTGCCATGGCTATTGCCTCAATGCCAGAACCGCAGTACCTGTTAATCGTAACTCCGGGCACGGCTTTCCCCATTGATAATAAGGAGATGTAGCGAGCCATTTGCATGCCTTGCTCAGCTTCTGGCACAGCGTTTCCTACAATCAAGTCATCCACTCTAGAAGGATCTAGTTCTGGAACTTGTGCCAATAAATATTTGATATTTTCTGCGGCTAAATCGTCTGGACGAGTGAATCTAAATCCACCTCTGCCAGATTTCCCGACGGCCGTTCTATATCCTTTAATGATGTATGCGTTCATATTTTTTAATATTTAAGATTAAAGACATATAAGATGTAAGACTCCTATAACTTAGAAAGTTAATAGCCTGTCCTATTTCTTAATCATTTTATTTTTATTTGAAACCCAAAAACCATGTTTTGGATTTCTTTTAATTCGTTAATTAATTTTTCAAAAATAGAAACCTCATTCGGAACAAGACTAAGTGTTTCTGTAGGAATCAATAGAGTTTCAAGCTCGAAAGCTGACCCTAAACTGACGTCTAGAAATCTTGGAAAGTTCTTATTTGTTCCTCGTCTAGAACCCTCGGCTATGTGTGAGGGAACAGAAATGACCGACTTATGGATTTGAGAAGTAAGGCGAAACTTTTCATCATTAGGGGAATTTATTGAAAGCTTATAAACATCAACTAATGAGTCTATTGACCTTTTACAGATGTTTAGTTTTTTAAAGTTATGTCTTCCCATATTAAAATGTTTTTTGCATGAAGTCTCTCGTCTTTTAAGTCTAGTTCCGAGGTGGCCTTCCGGTAGTTAACAAGCCCTGCATTCTTTCCAATGTTTTTTGTTCACCACAAAGGCTCAAGAAAGCCTCTCTCTCTAGATCTAGGAGGTAATCTTCAGAAACGTTTTGAGCATAGCTCAAATCACCTCCAGAAATCACATAACCTAGTTTGTCTACAATTAAAGCATCATGGTCAGAAATATAATTTCCTAGACGCATAGATTTTATACCCGCTTTAAAAAGTGCAATTCCGGCTTTTCCTTGAACTTTAACGTCCATTCTTTTGGTAGGCATCGTATAACCATTTTCGGCTAATTCTACGGCAGCTTGTTTTGCTTCTGCAAGAAGTCTTGATCTGTTAAGAACAATCTGGTCTCTTCCTTTCTTAAGATAATGCATTTCCATCGCCTCATAAGCAGAGCCAGAAACTTTGGCTTGTGCAATGTTCATGAATGCTGCTTGAATTACATTCAATTCAGAATCTCCAGGATTATAGATATCAGAGGCTCTGAGGGCCATTTCTTTTGTTCCTCCACCTCCTGGGATCAAACCAACACCTACTTCTACTAAGCCCATATAGGTTTCTGCCGCCGCTACTATTTTATCGGCATGTAGGTTAAGCTCGCAACCTCCACCTAAGGTAAGTGTATGAGCTGCTGTTACCACAGGAATAGAAGAATAGCGGGCTCTCATCATACTTTGCTGGAAGCCTGCTATCATCATATTTATTTCATCAAAATCTTGTTCGATAGCATGCATAAATAGCATCGCCAGATTTGCTCCGGCAGAGAATGCTTCGTTGCTGTCATTCCCTATAACTAGACCTCTGAAATCTTTTTCTGCTAAATCGTAAGATTTAGTTAAACCTTCTACGACTTCAACGCCGAAAGTATTCATTTTGGAATGGAATTCCAGTCCTGCAATACCATCTCCTAAATCAAAAATAGTAGAACCAGCGTTTTTCCAGATTACATTCGTTTTTCTAATATTATCGAGAATAATAAAAGACTCTGTACCTGGAATAACCACGTAAGACTTACTCGGAATGTCGTAATAGAGTCTCTTGCCATTTTCTATTTTATAGAAAGAATCATTTCCCTCAGAAAGCATATCATAAACCCATGGAGAAGGTTTGTTTCCTTCAGCTTCTGCTATTTCCACAAACTTCTTAACGCCAACCGCGTCAGCAGTTTCAAAAAGTCCCATTTGCCATCCAAAACCAGTTTTAACAGCGTCATCTACTCTAAAGAGTTCATCTGCTATTTCAGGAATTCTGAACGTAGCATATCTAAATCCATCCGTCAGTGTTTTTCTATAGAATTCTCCAGCTTGGTCTTTTCCGGCTAGAAGAACTCCAAATCTTTCAGCTAAGGAGTCCACATTCTTGGTAGCTCCCAAAGTATCAAAACGTACTTTCTCAGTGGGTCTGTACTCCATAGTTTCAAAATCAAGGGCTAAGATGACCGTTTTACCTTTCTCATCTTTGGTCTTTTTATAGAAACCTTGTCCTGTTTTATCACCTAGCCATTTCTTTTCCATGAGGCTGGCCATGATTGGAGGCAGCTCAAAGGCAGCTACTGACTCGTCTGTTTTGTGGGAGGCAAGGTTATTACATACATTGACGGTGGTGTCTAGTCCTACAACATCTGAAAGTCTAAATGAGCCAGACTTAGGTCTTCCTACCACTGGTCCAGTTAATTTGTCGACCTGCTCCACTGTCAGGTCCATTTCTACGGCTGTTCTAATGGTTTGCACCATAGCATAAATACCGAGTCTATTGGCAATGAAGCCTGGGGTGTCTTTGCAAAGAACAGTTTGCTTTCCTAAATATAAATCTCCGTAATGAAGTAAAAAGTCTATAATTTTTGGGTCTGTTTTAGGACCAGGGATTATTTCTAAAAGTCTTAAATATCTAGGAGGATTAAAAAAGTGGGACCCACAGAAGCTCTTTTGAAAATCTTCGCTTCGGCCTTCAGACATCAAATGAATAGGTATTCCAGAAGTATTAGAAGTAACTAACGTTCCAAGCTTTCTATGGGCTTCTACCTTCTCATAAATAATTTTTTTAATGTCTAGTCTTTCTACAACTACCTCAATTATCCAATCCACATCTTTGATTTTGACCATGTCGTCATCAAAGTTCCCTAAGGATACTCTGTTTACCACATCCTTACTATAGGTAGAAGTTGGTTTGCCTTTAACGGCTGCTGTGAATAGGTCTTTTACTATTCTGTTTCTTACATGAGGAGAAGATGTATCTAATCCTTTTGCTTTTTCAGCATCATTTGGTTCTCTTGGAACCATATCTAGCACTAGTACTTCACATCCAATATTGGCAAAATGTAGGGCAATACGGCTCCCCATTATTCCTGCTCCCAGTACGGCTACTTTATTTATTTTTCTATTCATTATGGATTATATGTTATCTATTTGTTTTTTGGAATCCAAGCCCAGTTCATTTCGGCTATGATTACCTCCTCTCCGGTTTCGTCTGTTACTTTAACAGGAACGCTCAACTCTCCTTTTTCTGTAGTTCTTATGGTGTTAATTTGTTCCTTACTGAGGCTGGCTACGGCGGTTTGTGCTCCCAAGCTTCTCTTTATAAATTTAACACTTAAGTTTTTCATAAGTGGTATTTTGTCATCAGGGATATTCATTCCTACCACCATCCCCGTGGCCGTTTCAGCTAAAAGTGTAGTTGCGGCTGCATGTAGCTGATGAATATGATTTTGGACTTTTCGGCTGTTTCCTAAAGAAACTACTACTTCCTGACATGTCATTTTTTCGAAATGAACTCCAGACGTACCAACATACTTCACGGTTTTGCCAAGGGTCCTGTCTAAAAGCCAAGGTCGTAAAAAGCTAGGAAAGCTCTTTAGACGAGAAATGTTATGATTAAGTCCGTTATTGTATTCCATTGCCTATTCAAATTCAAATTCAAAAAAGGTA
>JBNMFK010000035.1:0-18577 GCA_051269965.1 Algoriphagus sp. | reverse complement strand
GTGTTTGTTCCTTTTGTCTACAAGATTTAAAAAAAAGGAAAGAAACCAGAATGGGAAAAATAATTGCTTTAGTTCTCATTGATTAATTGAAAATGGCGTTTGGCCAAGTTGAAATAAGATGATTTTTAAAAATACTTTTAAAACCTAATAGTCCATTTTCATGGACTTGAAGTCTTATTAGTGAATATCGGGATATATTAGAGGTAGGAGTTTAGACAAAAATAGCAATCTATTGTAAATAAATAAAATCTATAATATGAAACTTTATTATAAGTTAAAGTGCTGTAAAATAGTATTTTATACACTTTCTCTATGTTCAATTTTGAGCCCTACTTTTGCTCAAAAAATAGAGCATTTGCATGGTGTAAATAAACACAGTCACGGCTATGCCCATCTAGATTCCTTGATGAGTCAGTATCCAGATCATAAATTACTTTTTCCGAGTAACGTTCCTGACAGAATTATTCTAAACCTGACAGAAGACCCAATAACCTCTGTAGCCGTAAACTGGCGTACCTCTTTAAATATGACGGAAGGCTTTATTGAATACGGAAAAGCCACGCATGGCCCAGAGTTTAGAGAAAATCCAAAAAGGATAAAGGCAGCAACAGAAAGTTTAATAGTGGCTCGTGAAAATGAACCCGTAGTTAAGGCCAATTACCATTCGGGAATTATCAAAAATTTAGAGCCAGGGCAAAAATATGTGTATAGAGTAGGAGGAGGAGAGGCTTGGAGCGAATGGTTTCAGGTAAGTATGCCGGGTAAAGATTCGCCTATTTCTTTCGTGTATTTTGGCGATGCCCAAAATGATGTAAAGTCTATGTGGTCAAGAATAATTAGGGAGGCCTATCATACCATGCCAAATATAGACTTCATGTTACATGCAGGAGATTTAATTAACAGACACGATAGAGATGTAGAATGGGGAGAGTGGTTTCATGCAGGTGGATTTATTCATGCACAGGTACCAAGTGTTATGACACCGGGAAACCATGAGTATAGAGATGTAAAACTTTCGCCGCAATGGCGGCCTCAGTTTAACCTACCACAAAATGGCGTGCCAGGCTTAGAGGAAACGTGCTATGAGATAAATTACCCAGAGTTAAAGGTGGTTTCATTAGATGCAGAGCAGATAGATGAGTCTGAGTATTATAGAAATGCTCAAGCGAAATGGTTAGATTCTCTATTGACTGTAAATCCTAAAAAATGGACGGTTATTACGTTTCATTATCCTATTTATTCTACCAAACCAAACAGAGATAATATAGTATTAAGAGATACATTCAAACCGATTTTTGATAAACACAAAGTCGATTTGGTGTTGCAAGGACACGACCACGCTTATGGTAGAGGAACCGCCAACAATGTAGCAACAGGCTCGTCTGTCAAATCTAAGGAAGCAGGTACCGTGTATGTGGTGTCTGTAAGTGGGCCTAAAATGTATGATATGACCTATGAAGAAAGCTGGATGAAGCGTAAAGCTGAAAATACACAGCTATTTCAGGTTATTACGGTGGCAGAAGATTTAGTTCATTATAAAGCATTTACGGGTTCGGGAGACCTTTATGACTCTTTCATTTTGAAGAAAAATGGTAATAAACCAAACGTACTTATAAATCAAATTCCAGACACGCCAGAAAGACGACACACAAAAGAATAAATGTTTGCAATTAAACCATAAATAGAATGGACTTTATAGTCATGAAAACTTTACGCCAGCCTTTTCAAATAGATTAATCATGAGTATTAAAAATGTAGTATTATTCTTCCTATTGGTTAGCCCTGCCGCCATGGCACAGGATTATCTTCAGCATGCTTTTTTTGCTAAAGATGCTTCAAAAGTGTTAGTAGCAGCACATAGAGCAGCTCATAATTTTGCACCAGAAAACTCGCTTCTGGCGGTAGAGAACGCCATTAAAGAAGGTGTCGATATTATAGAAATTGATGCAAAAACATCAAAAGATGGCGTGGTGATGCTTATGCATGATGGTACCATAAATCGTACTACAAATGGATTTGGGCCTGTGGAGAACTATACTTTTGAGGAGCTTAGAAAACTAAGACTCAAAAATTCCGATGGCACATTAAGTGAGTATCAAATTCCAACTTTAGCTGAGGTGTTTCATCTTGCTAAAGGACACATTCTCATTGACTTAGATTTGAAGACCGAAAATATAGAACCTATAGTAGCTGAAGTGCAAAAAGCCGGTATGCAAACCCAAGCTTTTTTTTTTGATAGTGATTATGACGTTTTGAAAAGAATTAAAACGATAGACCCAAGTTTATACCTGATGCCAAGAACTCATTCTCGCGACGAAGTTGAGGATGCCATACGCATATTCAATCCGAGTATTGTACATATTGACCCTACTTTTTATACGAAAGAAATGATGGTTGATTTGAAGGCTAGAAATGTCAAAGTTTGGATTAATGCTTTAGGAAAAGTAGATATATCTATGGCAGGAGGTAGCTCAAGCCTGTTTATGGAGTTAGTAGAAAACGGTGCCAATGTGATCCAAACGGATCAGCCGGAAAAGGTGCTGAAACTATTAAAGGCGGCGGGTTTGCACCAATAGGAAAGTGCCATTCATTGTTTGTATGATAGTTTAACATGGGTTCGATATAAGAAAGTGGCTTTTAGCTCCAGAGGAGCGTAATATTGGTAGCGTAGGGATGGTGGCTGAGCTTCTCGAAGCCTAGCCCAACGCAATTCATTCGAAAACAGTAATTCGTTTGGCGAGATTTTGCCTAAAAATGCCAAAATCATGACAGACATCTCCCTAAAGTATCTAATCAAAAGTAAATTAAGTCCACCATCACATCGATTGAAGAATTATTGATTTCACGGCTATTTTTTTCGATTTCTTTTATAAAGTTATATGCTTCTTCAGCTTTTAATAAATCTGTTACAATTCCGTCCTGGAGAAAAGATTTTAAATTATTCGTGAATAAATTTATACCTCATTAAGAGTATTGGTTTTTACAGAAGGGGATGTTTCGTGTATAAAGAAATGTCCCTTTTGTCATTTTGAATGTTGAGATTAGCACCAGTAGAGGGATGTACTTTTTGCCAATCGTTTGGCACATACGTTTTCAAAGTCAATGGCACAGTATAAACTTCAGAATCCAAGTGTGAGGCTTGTTTAATGACAATCTCATTTTTGCCACTTTTCTGGCATACTTTTGTAGCTTTTCTTTCTCGCAGATACTTCGTGACATTACCAAAAGGGTCAATCGAAAGGCCGCTTTCTTATTCGCTTGCCATTTGCAGATGGTGGTTTCATATTGGGCACATAAAGTATTGGATGCTAGAAATAATAGGAATAGAAGTCTATGCCTAATGAGACTTGGTATATTGCTTTAATCAAATTTAAATAATTTCTACTATTTTTATTAGACTAAGCCTTAGCCTAAAATATAAATGGAAAATAACAAACGAATCTTATCCATAGACATCATGAGAGGCTTAACGCTTTTCTTGATGCTTTTTGTGAATGACCTTTACACACCAGGAGTACCTAAATGGCTACTCCACACAGCAGCTACTGAAGACGGCATGGGTTTAGCAGACTGGGTTTTTCCAGGATTCCTCTTTATGGTAGGGCTTTCTATTCCATTTGCTTTTTCGGCTAGGTCTAAAAGTACGTCGGAGCTTGTTCGACATATTTTAGAAAGGACTTTAAGTTTGCTTATTATAGGTATCTTCATGGTAAATGCTGGAGGTGTTAATGCAGAGCTTACGGGTATTAGCAAAACGCTTTGGGTAGTTTCTGGCTATGTATCTATTTTTCTTATTTGGAATAAATACCCTAAAGAAAGTAAACTCGCTTATCTGAAATACGTGGGTATCCTTTTGCTCCTAGTACTCGCCATTATCTACAGGGGAGGCACATCGGAAAATCCTAGATATATAGAGAAGGGTTGGTGGGGTATTTTGGGTTTAATAGGTTGGGGATACTTTGTAGCCGCTTTCACTTATTTGTTTTTCAGAGATCATATCTTGAAAGTGGCTTTGGTTTGGCTTGCTTTTTTGGGGCTCAATATTTTGACTCAATTAGGGCTAACAGATATACTTAATCCTCTTAAACCAATTTTCGGAGTGGTTTTGGACGGTAATGTTCCTTTAATTGTCATCTCTGGTTTGCTTATCGGTATCTTGTTGAAAAATTACAGATCAGAAAGCTCACAATTTCTACGTCATATTGTGCCACTTGGAATAGGTGCTTTGATTATGGCCTTTGCATTACATCAATGGTTTATTATCTCTAAAATAGAGGGTACGCCTAGCTGGGGTATGTTATGTACGGGTTTTAGTATCTTGCTTTTCGCTTTACTTTTTTACCTTGTAGATGTCAAAAAAAAATCAGCCATTTTTGCCCCTTTTAAACCTGCAGGAGAGAATTCACTAAGTACCTATTTAGCACCAGACATTATTTACTATTTGCTCTGGTCATTACCCTTTCAGGTATTGTTTTATAAGCAAGATGAATCCTCTCTGTTGGCAGTTGGTGGTTCAATCGTTTGGGCATTTACCATGATTGGCTTTGCGGCCTTGTTGGCTAAAATCAACATTAGATTAAAGTTATAAGAAATGAAAAAGGTCTGGATTTTATGTATTGTTATATGCTCTATCAACCTTTCTATTGGGCAGTCTTTAATGCCTGTGAGAGGGTTGGCTATTGCCGCACCTGAGAAAGAGCATGTGGATGCCTTTGTGAAATTTATGGATGAGGAGTTGGGACCTCGAAAGATAAACACCCTAATATTAAGGGTAGACTATAATTACTCCTATAAATCCCATCCGGAGTTGGTAGATGAAAATGCTTTGAGCAGCGAAGACGTAGCCAAGATGGTGGTCGTAGCTAAAAAGCACGGCATCTCTTTAATACCTCAAATAAACTTGCTCGGGCATCAATCATGGCATTCTACCTCTGAAAAACTGCTGGAGGTTTATCCAGAATTTGATGAGACTCCAGGCATTAAACTGCCTGAAGAATATGTCTGGCCCAATGACGATGGCTTGTACTGTAAAAGCTACTGCCCGCTACATCCGGGCGTGCATAAAGTGGTTTTTGAATTGGTAGATGAAATCTTAGAAGTTTTTGAGGCAGAAGGCTTTCACGCTGGAATGGATGAAGTTTTTTACATAGGACATGAGGACTGCCTAAGATGCCAAGGCAGGGATAAGGCAGAATTGTTTGCAGGCGAACTGACCAAAATAAGAAACCACTTGGCCCTCAGCGGTAAAAGGTTGTGGATTTGGGGTGATAGACTTCTTGATGGAAAAACCACCGGTATAGGTTTATGGGAGGCGAGTTATAATAATACACATAAAGCTATCGACCTTATTCCTAAAGATGTGATGATATGTGATTGGCATTATGAACGTGCAGACGCAACGGCCGTCTATTTTGCTATGAAAGGATTTGATGTAGCCACTTCTCCATGGAGAAACACAGAGCTAGCATTGAAACAAAAGGCCCTCATGCAGGACCTCAGAGAAAACGCTACGGAAGAAATGAAAGAACATTTCACAGGAATGGTGCAAACTGTTTGGAGTCCAGCATCAAGTTTTTTAAAGCGTTTCTATAATCCAGATGGTGAAGACAGTGACGCAGCATGTTTTAAGACTTTGTTTGAGAAGGAATGATACGCTTAGAGTTCTTGTTTTAAGAGTCTTGTTTTACTCTCGAAAAATGATATTCTCCAGATTCTGAAGAATTTTCGAAAGAATTAATGTGGTCTGTCACACTTTTTCAAAGGAAAGTGAATGTCCAAACTAGAAGATTTACCTATATTCATATTGCTTAGAACTTGGTTTGAGTAAATCTCTTTTACCCTGTCTATTCTATATCATTGATATAGAATAGACAGGGTGTATTTTCTAAAATAGGCTTATCGTATTCTTTAAAAAGCTTGAATTCTATCTAATGGAATTCGTTGTCAATAAAGGCAATTCAGTCAACCGGTTAAGAGAGCTAATCCAAATTATTGTAAACATCAACTTAAGAACTACTCCAAAACCTTAACCTTGATATCCTTAAAGTAGACAATGCTCTTGGGGTCATGACCTTGAAGTGCAAAGGTTCCAGAACTTAGCCTTTTAGTGTTACGGTCTTTAGGTAGGACATCAGGCTCTGTATAATCTACAGCTACTTTTCCGTCTATTTTAATAACAACCCTTTTACCATTTACGATTACGTGATACTCATACCATTCATTGTCTTTGGCAAAATTTTCTTTTACATCATCAACACCATAAAGACTACCCGTTTTACGCCAGTCGGTATGCGTTTGATTTACTTGTATTTCATATCCCTTTGATGGCCAGCCTTTCGCTTGGTACGTTGTGTGAATAAATATACCAGAGTTAGACCCAGGCATAGTCTTAGCTTTTATTTTGAATTCAAAATTCTTGAAATCATGATTTCCTGCAGCCCCGTCATAAAAAAGGTGAGCCCTTTTTCCGGCTACCTTAATGGTACCGTCTTCAATCGAAAACGCATTCGGGTCATCTTCATTGATATGCCAACCATTGAACGTCTTTCCATCAAAAAGTGACGTCCAGCCCTTTGGACTTTTTTGTGAAAAGGCTAAATTAGTGACAGCTAATAGAACAGTGAGGACAAGTGTTTTTTTCATGATTTTATTAGGTTGAAATTCGGGTGAATATAGACCAAAATCATTACTGTATCTATAAGTATCAGATTTCATTGGAGAAATAGTATTAAAACATAAATCCTACTTTAATTAATCTTGAATTCTAAGATTTTAATAAAAAGGTATTTCACCAAGTATTGGGGAAGATAAATTCCAAGAATCTAACAGTGAGGCTAAATTTTTTCTATTTGAATAAGGCTCTACGCATCCTTTAAGCTCCCCATTGGATTAGCAAGGCCTGTTTTGAGGGTTCTAGAGTATAGGAAGCAATATGTCTTTAAAAGGACGATGCTTTGCTAACAAACTTGGAAACATAGTCCAAAATCTTTAATCGCAGATAGTTATTCGCTTTTAAGGCTTTTTACGGGGTCACTCATAGCGGCTTTTATGGCTTGATAACTTACCGTCAGAATGGTTATTCCTATGGCACCAGCTCCAGAGGCGGCAAATATCCACCAGGCAAAATTAGCTTTGTAAGTGTAACTGCTGAGCCAGTCTGTCATAAAATACCAGGCCAATGGCGTAGAAATGAATAGAGAAATGATCACTAAGGTGACAAAATCTTTAGAAAGCATAGCCCATAGATTGGCTACTGAGGCTCCTAATACTTTTCTGATGCCAATTTCCTTAGTGCGTTGCTCAGCCATGAATGACGCTAAACCAAATAGTCCAAGGCAACTTATGAGAATGGCCAAAATGGTGAATATACCGGCGAGGTTACCAATACGTTCTTCTGAGGCAAATTTCTTCCCATATTCTTCATCTACAAAGTCGTATTGAAAAGGCAAATGTGGGAAATGGGCCTTGAAAATGGCCTCTATACTGGCTATGTTATCACTGGCACTTTTAGTTGGATTAAGCCTCAAATTATAATAGGCGGCATTGTCATAGCCGTCAAAGGCATAAAGAGCTTGTTTCACAGGCTCATAAGGCGACTGGACAATCATGTCTTGGATAACACCTATAATTTTAAAAGGAGGGCCTGGATCGTCACTGTCATCTCTGAGAAACATACCCACAGGGTCTTTTAAGCCTAAGTATTTAACAGCCGTTTCATTAATTAAGGCGGCATTAGAATCGGAGGCCATTTCTCTGGAGAAATCTCTTCCAGCCACTATTTTGAGATTGAGTGATTTTGCAAATTCGTAAGAAACGGAAGCCCAAGCTAAATCTTCTTGAAATCCCTCCGTTTTTCCATCCCATATGAAACCTGAACGATTGGACCAGACGCTGGTTGTAGGGCTACTAGAGGAAGACATTTCATCTATTGCTCCAGAATTCAAAAATTGCGTACGCATGAAATCATATTTACCCTCAAAATCAGAACTCATGACTGGTATCTGGACCAAGCCTTCTTTGTCGTAACCTACGGGTCTATTCTTACTAAATTGAATTTGCCTGAAAACAATGAGTGTACCTATGATTAAGGTAACAGAAACAGTAAACTGCATTACTACCAGAGCCTTACGTGGAAGTGCCGAAAACCTTCCAGCCTTAAATGTTCCTTTTAAAACTTTTACAGGCTGAAAAGAGGAAAGGTATAGGGCGGGGTAACTACCCGATAGAACAGCGGTAGTAATGACAAAAGCAAGAGAGCAGAACCAAAACGTAGGGTTGGTCCAAGGGAAGTTCATTTTTTTGCTCGCCAGTTCATTAAATGGTTCTATGGTAAGAAGTACAAATGCCACAGCCAAAATGAAGGAGAGAATAACGACTAGAAATGACTCGCTCAAGAATTGATTTATAAGCTGCCCTCTAAATGAGCCAATTGCTTTTCTTATGCCCACTTCTTTAGCTCTTTTTTCTGAACGAGCAGTACTTAAATTCATGAAATTTATACAGGCTAATAGTAAGACAAACGAACCTATAATACCGAAAAGCCAAACGTTCTCAATTCTTCCACCGGTTTGAATACCATTCTCAAAATTACTCTTTAAATGCCAATCTTCCATAGGATGCAAAAACAGCTGCGGATTGAAAGGTTTGAGATCTTCGCTGGCCTCTAATTTCACATCTTTAATGGCTGCAGACGCCGAAGCCATGGTTACATTGTCTTCTAATTCAACAAACATTTGAAACGAGTTGTTACCCCAGCTGTCTAAGGAGTTTTTAATCCATCCGTTGGTATTAACATATTGCTCCCAAGAAACCATGAACTCAACATCGCTAAATTCATTGTTTTCAGGAATATCTTTATAAATGCCGACTACTTTTAAATCATGCTCACTATTTAATTTCAGCAACTTATTTAAGGCTGATTCCTCACCAAATAGAATCTTAGCACAAGACTCTGAAAGCAAAATGGCATCAATGTCTTTTAGCCCATTCCTCTGACCTTCTATCATCTTTAGGCTTAGCATTTCTGGCCCTTCTTTTTGAATAAAATGCCCCTGTTTTGAGATGCTAACATCACCGTTTGCCAAGTATCTGTCAAAAGTCCAGGAGCTCATGATAATATGCTTGAAGTTGTCCATATAGCCCGTTTTAAGTGCAGCCTCCAAAGGGCGGGGAATAGCGGGGCCAGTTCCTATCAAATCATTGAAGTTTTGGCTCTGATAGACTAAGGCAATTTTGGACTTCTTAGGAAAGTGGTCATTGTAGGAAAGTTCACTATCTACCCACAATCCAATCATGATAGTGACGGCCATCCCCACGGCTAGTCCTAGAATATTTATGATAGAGAAAGTGGGGTGATTTATAAGATTTCTCCAAGCTATTTTAATATAGTTTTTAAACATTTTTTAGTCGCTTTTTAAGCTTTTTACGGGATTCACAATAGCTGCTTTAATACTCTGATAACTCACTGTTAATACTGAAATCAAGATGGCTGCCAATGCTGCGAGACCATATATCCAAAGAGGAATTTCTATTCTGAAAGTGAAGTCTTCTAGCCATTTATTCATGGCATACCAGCCCAAAGGCAGAGATATAAGAATAGCTACTCCTACTAGCTTTAAGAAATCAACGGTGAGCCTAAAGGTGATTTGCCCTACAGAAGCTCCCATGACTTTTCTGACGCCAATTTCTTTAGTACGTTTTTCTGCATTAAAGGCTGCTAAACCAAAGAGACCTAGGCAGGCTATCAGAAGAGACATCATAGTAAAAACGAAAAAGATACTACCCAACCTTTGTTCTGAGCGATAGGTATCATTGAAGGAATCCTCCAGGAAGTAATAGGTAAACGGCTGGCCTGGAGCTATCCGATTCCAAATATTTTCAATATTGGCAATGGTTCCAGCAAAATCTCCTGGCTGAATTTTTACTAGCATTCTACCACTAGTTTTTCCTATGCTCATGCACAAAGCACCAATATTTTCACGTAAGGATTGAAAATGAAAGTTCTTGAGAACACCTACGATGGTAAATGTTTTTTCCTCTTGGCCTGGCACGCCATTTGTCAACCTTTGACCAATGGCTTCTTCGGGCGATAAGCCCAATACTTTAGCTGCAGATTCATTAATGAGCATTGCAGTAGAATCTGATCCAAAGGTTTCGTCAAAAAAGCGGCCGGCCGTTAGTGATAAGTTTAGGGTAGTTGGGTAGTCGAAGTCAACGGCCCAATCCTGCATATTGATGGCTTTTTCAGGGTTCGTCTCACCTTCTTCCATAAAGGAGGTATTTGACCGTGAAGAAGGAGTAGGGAGGTAACTACTTAAAGAAGCTGCACTAACTTGGCCAAGTTGAGCCACTTCATTTTTAAAGGTATTTACCTGATTTCCGGCCCCGTAGGTGTCGTCAATGATTAATATCTGCTCTTTGGTAAATCCTAAGTCTTTACTTTTTATGTAGTCCATTTGCTGAAAAACTACAAGAGTACTCACTATTAAAAAGATAGATATAGCAAACTGGAAAACAACCAGTGAGTTTCTGATATTTCCACCACCTACTTTGCCAGTGCCACCTCCTTTGAGCACTTTAGCAGGAGAAAATTGGGATAAGAAAAAAGCTGGGTAACTACCTGAAATAAGGCTTAATAATATAGTGGCGATAATCAAAGACGCCCAAAAGCCTAATTGATTATATGGGATTTCTAAGGACTTGTTTGCCAAGTCATTGAAAGCAGGAAGTGCAATGATGACTAAAACTATGGCTAGCGATAAGGAAAGAAAAGAAATAAGCCCAGACTCACTTAAAAACTGCTTTACCAAACCAAATTTATCAGATCCTAGCGTTTTTCTAATGCCAACTTCTTTGGCTCTTTTTAAACTTTGTGCTGTGGATAAATTCATAAAGTTGACACAGGCGAGTATTAATAAGAAGATTCCTATGAATGCTAATATGTAAACGTTTTGAATGCTTGAATTTGGACTAATTTCGGCAACTTGATCAGAGTGTAGGTGGATATCGATGAGTCGGATCGTGCTAAAACGCATGTAGTTCCCAGAAGCTTCAAATTGCTCTAAGGTAATTCCTGGGAACAAGGTTTGTGCCCATGGCATGACATAGGTCTCTACTAATGCATTAAGGGGTTCTTTGAAGTCTGTGTTTGCAGCGGCAGGGATGAGTTTAAAGAAGGTTTGGTAATTATTATTTCCCCAGCTACTGCTTCTATTATCATCATAACCCGTCATGGCCATGAAAACACTATGATTACGTAGGAAGGAGTTCTTAGGAAGGTCGTCTATAATGCCACTTATCTGATATACTTCGTCGTTTTCAAGAATGATAGATTTGCCTAAAGCTTTATCTATATCATAGTGTTTGGCGACAGCCGTCTTAGTCAAAACTAGAGTTTGCGGTTTTTTTAAAGCGGTTTTGGTATCTCCATACAAGAGATCTAAACCAAACATTTCAAAAAAGGTGGAATCCACAAAAGTAGTATTGCTCTCTTTTACATTAGTAGCTTCTGCCGCTTTTTTGAGGAGCATGCTACCTTGTGTTCTAAAGCGAGTAGTAAGTTCTATTTGGTCAAAATCTCTGTCTAAAGCGGAAGCCAATGGAGCGGCAGCAACAGCATACTTTTGAGCCTGCCCACCAAATTTAATGTCTAAATCTACACGACGAATTCGGTTGGCATCTTTAAACATGCTATCAAAACTGAGTTCGTCATAGATGTACAAAGAAATCATTAGTGCACCAGCCATACCAATGGCCAGACCGAAGGTATTTAGGAAAGTGAAGAAGGGCTGTCTTTTTAGGCTACGCCATGACGTTTTGAGGTTATTCTTGAACATAAAATGTAGGTTTGATAGCCTTAGAGGATATACTAGGTTTTCATAATTGTCTGAAGAGCAATTCAAGCATTAACCAAATAATGCTCTTGGTTATGATTAAGAATTACCTAAATAATGCCAAGTTGCTTAATGATCATATTATAAGTTATTTACGGTATTTTTAGGTGGTCGTAAATGTCCGATATCGAACAGGTGTTCGGTATGTTCGCTAGAGTCTACTCACTTTTTAGGCTTTTTATGGGATTCACTATAGCTGCCTTTATGCTTTGATAGCTTACCGTCAATATGGAAATAAAAAGGGCCAAGAAGGCAGCTAGAGCCAAAACCCACCAAGCTATATCTATTCTATAGGAAAAATCTTCAAGCCATTTGTTCATGGTGAAGTACCCTAATGGTATTGCTACCAATATAGCTACACATACTAACTTTAAGAAATCAACCGTGAGCCTGTAAGTAATTTGACCTACTGAAGCCCCCATAACCTTTCTAACACCAATTTCCTTTCTACGTTTATCTGCATTAAAAGGCTGCCAAGCCAAACAAACCTAGGCAGGCTACCAAAATGGATAATATGGTAAAGGCCATAAAGATACTACCAAGCTTTTTCTCTGATTGATAAGTATCATTGAAGGAATCATCTAAAAAGTAATAATTGAAAGGTTGACCTGCTGCTACGGTCTCCCATTTTTCCTCTATACTAGTGATAGTTTGAGTGAATTCACCTGGCAATAGTTTGACTATTAATTTGGTAGAAAAACTTCCAAGAACGAAGCTTAAGGCTCCAATCTCGTCTTTAAATGTATCGTAATGAAAGTTTTTTGTCACACCAATCACAGTATGAGGAATAGCGTTATCATCAAAACTAGTAAGCCTTTTCCCGATAATTTCTTCGGGAGTCATATGGAGTAGATTTACAGCGGATTCGTTTAAAACGATCGCTGAAGAGTCTGTGAGGAATGACTTGTCAAAGGCTCTACCTGTAATTATTTCAATTCCTAATGTATTGATATACTCATGATCCACTCGCCAGTATTGAAGTTGCACTGTTTCTTCTGCTTGCTCAGCTCCTTCTAACTGAAAACCATAATCAGAACGATTTGATGGAGTAGGTAAGTAACTGCTCAAACTTGCATTTTGTACTAAGCCTAATTTCTTCACTTCTTCTTTAAATGAGTTGACTTTTTCACCAGCTGCATATACGTCTGCAATGATAAGAATTTGCTCTTTTTGATATCCCAAATCTTTGTTTTGGATATAGCTCAATTGTTGAAAAACCACTATTGTACTGATGATAAGAAATACCGAAATAGCAAACTGAAAAATAACTAAAGAACTTCTAATTTTTCCTCCAGCCAAACTGTTTTCGCCTCCACCTTTGAGTACTTTCACAGCCGAGTACTTTGACAAGAAAAAGGCTGGATAGGAGCCAGATAATACTCCAAGTGCTAATACAGATATTAAAAGAATTAACCAGAAAAAAGGGTTTGCAAACGGCATCGATAAACTTTTGCCTGACAGCTCATTAAAGGAAGGCAATGAAATTATGGCAAACAGAAGTGCAAAGGCCAAAGCAATGAAGGCTATTAGGCTAGACTCTATCAAAAATTGATATATCAACCTAGATTTACTGGACCCTAGGGTTTTCCGAACGCCTACTTCTTTAGCTCGCTTAAGCGACTGGGCAGTAGATAAATTCATAAAATTAACTACCGCCAAAACAATTAGAAAGAGGGCAACAAAAGACAAAATATAGATGCTTTGTTTATCATTATTTTGAGACATTTCGGCTACTCTATTTCCAGATAAATGCAAATCAGCAAGAGCCACCGGCGAGTACCTAATATAATTACCAGCTTCTTCAAAACTTTCCTTGGTCATTCCGGGAATCACGGCTTGATCATATGGGACAATATATTTATCAAATAGTAAATCGAGAGAAGACTGAAAGTCTTCTTTAGTTGCCGAAGGGATGATTTTAGCATAGGTGTTGAAGTTATTGCTACCCCATACATCCATATCTTGTGCATTCTCCCATCCAGACATCGCCATGAAAATAGAATATTCGCTTATAAATGAGTTTTCTGGTAATTCAGGCAGAACACCGGTTACTCTAAACGTCTCATTATTATCTAAAATAAGGCTTTGGCCTAAGGCCGACTCTAATGGGAAATGCTTGTTGGCAGCTTCAAGTGACAATACCACTGTATTTGGTTCAACTAGGGCAGTTTTTGCGTTGCCTACCAAAAGTTCAATTCCAAACATGTCGAACATCGTTGAATCCACATAGGTGCTTTGATCTTCTTTTACGTTTCTTATTTCATTTGTTTGCCTAACTAAGACGCTTCCTTGGGTCCTGAAGCGAGTTACTTGCTCTACTATGGAATAATCTCTTTTAACAGTTCTCGACATCGGTGCCGGAGTTACGGCAAACTCTTGGGCAATACCTCCAAATTTAATGTCTGCATTTATGCGATAGATTCTATCTGAATCTGAAAACATTTTATTGAAGCTAAGCTCATCATAAATGTAAAGAGAGATGAGCAAAGCTCCAGCCATACCAATGGCCAAGCCAAAAGTATTTAGGAAGGTAAAAAAGGGTTGCCTTTTTAGACTACGCCATGACGTTTTGAGGTTATTTTTTAGCATTTCGTTTTCATTTTATTCTAACTCTTAACTCATAGAAGGATAGCATTTGTTTTTAGCAGCTAGCTCTAAGCATTGAGAGGTTTCATATTATACTTTATGTGGGGCACAGAAGAATAGAAGACAGGGGTTCAAATTTTGCCTCAGCCCTCATTTTTCTTTAAAAAGCTACCTAGCTCTTCTAATAATAGTATCACCTAATGATAAGCCTTTGTTAACTCTTGGATTACCTTTATAGGTAACATAGGTATCTCCTAAAGCATTTATTTTTAGATAATCCGTGACACTAATGTCAAAATCAGCGTCACCAAAAGCCATAATTTTTGTTTCGTAATTGTCTACGCCCCTAGTATTTATGGTACAATCACCATAGACCGTATAATCCATATATGCTATATTTCCAGACTTGATTTCTAGGGTGTTATCGCCGTAAATGTTACTTTCAAGATTGTCTATGTGAACTTCGTTCAGCGTGATTTCAGAGTCGCCATAGATATTCAGTTTGAAATCTTCTGTCCTTAGTGCATCTTCAAATATTATTTCTTGGTCGCCTTTAAGGATAAGTTCTTCTATATTCCTATAAGTTACCACTAATGAGGCTTTAGTGCCATTGTGCGGATTGTATCCCTTCTTTTCATTCCAGCCTTTGATTGTCAGTTTAAGTCTACCGTTAGTTGTTTCTATCAAGACTTTATGCTTGTCAATGTTGGCCTTTTCTATCCTAACATTTTCTTGATTTCCTTGTCTAAACACAATTTCAATGTTCGGGTTAACGGTCACCTTGTTAAAGTGTCCTAAACTAGTTTGAGCGAAGCCTTTAATAGCTCCTAATAATACCATGCAAGCCAATGCGATGATTTTGTAAAGGTTTGTTCTGTGTTTCATAATTATTCATTTTAAAATTCCTTTTTATTCAATACTACTTTCATAGTTTAATACATCATGCCATTTTATTAAATTGCTATAGTTCAGCTATTTAATTCAGTTTCTTTGGAAAATAATGTTCGATACTGAATAGATGTTTGTTATGGTTTATTCACTTTTAAGGCTCTTCACAGGATCCATAGCCGCCGCCTTAGCAGCTTTAAAACTTATGGTAATAAATGCAATGACAGAAGAAAGTGCCAAAGCCATAAGAAAGAGGCTCGGCTCTATTTCAATTTGAAACTTAAAGTCTTCCAGCCACTGCTTGCTCAGCCACCAAGCTATAGGAGCAGAAATGACGAAAGAGACTAAGATAAGTAGACTAAATTCTTTTCCGAACAGCCAAAAAATAGAAGACGTACTACTTCCTAAAACTTTCCGTACGCCTATTTCTTTTGTTTTACGCTCCACCATGAACGAAACCAATCCATAAAGACCCATGGCTCCAATAAAGATGGCTATGATGGTAAAGAGCTGAACTAAGCTAAGCATGGTTTGCTCGGTTTTATAAAATTCCTTCACGGACTCATCTACAAATTCGTATGTAAAAATGGACTCTGGGTTATTAGTATTCCAAATATCTTCAATATCCGATAGACCGGCTGATATATTGGCAGGATTTAGTTTTACGGCAAAATTCCATTGCATGTCTGGTGAGGACCCAATACCTATGGCGGAGATATCGCCGTGCATAGATTTATCATGAAAATCCTTCACTACGCCTACTATAGCTACATTAGGCTCTCCGGCTACAGACATTAATTGACCAATGGCCTGGTCGGAAGAGGCAAAGTTCATTTTTTTTAAGAAGGTTTCATTTACTAAAACCTCATTTAAGGCATCCGCAGGTCTGATGTTTCTTCCAGAGAGAAGCTCAAGGCCAAAAGTTTCCAAGTAGCCCTCATCACCACCTCGGATACTTAGTGGGAAATCTTCTTGTTCTGTTTTATTCCCGAAAATGATACTAGTGCTCCAGTTACTACTAGAAGCGGGAGCTCCCATGCAAACCGTAGAAGATGAAATGGATGCCTTGGATGCTAGCTGTTCTTTGAACAGTTTAATATCATTGGATTCTGAACCTGCAGCGATAGGTATGAGAACAATGGCCTCTTGCTCAAAACCCAAGTCGGCGTTTTGGCTAAACTGTATTTGTTTTACCACTACAAGCATACCAATAATTAAAACTTGTGAAATAACAAACTGAATAATAATAAGCGACCTTCTAAGATTTATGCCACCCACATTTACCTGAGCCAAATTACCCTTAAGAGCCTTTATAGGTTTAAAGTTTGATAGTAGTAAACCTGGATAAGCACCTGAAACGAATGTGGAGATAATGAAAATGGCAAAGACAAAGCCTATTACGTTAAAGCTAACGAATACGTCTGTGCTAATAGAAGAATCAAAAAGCTCATTTAGCGAAGGAAGTAGTGCATAAGCCAAACCGTAGCCCAAAATGGTAGCCACAAAAGCTATCAATGAGGTCTCTGTGAGAAACTGCCAAAAAAGCTGTCCTTTTTTGCTTCCAAGCGTCTTTCTAACTCCCACTTCTTTCAGCCTATTTAGAACTTGGGCGGTAGCAAGATTTACGAAATTAAGGCACGCAGAAATCATCAAAAACAAAGCAATTAGCCCTAGTGTCCAAAGGGTTTTAGCTGGCATCACGCCGTCATAGCTGGCGTTAAAATGCACATCATTCAATGGCTGAAGCAGGTACGTATGAATGTTAGTGCTCTGTGGCCTGTATTTAGCAGGATATGGAGCCATGGCTAGCTCTACTTGTTCTGGATTTACACCAGGTTTTAGCTTAATAAAACACTGCATGGAAGAAGAAATGCCACCCCAAGAGTCGGGGGAGATATACCATTCAGAATATTCTTTGAGGGTGTTGTAAGACAGGAAAACCTCTGTTTTCTGAATTGTATTTTTTGGCAAATCCTTTAAGATACCTATCACTGTGAAGTCTAATGTATTATCCATTTTCATAGATTGACCAATGGCAGATTGAGCCTCTCCAAAGTATTTTTTGGCTACAGATTCAGTGATAAATGCTTTATTGGGCTCCTCAAATTCTTTGGTAATACTGCCAAAAAGAAGGGGATAGTTGAAAATTCTGAAATAAGATGGTTCTGCAAAGGCGACACCCCATTCTTCTACAAAGCGGAGCTTCTCGTTTCCTCGATTGACATCTATTTGGAGTTCATCAAAAGTTACCATGCGGGCAATGTCTTGATCTAAATCATACTCTTCTCTAAGCACAGCCCCCAATGGGCTCGGTACGCCCCTCTGATAGTTAACTACATCGCGTTTTTGTTTAGTAACAATTCGATAAACCCTTTCTTTATCAGGATGAAAACTGTCAAAATTTAAATGAAACGAAATAAAGGAGAAGAGTAAAATACTGGCCGCAATGCTAAGCATAAGCCCGGTAATATTTATGACACCATAAGCCCTGTTTTTTTGTAGGCTTCTCCACGCGATTTTCAGGTAATTCTTAATCATATGAGTCTTTACTTTATGCTTTTGATAACTATACCAATAAAGAATTCATACACCATGCCATATGATATAAATTACTTATAATCAAGATTTTGATACTTTCGTAAGTAAAGCAATTTGTCCGAAAGCGAACAGTCGGGTCTGATACGGACAGATGTAGAAGTTTAAGGTTTTGTTCACGATTGATAATAGTAAGCGTAGCGAGCTACTTCCTTTAATAAAGAATATACTCTCCCGTCACGGAATTCTAGTCATTCACTTCTTAAATGTTCTATAAGATTGCTTCTATTTGCTAGAAAGACCTGAATACCCACAATCAAGGTCACTAAAAGGGCAAATAGTAAAGCAACGAAAGCAAAAGTAGTAGGATTGATAGAAATATGATAGGCGTAGTTTTGAAGCCAAAGGTTTACTAAATAGTAGGTGAGCGGCATAGCTATGAGAAGAGCGGCAAGCTTAAGGAATATAAATTCTTTGAGGAAAAGCCAATTGATAGATTTCAGAGATGCTCCCAAAACTCTTCGAATGCTTAGCTCCTTTGTTCTTTTGGAGATATTAAGCGAAACAATGCCTAAAATGCCCATCAAAACAATGATCAATGAAATTACTGTGGCTAGGTTTGCAGCTTTTTTCAACCTTGTTTCGGTGGCATAGAGTTTATTAATGGTATCATTCAT
>JBNMFK010000034.1:0-18781 GCA_051269965.1 Algoriphagus sp. | reverse complement strand
TTTTATTTAAAAGACCTAGTTTTTTCGAACGCACCTGGCATTATGGTTTGCACTTATGGTCTTGAGGTCTGGGTCTGGGCCACCATAGTCCAGCCTTAAAGCATAGGCATTCGTAATATCTTTTTCAGTATCGCTCCAGTATTTAGTAGTCGCGGTTTCGTCTAGACCTGTAATAAGGTAAGATTGTTTGTACATGGCATTCAGTTCTGATAAAGTAGGTAAGTACCAATCAGCATGTCCAAAAGCATTTACGGCGGTACAAGCAGACTTTGCACTTGCCCAATCTACTGCTGTGGCATTATCCGAAGGGTAAACATAAATTAAACTTCCTTGATATTTTAAAGGAATAGGTACTACTGTGCCTGGCACGTCCGCAATCCAAGTGGCTAAACCATCGGAATCCGAAGTAAGAATCTTACCATTACCTTGGTTTCCATCCACTATTTTTATGTTTCCTACCACGTGTAGTTTAGCATCTGGTTTTGCAATGCCTATTCCTACGAAATTTGTAGTTGTCGTACTATCTTGATTCTTAACCCAGCCAGCATCTAGCTCCTGAGTGATGTACCCATTGTCACTTACCATGAGGTCTACCTCGGTTTCGGACAAAATGCTGTCTTCGAAACTACCACCGCTATTGCTTAAGGTAACAGTATTGCCGCTTTTAGAAATGGTCTGAATTTCGTTGCTTGGGCTCGCATCGGCATCATTGATAGAAACTGTGCCTCCGCCATCGCTTAATGTTAGGTTGGAAGTGCTTAATGACAAGGTTTGTACGCTGGCAAGTCCATCAGCTCCTGGAGGCCCTTGTGGGCCAGTAAGCACAGAGGTAGTAAAACTGCCCCCATTGGTAAAATTAAAAGTAAAGGTGCCGTTTTCGTTATCCACCACATTGGCAATTCCATTACCCGTAGCACCTCCAAATGTGATGGCATCTCTAATAGCAAAAGTCCCGTCATTGAGCCTCACGACAACACTATCGGCTGTATTTACTTTTTGAGTTTGTTTAACTTTAAGCTTTCCCGTGACTTCAAGGTCCTGGGCTATTATATTCAAAGAACTGAATAATAAAAAAATTAAGGCTGGAAGCCCTTTAAGGTGTAAAAAATTCATGTTTCAGGCTATTAAACTAAAGTGTAATTAGCTGAATATTAATTCATAAACAGCTAATTGTATATTGTAAACTAGCTGATTCTTCTTACTTCAGTTATTGAAAATACTGCTAGTTCCTAGTAAGATAATGGTTTTACCTGAGTTTCTAAGCTAGAAACCTATAAACGTTTTGTTTTAAATGGTAGAATACTTTGGTGGATTTGTATAGATTCCATGCCAGATATGAGTAGTTATCCATGAAAAACGAAAATCGAATTTTTGATTTACATGGTAGAAATAGGCATAAAATTTACATTTTGAAGTTTTTAAAGTAAATAATAATTGTACTTGTATCTGATATAGAGGCTGTTACATACGAATTTTTCTTTATTGAGATTGGCTGAACTTATGAAATGTGTTACAAATGTTAAAGCCAAGTGAAGTAAGGTGAACCTTTGCAGATTCTTCTATCAATTACTTTATAGTTTAATCATGAAAAGCTAAAGTAGGATATTTAAATTTCATGAAAATTAAAGCCAAACCTTTTTAAATTAAGGCAATTTATAAGATGCCTTCGCACCCATAACCACCAAAACAAAATCACTACCCCACCCATTAGACCATGGCGTAAAAACTGGATTTTCGGTTGTTTTAAATAGCCCTATGCTTTTTGATTTTCCACTTCTTGGATTATACCAAAAAGCTTCTATTTCTTGGTTCTTAGCTTTTAACTTAGTCAGGTCAAGCTGAATAGGATTTCCTGTGGGTGTATAAGCAATAATGAAGTCGTTGTCGTTACCAATAGATGCTACAATATGTGATTCGTTTTCAGGATTTGGATTTAGCACTAAACCAGGCTCATAAGTCATGTTTTGCCACGGGAAGCATTCAAAAAAGGCTTTTAGGTATTTCATTTGACTTGCCCCTGGGAGCTCTAAAGCTGCTCTCCATCCAGTTCTTGCCTTTATTTGGGGGGCTTTATCAATGTCATACATTTGCCAAACATCATTACAGCCGTAGGTATATCCAGGGGTGCCGGATAAAACACGCCAATAGCCACTAATTCTGGCATCAGAATCATCTAACCAACCCGTTTGATCTTTATCCCAGAAACGATCTCCTATCTTTTCATAATCTGGCCTCTCTATTTATGAAGGGTCTATTGCCAGAGACTTTATTTACGTATTCATATTCTTTTGAGAGCCTACTATGCCCACTTTGAAACATATCTATGTCTAGCCATTCGTAGTCAAAGTATTCACTCGCGATGCTGGTTCCTGATGGATGTAGCTTATCAAATGCTCTTGCTCTATCGTTCTTATACCTTTTCCCATGGCTCTCACAAGATCAAAAGGGTCAATTTATTCTGGTATTCTATCACCACCTAAGACCTAGATAACATTGCTATGTATCACGTATTGTTCTACCAATAATTGCCTAAATATTTCGGTATTTTCTGGATTGAAAACGACGGAGCCTTCTCCCCATTTTAGGCTAAATTTATCTCCCACCCAGAAAAATGGTTTACCCTTCTCAGTACTTAAATATTTTCCATTTTCGCTGATTTTAAGCTTTTGACTAAATAAAACCAGCTAAAAGACTAAGAAGTACTTTTATCCTACATGAAATCATCAACGATCTACTTTCCCAAAAGTAACACCTTCCCAAGAGTCTGTTCTGAATGGAGTCATT
The DNA here is from genome assembly GCA_051269965.1 of Algoriphagus sp. Classification (GTDB taxonomy): domain Bacteria; phylum Bacteroidota; class Bacteroidia; order Cytophagales; family Spirosomataceae; genus Arcticibacterium. Next base: position 15,997 of record JBNMFK010000034.1, on the reverse strand, counting down.
GGCAATCCATCACGGTTATACATGTTACAAACGGGGTTATTTGCCCAGGCATATCGCACAGAGATAGGGTTCGAAATACTTTCGCTTGATATTTCCATTTGATTACTAGAGATGATTTTGGCATCCGCCCACACGAATTTTGTATCGGATCCAGCCATAGCAAAACCTACAGGCTCTTTGGTATCAAAGGCATAAAGTCCCTTACCAACGTTTTCAAAAGTCAATAGAATTTTATCTCCTTTTATCTCCATAGATTTATATGAAGGTCCTTCATAAATAATGGCTTTATGATAATCTCTTGCTAAGGCTATTCTAACTAAGCGGTCAGCCACGGTTTGTTTATTTCTTGGATGAATATCTCTTCCTTCTCCAAGGTCAATGATGACAGCCTCTCCTACATTTGAAAGTTTATCCTTGGTCATTGTTTGAGCCTCACGAAGCTCTGCCCATCCGCTTTCCTCTGGTTGAACAGATTCATCCATAAAATCGGCAAGTTGTACATAATAAAAAGGGAAGTCACCTTGTTTCCACTCGGTACGCCAGTTTCGAATCATAAGCGGAAATAAGTCACGGTATTGATATGAACGACCAGCGTTAGATTCACCTTGATACCAAATGACGCCTTTAATGCCATAGCCAATAGTTGGGTGAAGCACACCATTGTAAATGTTGGCTGGACGGTGGTTTCCTGTCAATAGATTCCCTGGTTTTCTTGGCATATTTTCTTCCTTCTTGTTTCCTTCCCATGCTACCACAGCTTTCTGCCATTTCTTTATTTCCTCATCATAGCTATACGTTTGCTCTAACTTTTTCCATGAAGTCATCAAATCGGCGTAGTTTTTATCTGCCTCTATCACATCTCTATTTACCCAAGCTTCTGCAGCGGAGCCACCCCATGCATTGTCTATAAGCCCAATAGGGACGTTTAATGCATGATGTAAACGCTGTCCGAAGAAGTAGCCTATGGCAGAAAAATCAGCGGCAGTTTCTGGCGAAGTCGCTTCCCAAGAGCCTTCAAAGTTGTCTTGAGTTTCTGAGGTACCTACTCTGGGTACTGTGATTAATCGGATGTTGGGGTAATTTGCTGCAGCTATGGCTAGTTCTCCACTATTGGTATTTTTTAACTCCCACTGCATGTTAGACTGGCCAGAACAAATCCAAACTTCACCGACCAGCACATCGTCAAAAAAGAACACAGAAGATTCCCCCTCAATGTACATTTTGTAAGGCCCCCCAGCAGGAATGGGTCTTAGAATCACACGCCAGCTACCATTTGCATTGGTAATTGTGGAATGACTTTGGCCGTTTATTTCTACCGTTACTTTTTCGCTCGGTTCAGCCCAACCCCAAACTGGATTATTCTGTTTTTGTTGCAGGACCATGTGGTCTCCAAAAATGGCTGGTAGTTTGATTTTGGCATTCGCCTGAAGAGCGAAAAGGAGGGTAAGAAATAGAGGAATTAATCTTATTCGAGTCATCGCTATAGTTTTTTTATAGGGTTGAATAGTAAAAGCTTACTTATACTTTGGTGTTCCAAGATACTATATAAATTGGATAGCTTTAATGGAATTGAAGAAAAGCAAGTGTTGTCTTATACTATTTGTTCAATGTTATTATGTCAAACATATAGAATAAGAACCTTTTTGAAGGTAGATGTTATTCAAAGAGCCTTAAAGGCCTTTCTTTTTTCATCAAACCATTGTTGGATGGCGTCTGGAGTTTGCTTTAATTTTTACATTTCGCCTATGGCTTGCATATCAACGGTATCCTGTTTTTGATACATTTCCATGCCGTGTTTCTTGCTTAAATCAGCTATCTCATCAAAAGTTTCTGCTTTAAATTCTAGGTCACAGGCTCCGCCGAGTTGCTTACAGGTCATTGTCTTTATCATTGAATAGGGGTGTTTTGAATCTAAATTTAGTGTTTTGGTTTTAAATGGTACAGAAAGCTTAAGCCTCTATAACTTGTGCTCGTTTCTTTTCTTACTTTTAGAGTGTAACCTATTGAAAATATAAATGGCCAACTTTAATATTGACGCAAAGAAGGATATGACCTATGACGCCATTGTTATAGGCTCAGGAATTAGCGGTGGATGGGCGGCAAAAGAACTTTGCGAAAGCGGACTAAAAACCCTAGTGCTAGAACGGGGACGGCTAGTAGAGCATGTGGTAGATTATCCTACTATGAATAACGACCCTTGGGACTTGGAACTAAGAGGTGCTGTAGCTGCTGATGAAATGAAAGGACATGAAAAAGCAGCTCGTTCAGGTTTTATAGGAGAAAACAATAAACATTTCTATGCTAAGGATGATGAGAATCCTTACAAAGAAGAAAAGCCATTTATGTGGTTGCGTGCCAACCAAATGGGAGGGCGTTCTCTGCTGTGGGGTAAGCAATGTTATCGTTGGTCAGATTTGGACTTTATGGCAAACGCGAAAGACGGTCATGGAGTAGATTGGCCTATAAGATATAAAGACATTGCACCGTGGTACACACATGTTGAGAAATTTGCTGGAATTAGTGGAGAAGCAATAGGTTTACCGCAGTTGCCGGATAGTCATTTTTTGCCACCAATGGAGCTTAATTGTGTAGAGAAGGACGTAAAGAAAAGAATTGAAAAGGAGTTTCCAGGTAGAAATATGATTATTGGACGTGTTGCTCATCTGACAGAACCATTAAACGGCCGTGGGAAGTGTCAATCTAGAAATCGATGCGATAGAGGTTGCCCTTATGGAGCTTATTTTAGTAGTAATGCTGTTACTTTGCCGGCTGCAAACCTCACGGGAAATTTGACTATAAGACCTTTTTCTTTGGCAGATTCCATTATATATGATGAGGAGAAAGGTAAAGCGGTTGGCGTACGCGTAATAGATTCTGAGACTAAAGAAGTGATGGAGTATTACGCGAAAATTGTTTTCTGTAACGCCTCTACCATTGGCACAACCCAGCTATTGTTAAATTCAACTTCTAATCGTTTTGAAAATGGTCTAGGAAATGACAGTGGAGAATTAGGGCATAACTTAATGGACCATACGTACCGCGTAGGAGCCATGGGTAAATTTGAGGGTCATGAGGATACTTATTATAAAGGAAGAAGACCTAATGGAATATATATTCCTAGGTATAGAAACATTGATGAAAAGTCTACCACAGATAAATTTGTAAGGGGTTTTGGTTATCAGGGAGGGGCAGGAAGAGCTAATTGGGGTGCGGGAGCAAACCAAGAGGCTTTTGGAGGCGAATTTAAAGATGCCTTAATGAAACCAGGTGATTGGGAGTTCTTCATAACAGGCTTTGCGGAGTGCTTACCTTATCACGAAAACCAAGTATCTCTAGACCGAGAAAACTTAGATAAGTGGGGAAGACCTACTTTGGTGATTGATGCTGAATTCAAAGAAAATGAGCTGGCCATTAACAAGCAAATACAAATAGATGCTGTGGAGATGCTAGAAAAAGCAGGGCTAAAAGATATTGTAGGTTTTGACAATGAGCATGGCATGGGGTATGGCGTTCATGAAATGGGAACGGCCAGAATGGGACGCGACCCTAAAACATCTGTTTTGAATGCTACGAATCAAGTGCATGCTGTCAAGAATGTTTTTGTGACGGATGGAGCATGTATGACTTCATCTTCCTGTGTCAATCCTTCACTAACTTATATGGCTCTTACCGCTAGAGCCGCGAATCATGCTGTTTCTGAACTTAAAAAAAACAACCTTTAAAACTATGCAAAGAAGAGAAGCGTTAAAGCAAACAGCCCTATTTGGAGTGGCTACGGCCATATTTCCATCTTTATTACAATCTTGTAAAGACGTGTCTAGATTGAATTGGCAACCACAGTTTTTGAGTGTTAAGCACGCCGAATTGGTTTCTGCCCTTGTAGATACGCTTTTGCCTAAAACGGAAACACCCGGAGCCTTAGAGATGAAAGTGGATATATTTATTGACTTAGTTTATGGTAAACTAAACGGCAAAGCGGGCCAAAAGGAGATGGACAAAGGGATGGATGATTTTAACGCTACATGCAAAGAGAAGTTTGGCGAAGCGTTTGCGGATTTAAGTCTGGAAAACAAAACTAAGATTCTTAAAATGGAAGAAGTCAGTTCTCCTAAATTTAATGGAAGTGTTTGGGGGACAGCCGTTGGAAAACAAGAGCCCGTAGGTTTTTACAGGAGCTTAAAATCAACGGCACTTTGGGCGTACTTCTCTTCGGAGGATATTGGCTTGAACGTGTTAAGTTATGACCCCGTTCCTGGTCCATATCAAGGGTGTATTCCATTATCGGAGGTTGGGAATACTTGGAGTTTGTAGTTGAATAGTAGGTTCAAGCAAAAAGCCTCTAGATGGGCTTTTATTTCTATTAATAGATTTTAAATAGAGAGAAGAACTTTCAAATTACACAAGATATATTTTCAAAATGCACAGAATGAAATCTAGAAAGCATTCGTGTCAGTCGCTAACTATAATCTTAGATTTCTTTAAGTAACGAGTCGTGAAGTAAAAGACTAGGATAGCAATAAAAGCTCTAATGGGAAGGGCTGTGTTCTTCGCCAATTTGTATAAATTTTGTTTCTGAAGAAGTACATATAGACCACACCTATGCCTCCAAGAAGCTATATAATCGTGGTGTTAATGTCTTTGATTATTACGTGATTCCATTTGAAATCCAAACTGCTTCATGCCTTTCCTAGACTTTTCAGGACAGGTATCCCTCTGTTTACATCTTTGGTATATTCATCAAAATATTTGCCGAATTTATTGGATAAAAAATCTTCCTCAGCTCTTACGACGGCCTGATAAATAAACAGAAATGCGGGAATGATCCCCGTTATAAAAGCAATGAATTGGAGGCGATGCCTAAGCCAGCAATCATTAACATATTTCCTAGGTAAAGTAGATTGCGGTAATGAGCAAAAGTGCCAGTAAATAGCAAATCTTCTACATAAACTCTTCTGTTTTTCCACCTCGTGTGCTATTCACCAATCTAATGGTAGCAAAAAGCGTATGTTGGCCTATGATGGCTATAACAAATCCAATAAGTTTAGCTGTATTGGGAAGCTCAAAAACGGCAGGAAAAGGAATAAATAGAAACAAGAGGAAATGCTAATTTCTGTTAAAATAAAAAACGTTGCTAATTTTGACCATGAAATTCTTAATGGAAGGGGCCTTGACTTATCTACCGTCTTCTAGGATTGTGGTAGATCTCTTAATGAATTTGAGTATAAGGTAGACCACTGTACTTATGGCAAATGCCCAAAACCAAAAGTTCTTTTGAAGGTTTAGTTGACCAGAGGCCACATAGTTCTTTAAAGCGTCAAAAAGCCAAAATAGACCAAAGAGAGCAGCTACACCGTTCTTCTCCTTTTTAAGTATTTTCTTAACGCTAAAGGGATATTTGGGTTTTGTCGGCATACTAAGCGTAGGAACAAAAGCGGGTACATTGGCGGCCCAGCCAAGATACTTTTCTCCAAACTTATTTCTTAAAAAGGCTTCTTCTGCAAACATGATTCGCTCATAATAAACCCAGTATACGAGCGTAAAAGAAACGATAAACCAAAGATTCGCGGTGAGCAGAGCTACCGCTAGCCACATGAGATAGTTACCAACATATAATGGATGTCTTACGACAGAGTATATGCCGGTCTGGTTTAATTCGTCCGCCACCTGTCCTTCAGAAGTATTTCTGCCTGAGGTATTAATAGGTGTGAAACCCACAGTAAAAACCCTAACAATTAGTCCTAAAAGGCCGATAGCCAAAGCGAAGTACCAGTAAGTTATGGATGCTAAATAGCCATTACTTTGAATAACTTCAAAATAAAAAACAGCAATAGTGACCAAAAGAAAAAGCAGGGGAAAGTAGCTGCGATGTTTAAAGAGAAAGTTTCCTTGTTTGTCTAGTTCTTCTATCAATGCCATAATCCGTTAAGCTTAATTTGTCGCAAAGATATTATTTTAGGATTAGAACCGATTGATTCTCTTAAAATGAAGAGATATAAAAAATGTGAGGCTGTTTGGCCTGACGTTTTTTATAATTGCAGGAGTTCTCCATTAAGTCGTGGATAATCCATGTTGCATCAACTTTTGCTAATCGCATAGAGTTTCTGGCATCATAATAGTTTAATGAATTAGTTTATCTTAAACTTTTAAAATGAGCCCCAAACCGGTCATATTTGCCTGAACTACTCCTTAAAATAAGTTTAGTTGGCAGCGACTACTTTTTACTTATCCTTAAAATATGCATCTCTGACAACTTTGGCAGTCTGGTGATCTCCAGTATGACTCCAACCTGGTGGCATCCATACATATAGAAATTTATTCTTTATTCCAGGTGCGTGCCAAACATCTTTAAACAAGGCAATGAACTCTCCAAAATAGACATCTAGTATATTATTGGTGTTTACGTTTCTTGTGATGCCATATTCTATCACCACATCTTTATCTTCTTCTTGGAATGTACCAAATACTCGATCCCAAATATTAAGCAAGTTACAATAATTGGTATCTATGTATAATGGATTTCGAGCGTGATGAATGCGATGATGAAGAGGTGTCAGTAGCCATTTGGCGTAAATCCCAAGTCTACCGCTCTTGGAAATACCTTCTCCTATATGAATAAACCCACCATAAGTGCCGTCTATAAACATAATTAGGAATAACAATGCAGGATGTATTCCTGCCAAGATACAAATAGTACTTCTAATGATATCTGCATAGGCCCCTTCCAAGAAAAAATGGGCGTAGGTAACAGACAGGTTCATTTCTTCTGGTGTATGGTGGGTTGAATGCAAGCACCAGAACAACCTGACTTTATGACCCAGATAGTGATAGATAAAATGTGCAAATTCCCATACTACATAGCCATAAATAAACCAGTACCAGGTCATGCTCGTCTGAAATAAGGCATATGACTGTAAGTGGGCGATAATTATGGCAGTCATACCAAGGGCTATAACTCTGGATATTAGCCTATTTAAGACATAAATAAGAAATGTGATAGGGTAAATTTTAGTATTTGGCTTTTTATTTAAGTAGCCCGTAGCTAGCTCTAATAAGAGCAAGAAAGGAATGAAGGGAATGAGCACAGCCTTTATCCCTGCCCAAGTAAGAAAAATACTAAAATCACCAGATTGTAATAGCGTCCACACTTCATGAACTCCCAAAAATCCTAAAATTTCGTTTTTAAACAGTTCAAAAATTTCCATATAAAATTAGGTTTTCAATAGATACTTAATAGCCTTTTTACCTTTATGTTAATTTGAGGAGGCAATATAATTTAAGCCTATTTATAAAAAAAGAATTACTGGAGTCCGAGGGAAAAGTATAAAAAATAGATTCTTTATTCCGCTTTGGACTGGTTGGAGTACGGGCTGAATTCTTTCCGCGGAAATTTAAATATTAAGTAGTATTTGTACTGATTACTAGTATTTCTTAGGCCTAAAAAAACACAGAGCCGTTTGACCCTGTATTTTGATATTTGACAAATTAAAGTTCTTACATACTCTTTAAAAGAGCTTCATTAAGTCTTACATAGTCCATATTACCAGCAGTTTTGGCTAATTCTATAGAGGCTTCGGCTGCTTCTGTAGCGTCAGCTTTATTACCTAGTTGGGCATTTACTTTTGCTAGCAAATGTCTTACCCAGTATGCTTCTGGCTGAGCTTCTACGGCCTTTTTTGCCCATACCAAAGCTTGGTCTATATCTTTTCCAGCTTCAAAGTAATAAGCAGCCGCTGCGTAATAAGGCTTGTTGTCCTTATTCATCACGTTATCTATTTGCGACATTATTTGCTTGTCAATATCTGCCACCACTGGAATACTAACATACGTATCTGCCCAAACCAATTCTAAATTAACTGAACTAGGCGTTTGGTCACCAAACAAAATTGTAAAGTTTTCAATATCTAAAGGCATTCTCGTAGCAGGTACTTTGAAACGTGCCACATCATTAGCTATCTTATAGCTGGGCTGACTCGTTCCTTTTTCGGCAAAAATGATTTCCCATTCTGTTTTATTTGGAATAGTTAATAAAGTGTACTTACCAGCTTTTATCATTTTACCACCAACGGTTACATCTTGGCCAAAAGCCACTGTAGTAGGAGCATTAGCTCCAGTACGCCACATAGCACCGTAAGGTACCAAGCCGCCAAATATGTCACGACCTTTTACACTTGGACGAGAGTACTGCACTTCTATAGAAGTAAGTGCAAAATCTTGTGTAATAGTTTGCGTTGGGCTAGGAGCCGGAGTAGTAAGGTTTTGAGCTGTTACAGATAAAGAGAAAAGCACAGCAAAACCCAAAATTAATTTTTTCATTGCTTTTGAAATTTTATTTTTTAGTGTAAAATATTTTTAAAGGTAGGTATTTAGAGATAAGTAGAAATGGATTTTTGTTGTCCTTTTTATAAGAGGCTAAGAAGAAATTCTGTCCTATGATTTATTATCTATCCTTAACCTTGTTTGTCCACCATCTTCCTGTCACTAAACTGAGCTCTTACTCACAAGTTCAGGACCAATTAATTTCGCGAAACTATCCAAGACGTTGGTATCCTTTATTCATAGTATGCTAGAAGAATTATTGCATTCGTGGCTAATTTACCAGTTTCTGATATAAGAAGGTCTATTTTATTTCCATTGGAGTCTCTCCAAAAATAAAAAACACTCCATGTGTATCTCTGATAACCTCTTTTATGCTATTTGGCGACTATTTAATTCTAAAAAGGGCAGCATTTGTGATGGTGTTTAAATACTTTTTCAGAGCATTTTATGCCGAGTAAAAATTTTGGGGAAATTTAAAATGTGATGACTTAAGATACCTTTCTAAGAGTCTTGGCTCTTTTATCATCACCATCATGACTCCAGCCTGGGGCCCAGAAGATGTATTTTAGCTTATCACTAAATGATTTAGTCTTATTTATGTCTTTCCAGATAGCTCTATATTCATGGGCCGCCACTTTATCTGGACGGAAAGTATTGATGTTTTCAGTTAGTCCGTAAACAGGCTTTTCTGTGTCTAGCTCAGCAGAAAAAGTTCCGAAAAACCTATCCCATATGATGAGTGCTCCAGCGTGATTTCTGTCTAAATACCTAATATTACTCGCATGATGCACTCTATGATGAGAAGGCGTATTGAAAACGGCCTCATACCATTTGGGTAATTTATCTACCAACTCTGTGTGTACCCAAAACTGATAAAACAGGTTCACAGATATCATCACGAATATCATGAGCGGGTCAAATCCTAGCAAAGGAATCCAAAGCCAAAAGAATAATTTATGAACTCGTTCGCCCACACCTTGCCTAAGGGCGGTGCCTAAATTATAATGAATGGAGGAGTGGTGAGGTACATGCCCTGCCCAAAAAAGTCTTACTTCATGGTTTAATCTATGAAACCAGTAGTAAGTAAAATCATCTGCAACAAACAGGATAAGCCAGGCCCACCATTGTCTTTGAACTATGTCTTTAAAGGGACTTAGCTCGTGCAAGTAATAGAATGCCATAAAGGCAAGGGCTTTAGGTAAAATTTCTACTATAGCCGAGAATACACCCATAGAAAGGGAAACCCAAAAATCCTTCTTTTGGTAGAGGTTAGGGTACTTGTCTTTGGCTAAAAAAAATTCTGCAGTCGATGCCATTAAAAAAATAGGTACAGCGAAGATTAGTAATTTGTCATGCTGTAATTGATTTATGGCTTCGGCTAAATTCATTTTTGTGATGTTGATGCCTAGGCAATTTACATAAATCTATTTGGCCTTTCTGAAAATTAGATAGGTACCGCCATCTCTGGGGTGGCTATCTGGCTTTCTAAAGTTCCCTAAGTGTAGTTCACCTGCGTCGGTTATGCTGAAGTCATTTGCTCCCTCTATAAAACCAAGATACCGCTGCTCGCAATTCATGAGTTCTGGAGGACCTGCTTTTTTGGTAGAGCCTATGGGTCCCACTTTTAATTGGCCTGTCCTAGAAGCTTCGTCAAAACTCAGGATTTCTAAAGAACCAAAGAAGGCATTTACGGCCGAGTTTCCACTAAAAGAATAAGACTCACCCTCATTTGTGACTTCAAAAGTCAAAGGCTCATGTTGGCCAGCCTCCCAGCCACAGGGGGAATCAATGGCATCACTTAGGAATACGCTATCGAGTAGCCAATCACCTATCAAGCCGTTTTCATTTTGCATGTTTGTTTCCTTACAAGACTCCATATTGAAGGAAAGAGATAGTAGGATTAGGAAAAGTATTTTTGACATGATATTAGGTTTTAACTATGACTTTAAAACGTTCATAAAGGTTGTATTCGTGTACTACTTATACCCGTCTGCCTGCAAATTAAAAAGTTCCGAATATAAAGCTTCATTCGCCATCAGTTCTTCATGCGTACCTATTTCCAAAACCTTTCCATGCTTTAAAACCAAGATTCTGTCTGCCATTCTTACGGTACTAAACCTGTGAGAAATAATAACAGCTGTTTTGCCTTTAGTCAGACCAATAAAACGCTGAAAGGTTTCAAACTCTGCCCTTGCATCTAAGGCGGAAGTGGGCTCGTCTAAAATCAATACATTGGCATCTTTCATATAAGCTCTGGCCAAAGCTATTTTTTGCCATTGGCCTCCAGAAAGGTCTTTGCCGTTCTTGAATCGTCTACCGAGTTGTTGATCAAAACCAGCTGGCATTTCACTAATGACTTGGTCTGCTAAACTCTTTTCGGCGGCGTTTTCTAATTGAGCCATATTATTAATCTCGTCAATATTTCCTACGGCCACATTCTCTTTAATGGTCAATTCAAATTTTACGAAATCCTGAAAAATGACACCAAAGTATTGCTGATAACCTGCACGCTTGTAAGATTTAATATCAACCCCTTCTAGCAGTATTTGCCCTTCGGTGGGATCATAAAAACGAAGGAGTAGCTTTATCAAGGTGGTTTTTCCAGCACCATTTTCTCCTACGAAAGCCAATTTTTCATTCGCCTTAAGCTTAAAATACACATTCTTTACGACCCACTTTTCGGAATTAGGATATTTGAAACCAACATTCTTGAACTCGAAACCCGTCTTGATTTTAGTAGGAAGGTCTAATGCGGGCGAACCTATATTTTCTTTGTTTTCGATGTCTAGAAATTCAAAGTAGTCTTTTAGAAACAGGGAGCTTTCTGTGATTTGATTAAAACGTGTAAAGAAACCTTGGAGTTTGACTCTTAGCCTATTAAAAGAGCCAGACAAGAAGGTGAGATCTCCAATGGTGATGACACCAGCCACAGTACGCATAATTATTATTACATAGGCACCATAATATGCCCCAGTGCCTACCACATTAAAAAACGAACCCCAGGAGGTTCTTTCTATGGCTAACTTTTTACTCGCTAGATAATATTTGTCAGAGAGGGTTTTGAAACGCTTAGCTAAGTAATCTGCCAGACCAAAAAGCTTCACTTCTTTGGCCGTGACATCGCTGGCACCTGCATAGCGTAAATAATCTAGCTCGCGGCGTTCGCTGGTCCAGCTTCTAGCCAGGGAGTAACTAGTGCCACTAAACTTTATCTCATTAATAATGGTGGGAATAATAGAGACCACCAATAGCACAAGAAGCCAGGGTTCAAAAACTACCAAGCCACCCAATAGAGAAAGGATAACGATGATGTCCTGAGCCTGTGTCAAGATATTGGACATGAGTCCTACTCTATTGGTTGTTTGGCGTCGGGCTCTTTCTAGTTTATCATAAAACTCCGCATCTTCCAGTTGGTTGAGATTGAGCTCCGCTGTTTTTTTTATGAGCTCTACAGAGGAGGCATTGGAGTATTGGTCGCCCAAAAGACCATCTGTGAGATTGACCCCTCTTTTTAATAAATCAGAGAGCAGTGCTAGGCCAAACTCGATAGCGATAAGCACCCACAATTGGTCAAAGACTTTAGGGTCTGCACTCACTTGTAAAATGACTTCGTCTATAATTAGTTTACCAAGCCAAAGCATGAGTACAGGTAAAGCCGCATCAATAAGCCTTAAAGTAATGTTGATGAAAAAGAGGGATGGACTGATTTCTTTTACTTTTTTAAAGAAACGTGGGATATATCTCAAAGCCTCAAAACTCTCTTTGAAGTTTATTTTTTTGGTTTTGAGTGATTTTAGCGTAGGGGGAGCCATAGATCAGTAAAACCGCGTTATTCTCTATTAAATTCGCCTAGAACCACAAAAGCTCATCAAAATCAACCTTTTTTGATCCATATCAAGGCATTTTTTATTAAAATGTCCACTTTTTGTCCACCCCTAAAATTATTGCACCGCAACAAACTTATCTACATTGTCGGTGAAAAGAGAAATAAAGCAGGGATGGACGAGAAAAATTTGAAAGACAAATTATCACGAATACAAAATAATAATCAGCGGAGGGCTGCTGTTCAAAAGGAATTGGCAATATTGAAGATAGAAATTGATACGCATTTCCAAAAACACCTCAAATTGATTCAAATCATGAGGGATGCAAAACGTTCTGAGTGATTAAAAAAGTGCGAATGTGCACCATAATATAATGAGGATCTTTCTCCTACTTACATGCCTATTAGCAAGTTTCGGCAGTAATGCCCAGCAAGTTGATGACTTACTAAAACAGAGTGATGAACTGCTGAACGAAGACCCGCAAAAGGCAAAAGATTGGGCATTTAAGGCCTTAGAAATAAGTAAAAAGCCCAAAGATAAGGCTGAAGCCTTGTCGTATGTGGCCAATACCTATTTCATTTTAGAGCAAGATGATTCCGCCAAGTTTTTTGTGGAGAAGTCTATTCTGCTGGCTCGGGAGCACTCCTTTAAGAAAAGGCTGGGCAGAAACCTGAGTTTGCTAGGTCAGATTACCGTGTATGCAGGAGATAATAGCTCGGCACAAAGCCAATTGGAAGAAGCGAGAGAATTATTGAAGGAAACTGCCGATAGCAGTGGACTGGCAAAAGTTTATTTAAGGCTTGCCAGTGTGCAGGTTAACATAGACAAGCTGGATGAAGCCATGATTAACAGCATGGAATGTTATGCTATTAGCAAAGGGTTGAATGATTTAAAAAATCAAGCATACGCCCTGAATCAGATGTCTGTTATTCATACTAAAATTGGCAATACTCAAAAGGGGATTAGTATGGCAAGTCAAGCCATTGAGATTTCTAAAAAGGCTGATTTAAAATTTATTGAATTTCAGGCTCTTAATAACTTGGGAATACTTTACAAAAATGGCAAGCAATACTCGGAGGCACTTTTGGCTTATGATCGTGGAGAGGAGTTAGCCCATGAACTTAATTTTGAGAGAGGAGTGATGGGGCTTGCTGCTAATCGGGGTATATTATTTAACCTCACGGGCCAATATGTGAAGGCAAAAGCAGAGTTGCAACGGGCTTTAGAATTGGAGAAAAAGTTCAATATGCCGGTAGTAAAAGCAGACATCAAAATAAATTTGGGAAACAGTCTTTATACTCTGGGTGAGCATAAAAATGCCTTGGTAGAAATAAAAGACGGTATTGCCCTTGCACAGCAAATTCAAAGTCTTGAATTACAGGAGAACGGCCATGAAATAGCCAGTAAGATTTATTTAAAAATAGGCTTGCCTGGCCGTGCTTTGGAAGAAATGACGGCGTATCAGGCAGTGCATGATAGCATATTTAAATTAGAAAAGAGTAAGCAAATTGAGGAGCTGCAAACCCAGTACGAGACGGTAAAAAAAGACGTTCAGATTAAAGTGTTGAATACAAATGCGAAACTTGACAAACTTCAAAAAATGGCCCTTTCTATTGGGGTAATCTTACTACTTCTGATAGCTGCCGCCATCATCTTTGGAATGTCTCAGAAACGAAAACGTGAAGTAGGTATAGCCGAAAAAGAAAGGATCATTGAAGCTGAAAAATTGAAAAATGCTCACCTTGAATTAGAGTTCAAGCAAAAAGTACTAACCTCCAAAATAGTACAACTCGCTCGAAAAAACGAATTCTTAGGTTCCTTAGAAACGGAAGTTGAAACGTTGAAATTGAATGTAGATGACTCTGTAAAAAAGACTTCAAATAAAATCACAACCTTAATTAAAAGAGATTCTCAAGATAACGAACTATGGGAGCAATTCTCTTCCGAATTCAGTAGTCTCAATCAAGGGTTTTTTGAACGGCTTGTTGACAAACACGGGTCATTTTCCAAAAGTCAAATCAGGCTTATTTCGCTCTTGAAAATGAATATCTCTTCTAAAGACATTGCCGACACCCTGAACATCACGGATGAAGGTATTAAGAAGGCCCGTTACCGCTTGCGGAAGAAGCTAAATCTGAGTTCGGAGTCGGATATTCAAGGATATTTACTGTCCTTTTCTTGATTTAAAAATTTTCGTACGCTATTAAAGCCCTCTTGAAACCACATTCAAGAGCCTTTTTTAAATTGTCCACTTTTTGTCCACCCCCTAAATTCTTGTTTTGGTGTTCATTAGTTCACCTTGCTAGAGCTAAGGCAAAATCAAACGTCTAATTCCTGCAAATTTCAATGGCCAGGTGGAGGAAAGATTAAACCATAGGTTCTTAATCTAAACGCGTAAAATATGAATGTGCCCAAAATCTTAGATGCCGCTAAGCCTGATATGTTTACACATTTACAGGCTTCCATTAATTATACCATCTTAAATATGTATGATGGCAAAAAGCTACTATCAGGGTATAGCTTAAAGGTTTTTGAAGAACTTTTTGAAGGCAATTCCTTTGTTAGAATTGACCGCTCAAACTTAGTAAGCAAAGCTTTTATTATAGGTTGCTTCTCTCGTGAAAACGGGGAATACATCTTACTCAAAAATAAGAGCGAGCTACTAATACCTAGAAGGCGAAAAGCCCTGCTTTTGGATAAACACCCTAACCTTTTTAATTTACCCCTAAACCGCATTTAAGACATGAAAAAAACAATAGTATTTTTTATAAGTATGCTAGTTTCAGCCAATGCTCTTTATGCCCAAACAAACAATCTAAATGAATACTACCTCAAGGTATATTTTCACCAAGGTGTGGGTGTGGTGGATAATGAGACCGAAGCAGAAAGCAGGTACCATATTAAAGCCGCAAACAATACTTTAGAAGGCCCCCCTCAATTTTTACTAGATAGGTCTGTTGGAGCAGATAATATTGGCAATGGTGCTACCTTTTATGGGTATGATCACAATCCAGGTGATGCTGATTCGTATTTCGGCCCTGAGGTTTACTATCCTATATTACCATCTTCAAGTAATTTTGTGCAAGAAAATACCTCTGGCAAATTTGATGTCTCTGTTATGAGTTACGCCTATGATGTTGATCCAGAAACCAAGCATATGAATGGTCCTAGCGGGAATATGGGTTACCTGAACAAAACATTTTCTTTCGCTCCCGATTATTATCCAAACTATGATATCAAAGTTGGCGGAAATATTGATAATGCCGCAGACGGAATATACAGATATGGATACTATGAAGGTCATGGTACCGATAGTTTTTATTATATCAGATATTCCTATCGACCAAAGCATGGTAGAAGAAATGACCCTTTAGATTTCGGAACACTTGTATCTGGTGCCGCTCCTATATCTCAATATAACACTACTAGAAGTAGCCCTAACAGCACTTATTATAATAGCACATATTTTGGGTATGCTAATGATTGGTCAGAATTTGGTGGCAATGATATCACTTATGAATTCACCCTCAACGAGCCCCAAAATGTATCCATAAATATTACTAAGAGTTCTAGCACGAGCTCCAATATGCTAATAATGAAATTATTGGGTTATTTTACTACTGCAGGTAACACAATAGATCGAGCACTGTGTGCAGGAACATATACTATTGTACTTGATGGGCCGGTTAACCAACCGGTAGATTTTCAAATTTCTATTTCTGGTACAGCAAGACTACCTACTGCCGGTAATATATCATTAACCAATACAGGATTTTTAAGTACAAAGCAAATATGTCCTGAGAGCAACGTAGGAGATGTTTATTCTAATAGTAATGCCGTTGCCGTTTGTGGTGGAA
>JBNMFK010000033.1:0-18817 GCA_051269965.1 Algoriphagus sp. | reverse complement strand
GTATGATATTAAAATTGATAAAGGTCAAAGAATAAATGTTGCCTCTCAGTATCCTAAAGTTATGGAGAGGTTGAAGAAGGAGTATGAGTTTTGGTGGGCTAAGACGAGCATATTAAAAGAGACCTATTGCTACGCCAAGGGAGGTAGCGAATTTGCTCCAGAGGTTATACTTTTCAGTCATGATTTACATATGGAAAAGGGTATGTCCGTATGGAATCAGGTAAACCTAAAATCGGGTTCTAGCGACAATGGATTTTGGCCTATTGAAGTAGTAAAAGCTGGAAATTATGAAATAGAATTAGCCAGATAGCCAAAAGAAAGTGGTTTAGGTATCAATGAGGCGGCTCCAACAGGTGATGAAATACCACAAGGTATTTATTATAAAAAAGGGCTTAGTCTTGATATTAAATTTGCTCAAATTTCTATTGGATAACAAACACAAGAAATTCAAGTGAATGAAGGTGACAAAAACGCTAAAGTGAGGATGTACTTAGATACGGGTAAGTATAACGCCAATAGTAAATTTATCTTAAAAGATGGCTCAAAAAAATCTGTGTATTATGCTTACTTAAAGTCTATTTAGTAAAGGTTTACTTGGCTAGCTTTAGTCCTTTGAGGTATTCTTTAGGCGTTCTATTGACGAACTACTTAAAGTACCCATTTAATTGAAAGGGGTATTAAAACCGTATTCAGAGCATATTTGAGAGGTATAAAGGTCTGTTTCCAAAAGAAGCTAACAAGCATGTCCAATTCTAATTTCAAGCAAAAAGTTAGTAAATGTTTTATTGGTTTTTATCTTAAAGTATCTGCACAAAGAGTAGATACTTAAACTAGCCACATTTGAGGTTTTAGAGTCTTCATTTCGATACCCCAATTTGCTTAATGACCTTTTTTGTTTCGGTACAGATCAGAAATGTACTTTAAAAAAATCTTAGTAAAAAATGCATGATATTAGCGTTTGAATATCTCTCGCTCTCTTTCTCGCCAATGGTGTCATATCTAAATAAATGAGGGAGGTTAGCTCTTATTATAAAGATATCTTTTCTCTAAAATTGGCTTCCGAGTCTACAATAATAAACGTACCGTTTTTCCTTCGAATATGTATGATTTCAATCTTGTGATGATAGTGCTATCTGTTGTGATACTCAGGGACGAGATCATGTCTTTTGCAAAAAGACTGCTACAGTTTGTTCGATATGTTTAATAATTAGATCTTCAAAAAAGCCAGAGAGAGACTTTGCGTAAATAGTGTTATCAATTGTCCACGCTTCTCTTCTTTGTCTGTCTTTATTTTGGCTGGATTTAAAAATTTGGCCCAATAGAGTACGCTCTTATCGGCACAGCATTAGCACTGAAATAGTTGAACCCTTTTGTGAAATCGTGATTTTCGGTTTTTTGTTCTACTTTTGAACTATTCATTTTATAAACTAGACCATACGTTTTGAGAACCATAATACTGAATAAACCGGGCGACTTTGAATTAAAAGAGTGTGAAGCACCCAAGGAACAGAAAGATAGAGCGATAGTAAAAGTCAAAAGAATAGGTATTTGTGGAACAGACTACCATGCTTTTCAGGGCAACCAGCCTTTTTTCTCTTATCCACGAGTATTAGGCCATGAGTTAGGGGCAGAGATAGTTTCTATTGGAATCAGTAAATTGCCGCACGATTTAAGCGTAGGAGATAAAGTGGCCATAGAGCCTTACCAAAATTGCGAGGAATGTCAGGCCTGTAAAGCTGGGCATTTTAATTGCTGTGAGCGGATTGATGTCCTAGGAGTACATTCAGACGGAGGCATGACAGATTACTTGTCTGTTCCCATCCGAAAGCTACATAAATCAGATGTATTATCTTTTGACCAATTGGCACTTGTAGAAACATTGGGTATCGGACTCCATGCAGTCAAAAGGGCTCAGGTTGTCGCCAATGATAAGGTTCTAATCATTGGTGCTGGGCCTATAGGCTTGGGTGTAGCTCAGTTTAGCAAATTTAAGGAAGCTGAAGTCATAGTGGCGGATCTTACTCAAAGTAGACTCGATTTTATTAAGAAAATAGGTCTGTCAGATTCCAGTATCCTTGTTAATGGGAAACTAGAAGAAGAGCATGTTCGGGCCGCTTTTAATGGAGATTTGCCAAGCGTTATTTTTGATGCCACAGGTAACAAACCGTCGATGTTAAACTGCTTTCAATTACTGGCTCATGGAGGTAAAATAGTGTTTGTAGGTCTTTTCCAGGGTGATATATCATTTTTTGACCCTAATTTTCATAAGAGAGAAACTACACTATTGTCTAGCCGAAATTGCTTGCCAAAAGACTTCAAGGAAATTATAAGACTTATTGAGAATGGTGAAATAGATACAGTGCCATGGCTTTCTCATAGGACTAATTTTGAAAATATGGCTCAAGACTTCGTATCTTTTTTAAATCCGGATTCAAAAGTGATTAAAGCCATTATTGAGATGTAAAACCGTTCGAGTTCGTTTTCGGTCTGATCATTCACGAACTTTTCTTAAGTCCCTAAAATAAACTGGCAATGGGAGATCCTTTTGTTTGGTATCGTTTTTTTCTTTGAAGTAGGAGGGGAAATTAAAACATTAGAAAAGTCTGTTAACGGGTGAGTTGAATGCTGTCATAAGTTGATTCAAACTGCTGAGCTTCTTTATCAGTGATGCTTGTTTGCCAGACATATATGTTTTTTAGAAGAGCTAAACCTTTTATTTGACTAAGCCCTGACACAGTTATCTTTGTCTCATTTAAGTTAATAGCGTTCAAAAAGGAAAGAGATGATACATATTTAAGGACTTCGTTTGTGATGGGGTTATTTTCCAATCTTAACTTTTCTAGGTTTTCAAACTGAGTAAGGATAGCTAGTTTTTCGTTAGCAAGATTACAATTAGCAATATTGAGCCAAACTACACTAGACGCTAAAGGTTCTAATAGCTTCAAGTTGATCTTAGCGTTTCTGAATTTGTCTTCAATAGAAATATCTAGCATGAGCGGCTCTAGGTTCATTTTTCGTACTCGAAAGCCATTTTGCACTAAAATTGTGATATGTGAGGGGTCCACATTTTTAGGAAGGTTTGGATTAACTTTTGGGCCTGTGCCTTGTTCCTCAGACGCAATATTAAAGCCCGTAAAACCTAGGTAGCTTCCTATTCTTGGCTGTATACTCTCATAATTTGCAAGAGATAAGAATGGAGCATCTTTGCCGATCCCTCCTTCTGCCATCCACCATTTTAAAATTTCAATCTCATTATTGGTCAAAGGCGTCTTACCATCGGTTGGCATAAATTCCTCATCAGCGGGGTCCAGTGTTACTCTTCTGATAAGCTCACTATGTTCTTTGTCTATAATGGATCCTCCTTTTCCACCCTTGAATATACCTTCATACGAACTCATGTTTAGTTCTCCTTTTTTCTTATCAGAACGGTGACATTGGATACATTTTTTTTCTAAAATTGGCTCTACTATATCCTCAAAAATGAGTACTTCGTCCATGGTAGCTGGCTTTGTTCTTGGTGTTTCAGTTAGCGTAGCGAGTGTTAGATATTCTGTTCCATGAGTAAGATTGCCACCTTGATGGCCTACATAGCTCATCAAAATAACAAGACAGGCGTAAAGGCCTGATTTGATTTTTTGCGGTACAGTAAAGTATTGTTTGACTTTCGTATGACTGGAAAAGTATAGGGCAAGGCTAAAAACAGCTAGCCCAATACCCCCCCATTTATGATTATTTAAAAGGCTGTAGGAGTAATCTCCTCCTGAAGAAAGTAGCCAGCCTAAAAAACTTGCTCCTGCGGCCGATATGGCTCCTAGAAGCAGTGAGATATCGGTAGCAGCAGAGAGATTCTTGTATTTAGGAAAGTAACTTGCCCAATCAAAAAGAGCTGCTAAAAGAAGAAAGCCAATAGGCAAATGAACCACAAGGGGATGTAGTCGGCCTAAGAAAGTGGTCAAATCTAAAAGAATCATATTATACACGAGTTAACTTAATAGGTGCGGTAGATTTGGCGTTCCATTGACAGACGTAGATATTATCATCTTCATCTACGCAAACATCATGGCCATGGTTAAAAACA
This sequence comes from Algoriphagus sp., assembly GCA_051269965.1. Taxonomy (GTDB): domain Bacteria; phylum Bacteroidota; class Bacteroidia; order Cytophagales; family Spirosomataceae; genus Arcticibacterium. Next base: position 14,739 of record JBNMFK010000033.1, on the reverse strand, counting down.
GGATTACTTTGCTTTGTTGCAGCCTGTAATTTGCCTGATGCATACTTAGGGGCCGTACCACCAGGATTACTCACAACGTTATTATTTTCATCAAGAATAGTTACAAATCCTGAGTCTCCCCAGTCTGTATTTCCTTTAGAGTCTTTACTCCAGCATACACCTGCATAGATATTTTTTCCATGTAAAACAGGTCGACATACATGCATACCCGGCAAGTCAACTCGTTCTATAAATTCACCGTTAAGGGTGAATATCTTAAAACAGTTTTCATTTCTTGAAGTACAGATAAGCTTCAAATTGGCTGGGTCTCTTTCATCAATAGCTACTCCGTGAGCATTAGAGAGGTTATGATCAGGGTTTTCATTATTATGACCACCAAAGTGTCTAATGTATTGACCATGTGAGTTGTATTGAATGATATAATCGCTGCCATAACCGTCCGCCACATAAATGTCTCCGTTGGGGGCTACTGTGGTTTCTGTTGGCATAAAAGGATCATTGTCGGTGTAAATTCCGATAGTTCTAGGATGGCCTATGGCAAAGTGCATTCTGCCATCTAATGTAGTTTTAACCACTTGGCCTCCCTGTTTATGGTACTTCCCAGTTTTGTCTTGAAACCATCCACAGTCTGTAATGATTAAAAAGTCTTCATCGCCATCTTTGCCTATAGAGAGTCCGTGTCCACCAGGGTAGGCGTTGCCCCAATAATCCAGTAGTTTTCCAGATTTATCAAAAATCAAGATGTTGTTATGAGTATTATCGCCAAGCATAATAAGTCTTCCTTGGCTGTCTTGAACCATCTCATGACAGTTAAAAAGAGGATTTGAGTTGACACTTATTTGAGCCCATGCTTTATCCACCCGGTAAGTATATTCTCCATGACCTATAAGCACATCTTCGTTTAGGTTTTTATGTAGAATACCAAAGCTCTTCAAGGGTGAAGCTATTGATGAAATGGCTCCAAGCATGCTTGTTTTTTTGATAAAATCTCTTCTATTATTCATGTAGGGTTCTCTATGCTTTAGGCGAGTATGTCGTTTATTACTTTGCCGTGCACATCTGTTAATCGGTATCTGCGGCCTTGGAATTTATAAGTGAGTTGCTCATGGTCTACGCCCATAAGGTGCATAAGGGTAGCTTGGAAATCATGGACATGAACAGGGTCTTTGGTGATATTGTAACTGAAATCATCTGTTTCGCCAAATGTAAATCCTTTTTTAACTCCAGCCCCAGCCATCCACATAGTAAAGCATCTTGGATGGTGGTCTCTGCCGTAATTATCTTTTGTTAGCTTTCCTTGTGAATAAACAGTTCTTCCGAATTCCCCACCCCAAATAACTAGGGTGTCTTCTAAAAGTCCTCGTTGTTTAAGGTCTTGGACAAGTGCGGCTGTGGCTTGGTCCGTATTTTTACATTGATGAGTAATGCCAGAAGGTAATCCACCATGCTGGTCCCATCCTTGGTGATAGAGTTGTATAAATTTTACATCTTTCTCCAGCAATTTTCTAGCTAATAGGCAATTTGCAGCATAGGAACCAGAGTCTCGGCTGTCTGGCCCATACATGTCAAAAACAGCGTCACTTTCGTCTGAGGTGTCCATTACCTCGGGAACGGAGGTCTGCATCTTAAACGCCATTTCATATTGAGCTATTCTGGCATCCACTTCTGGATCCCCGATGGCCTCATTTTGCATTTCATTTAGTTTTGACAAATAGCCGAGCATTTCAGCACGGTCGTGTCCATCATAACCATCAGGGTTGTTTAAGAATAGAACAGGGTCTTTGCCAGCCCGAAATTGCACACCTTGGTTTTCTGTTGGTAAAAAGCCATTTCCCCAGAGTCTAGAGTAGAGCGGCTGGCCGCCAGCATTTTTAGAAACTAAAACGATAAAAGAAGGCAGGTTTTCATTGTCTGAACCCAATCCGTAACTTAGCCAAGAGCCAATAGACGGTCTGCCTGGTAGCTGATGGCCAGTTTGAAAAAAGGTAATGGCGGGGTCATGATTGATGTGGTCCGTGTAAACAGATTTAATAAGACATATATCGTCTATAACTTTAGCCGTATGAGGAAGCAAGTCACTTACCCATGTTTGATTCTCACCATATTGTTTAAAACCCGTAAATGAAGGTGCTATTGGTAAACTACTCTGACTAGCACTCATTCCTGTTAGTCTTTGTCCTCCTCTTACAGACTCTGGAAGCTCTTGCCCCATCATATCTACGAGCTTGGGTTTATAGTCAAAAGTCTCAAACTGAGAGGGTCCACCACTCATAAAGAGGTATACTACCCTTTTAGCTTTAGGAGCGAAATGGGGCAGTGCTGCCAGTATTTGCTCTTGCATTTGGCCTTCAGTCATAGCTCCCATGGGTTTAGAGCTTTGGGCGTTCAGTTTGTTCAATCCAAAGAGGGAACCCAAGGCTAATGATCCCAAGCCTAAAGATGTAGATTTTAGGAAATTTCTTCTGTCCAGTTTTTTGTTGAGTTCGTTAAATTCTGGGGAGTGAAGTCTGAAATCTTCGTGATGATTACTCATAATTTATCTTTTTGTTATTACGGCGTCAGAATTCATAATAACATTTGCTACAACGGCATTTGCAGCAAGTACTCTGGCGTCTAAATTTATGTCTATTTCATAATATCCGGCGTTCAGCCAGCCCTTTGACTTGTTTGGATATTTAGTAAATTTCTCTAGTTCCACTTTTCTGAGATCTAGGAGAAGTTTCAATTCGTTTTTTGAAGGAGACTTGCCTGTTAAACTTTTGAAACACCAAACAATGCCCTTTTGCTCATCCTTTATTTGTGTCATTTTTTCGCCTAGTACTTTGGAAGCCTCTACAAAAGTAGGGTCGTTTAGGGTGACTAAAGCTTGTAGAGGCGTGTTGGTTTCCTGTCGCCTTACGGTACAAAAACTTCTAGATGTGGCATCAAAAGTAGAGAGGGTGGGATTAGGAACAGAACGCTTCACAATAACATAAAGGCTTCTCCTGTAAACCTCGTCTGTTTTATCTGCAGTGTAAGTGGCATTATTAATAGCCCACAAACCTTCTGGCTGATATGGTTTTACACTTTTCCCACCAATAGTTCTCTTTAATAGACCAGAAGCAGCTAAGGCATTATCTCTAATCATTTCGGCGGTCAATCTGTTGGTCGGGCCTCTGGCTAAAAAACGGTTATTATAGTCAGCATCCAGTTTTTCTTGACTGGCGTAAGAATCTTGCTGGTAAGTGGCAGACATTACCATTTCTTTAACCAATTTCTTTACGTCCCATCCGGACGCTATAAATTCTAAGGCTAAATAATCTAGAAGTTTTGGATGTGATGGCAAATCTCCTTGGTTTCCAAAATCCTCCGCTGTTTTCACAAGGCCTACTCCAAACAAGTTTTGCCAAAATCTATTAACTACGACTCTTGATGTAAGCGGGTGGTTAGGGTTAGTTAACCACTGAGCTAGGCCGTACCTATTCTTTGGCAAATCTTCTGGAAATGGAAGGATATTTTCTGGCGTGTTTGGGAAAACTTTTTCGCCACGGGAGTCATAATTCCCTCGCTCCAAAATATAAGCTTGCTTAGGGTTCCGCATTTCCTGCATGACCATAATCTCTTGAATATTTTCAATTGAATCGGCCAGAGTACGTCTTTGCTCTTGAAGACGGGCTGTTTCTACCAGGCTAGGTAGATGAATGGCCGAGAAGAAGTAGTCGGCTAAGATTTCCTTTTCTTCAGTCTTTAGAGAGTTCGGTGATTTCTTAGCAAGAACATCCCAGCTGGATTGACCTGCTAAAACGGCTATTTCATAGTCCGTTAAAGTACGCGTGTAAACGGTAATGTCATCTACTTCGCCATTTTTAAAACCAAAACCTCTTCCCCAACCACCAACTTGGAGGCCAGGTTCTGGAGTCATATTGAAATGTATGTCTTTTGTGAGTTGGTCCATGGTCGTTTCCATCTCCATCGGCTTCCCATCATAAAACACATTCAAGCCTTTGGCCAAACTACTCCCATCATAAGTCAGGGTTAAGTGTATCCACGTCTCGGTTGGCAATGCCTTTTTTGATACTTTAGTTATTGCATTAGAAGGTGCTGTGTGCACCATATTCGCCTCTAGCGTACCATCCTTATTGAGAAAGAGGTGGAAGCCTTTGAAGTTATAGAGACGTTCCATTATACCTTTATGGAAAATAACGCCTTGTCTAAAGTCTTCTGGTATTTTGACAGAGATGCCAATGCTAAAAGGATCTGATTTTCTAAAAACGCCTACGGTATTACAGTCGAGCCAAGCATCACCATCTAGCTTTACGGTTTCACCACCGTTCACAAAAACTGTCTTTTCTACATTTCTAGAATCTAGGGTTAAGAAAAATTTATCTTTCGGATGTATTTCACTTGCTAAACTTGAGCCCTTAAAACTAAACTTAGCTTGGATGCCTTTGCGTGGTATTTTTTTATTTGCCAGCGTTTTAAAGTCGCCTTTATTTATCCAACTATTAAAGGCTACGTGGCCTGCTATCCTTGTGTCAACCAGACTTTTCTTTTTTTGATTTAATTCTGCTCTAATAAAAGCGACTACTTTTTCCTGTTCTGGAGTTGGTAGCATAAGTGCGGGTGTGGGCATGGCGTCGTCCCAAGATATTTGACCGGCTTCTTTGACATTATTAAAAAAGCTATAAAGTTCGTAGTAATTTTTTTGAGAAATAGGGTCATACTTATGATCGTGGCATTTGGCACAACCAACAGATAAACCCAGAAATGCATCACCAAGGGTATTGGTTCTGTCTACCACATATTCAGATTGGAATTCTTCTTCAATGATTCCGCCCTCCATATTTTGTTGATGGTTCCTATTAAAGGCAGTAGCAATGATCATCTCCTTAGAAGGGGAAGGCATTAAATCGCCGGCGAGCTGCCAATGTACAAATTGGTCGTAAGGTTGATTTTTATTAAATGCATTAATAACCCAGTCTCTGTATGGAGACATATCCCTAATTCTATCTACAGTGTAGCCGTGGCTGTCTGCAAAACGAGCTAAATCTAACCAGTCAGCAGTCATTCTCTCACCGTAGTGAGGTGACTCCATTAACCTGTCTACTACTTTTTCAAAAGCATTGCTGTTAGCATCCACTAAGAAGGCGTCAACTTCTGCTGGGTTCGGGGGTAATCCTGTTAAATCAAAAGTTACGCGTCTCAATAAGGTTTCTTTCTTGGCTCTTTGAGAGGGGTTTAACTTTAATTCGTCGAGTTTAGCTAGTATAAAATTGTCAATTCTATTTTGAGGCCACGTCTCGTCACTCACCTTTGGTGTTTTTGAAATCGTAGGTTTTACAAATGCCCAGTGTGGTTTATACTCAGCTCCATCTTTCATCCATTTTATGAGCACTGCCTTTTCGTAAATAGAAAGACTGAGGTGAGACTGTGGAGTGGGCATCACAAAATCGGGGTCAGAGGCTGTTATTCTATGAAATACTTCACTACCATTCAAGCTTCCTGGATCAATAGCCACTTTGCCGGGGGATTCTGGTAGTTCGGCATAGGCTGTTTCAGAAATATCAAGCCTTAGCCCTGCTTTTTGTTTGGCTTGGTCTGGGCCATGGCAAGCAAAGCATTTATCTGATAGAATGGGCTTAACATGGATATTATAATCTAAGTCCTCTGGCAATAATGCCACTGCTTCTGTTAAATCTGGAGACAAGTCTACGTCGCAAGAGTAAATGAGCATGCTTATAGCAAGAGCAGTTAACGATTTAGAAATAATATTTAGCAATTTTAACATTCAAATCAAGACTTATTAGTGATATAGGTGATATTATTAAGACAGTGTTAATACTGACTTTCCAAAGGTAGTTCAAGGGATAGTCAAATTCTTTATGTGAAAAGGAGTTTTTATGTACAAATCCGACTTTTAACTTAGTTTTTTTGCAGATATACTCTGAGCTTATAATTCTAGCTTTTATTTATCAATGAATTCGTTCCTTTAAATACTAGAAGGGTTTATTTGGATAGATCTTGGGGTAATGAAAATATAATAAGTCCATTTTACCGACCTTATTGTACAGAGGAAAGTGTGGGCTTAATGGTAATAAGTGGAAAGGGGCAGGCTCTTAAATCAGGGGTGATGTATTTCATTCTAGTTTTACTTGGGCCTCTTACTTTTGTCTAATTGTTTGTAGCAGAACTACCTTCATCTTAAGGCAGTTATCACATCGGGTATTTCACTGAAATTATCTTATGATTTAGAATTTGAAGTAGTAGCTGGTAGTTTGGACGAAGCGATTGTTGGAGCTTAATCCTGATATGGGTTTGCGAACTGCTAAGCATAGACAGTTTAAATCTATTTCACTGAATATAGCTAGGCCTTTCATGATTTCTAAAGACCTTGAAACTCGGGGATTATCTTATGGCTATTTGCCAAGTTTGGCCTGAAGAGAGGTCAAAATATGAAGCCCAACAAAACAGTTTTCCTTATAATAATGAAGGTGTTAGGGTATATCTACAAACATCATATTCATGAACTTTCGGTAGTGAAATCGGCAGGGCTTATAAGCCTAAATGAAGATTATTTTAGTAGATTTTTTGGGAATTATTGTTGTAAGATTATTAGTTCACAGGAATCAAGTACAGATTGAAAAGGCACAGCATCTATTACTTTTTACAGAGCAGTCTTTCGAGGAAGTTGCTGAAAGCGTAGGTATGGAAATAGAATCTATTTCTCCAAAATGTTTAGGTCAATCTTAGGAAAAACGATTGGTCAGTATAGAAAGCAGGTCATTATGATGTAGAACACATACTTTAACTTCTTAAAATAATTTCTGCGAATGTCAAGTTATTTAAAATATTAGACAGGAATGGCATTAGTTTTTTTAGTAAAAAATAGTCTGTTTTTTATTTGAGCAATGGATCACGCCTGAATTGGCTATGTAGCAGAATAGGTAGAAACTAATTATGAGAGCTTGTGAGTTGTCTGTTATATGGTTTTGAAAACGGTATTATGTCTTAAAACGTAGTGGGGAAATATTTTTCAGGGAAAGTATCTTTTTTTGATAAATGAGGCTGACTATTTAGGCGTCTACTTTTTCCACGTGAGTCGTCCTACGTACTTTTTCTGAGTATAAAAGAAGTTTTGAGTATATAAAGAAGGTTTTGTGGCAGATGACCATGTGAAATCTTTTGGCCTTGGTGGTAATCCTACAAAGATGATTTAGGCCATCTTTATAAAAGAAGAATTTTCAAGTTGTTTCCTTCTTCTTAATGTTTAGATGCCTCTGGCTTTTCAGATTTCAATAAACTTTACCTCAAATTGCTAAAGATAAAGTAGCTTATTGTATTGCCTTTTTTTTGCTCGTCAACAGGTTTGAGACGTACAATTAAAACAAACCGAATGACAAATTGAAATCTAAAAGAGGTGTAGATAATACCTTTAAAATTTAGCTGATAAAGAAGGTACCAACATCTTTAATTTAGCACAGCGATTTTATTTTTGAGGGGAAAAGCTAATAGAGTATAAATAAGTGTTAAAAAAGAGCAAAAAGAACCATGTCAGATTGTAGTAAATGTATATTTACTGAGCAGTTATTCAATGAAATTGTCTCTTTAAAATCAAGCACTACCTTAATCAAATTAACCTATCTACCTCTTCTTCTTTTATTATTAAATCTGTTGTGTGTGCCGGTTATCAGTTCAAAGGATGTATTGGAGAATTTATTAGATGAGACCCTATCTAACTTTAAGGTTGACCTAGGTGTTCCATACAAAACTCTTGCATTGGAAGACTATGAAGTAGGTGATGGTATGGAAGAAACTCCGTTAGGGTTTAAATATTCGCTAAATATTTTGACTGCAAGAGAAGAAGGCGGCGAGTTGACTCTTTAAAATTTGTGACAAGTTTATGGAGCTCTGACAATCAAAAAGGGGTATAAACCATCACTTTAAAACTGAATTTAAGTGGGCTCTGCGAATATGTTCATCGCTTAGAAAATCCGTTAGACAATGGGTCTCTATATCGCTGTTTGGGTAAGTACGATACTTTAGGGAATGTGATATGAAGGCGTTCTAATGAGGTTCAAGTTTAGGAAAAGGATTTGGGCGATTATTATGGACTTGCTAGTAGTTTAACAGCTTTTCCAAATTTCATGAGTAGCGGTAGCTTCTGGGTATATAGTGGGACTGAGCTTATAGATTTTGGTACAATAATGCTGAGTAAAAATAGGTAACAAACGGTTCAGCGTTTTGAAAAACCAAATGGAGAGTAGAATACACTAGAGATTATTTGTGTGGGATCTCAAAGCATCCGTATCATTGACGGCGAAGTTGTTTTAATCCTGCAATCTTACATCTCTATTGATGGGGAACTGTCGAGGAATAATGAGGGTAAAATTCAAATCTAATTTGAAGGTGCAGAGGCTTGTTATAAGAATTTCCAGATTAGGTCCATCAAGGCTTTCCCAACCCAATACGCTTAGAAGCTATAGTTTACCTTCTCCAATAGCAGAGTTTAAAGGTGTATCCTCTTGGACAGAAAAAACAGAGAATTTCTTTTAACTGATATTTTATTTCAAAACACATTGAAAACATTATCAAAGGACCACCTACTTCAAATATGGAAGTATGACTTACTTAAATCCTCTGCATAAACTGTTTAATGGCCTTGGGTTTCCACTCAGAAAAATCGCCAGCTAAAATGTGTTCTCTAGCTTCGTTGACTAGCCACATGTAGAAAGCTAAATTGTGTACGCTTGCTATTTGGGCTCCCAACATTTCCTGGCATTTAACCAAGTGTTTTAAATATGCCTTGGTATAAAATTTGGATGCGTAGCAATCTAGATTAGGGTCAATTGGACTAAAATCATCCTCCCACCTCTTGTTCTTAATGTTTATGATTCCTTCTGTAGTAAAGAGCATGCCATTTCTGGCGTTTCTTGTTGGCATTACGCAGTCAAACATATCCGTTCCTAGAGCAATACCCTCCAATATGTTTTCAGGAGTTCCTACTCCCATTAAATATCTGGGCTTATCTTTTGGCAAAATATCATTAACCACCTCAAGCATAGCGTACATATCTTCTGCTGGTTCTCCTACAGATAGTCCGCCAATTGCATTTCCTTCTCTATTTTGAGAAGCTATAAACTCAGCAGATTGTTTCCTTAAGTCAGGATAAACACTTCCTTGTACTATCGGGAATAGTGCCTGAGAGTGCTTGTAAAGAGGCTCAGTTTCATCAAATCTTTTGATACATCGTTTCAGCCACCTATGCGTAAGGTGCATAGAGTTTTCAGCGTAGGTTTTGTCGCAAGGGTAGGGGGTACACTCATCAAAGGCCATAATAATATCAGCTCCTATAATACGCTGAATATCCATGACATATTCTGGAGAGAACATATGTTTAGAGCCGTCTATATGAGAGCTAAACTTGGCTCCCTCTTCGGTGATTTTCCTCATTTTTTTTAATGAGAATACTTGATAGCCACCACTATCTGTTAATAAAGGTTTATTCCAGCCATTAAATCCATGTAAACCGCCAGCAGCTTCTATAATATGTAAACCAGGTCTTAGATATAAGTGATACGTATTCCCTAGTATAATTTGAGCTTTAATATCATCATTTAACTCACGCTGATGCACACCTTTTACGGTACCTGCGGTACCTACGGGCATAAAAATGGGTGTTAAAATTTCTCCATGGTCAGTTGTTAACTTCCCTGCTCTGGCTTTACTGCCACTATCACTTTTTTCTAACTCAAATTGCATAAAGCAAAATTACCTTTATTTGAGAGCTATATTTTATCAATTTTAAATCTTTTGATTAAGATATGGCAAGGCTTATTGGATTTCACGAAACGGTAGGTGACATCTTTTACTTTACGCGTGATAGATAAGCTGTTGTGAGTTTCTTATATTTGCCTCGACTTAAACATTAACCTAACTTTTATTTGTTGGGTTTTATCTTTAAAGCATAATTAAATACAACACTAGTTTTGTTCTTCGTGTAGATATTTGATTGAAAATGAATAATAAGATTTAATTTATCATAAGTGATCTGGGAGTACATAATACCTGCCATTTTTGGAACGGCTATTTTCATTCAATTGATTTACCTCCTTTTTGTTTTCACTTCTCTCATTGTTCATAATGATTTGGGAGTTAGTAAAAGCTTTCCCAGCGTATCTATCGTAGTGGCTTCATGGAATGAACTTGATAACTTAAAAGAGCTTCTTCCACTTTTGGATCGCCAGAAGTATCCCGAATACGAAATAATAGTGGTAGATGATAGGTCCTCAGATGGTACCTACGATTACTTAAGGGTAAATGAAGAAGGATTCAAGCATTTAAAGTTCGTCCACGTTCAGGCTCTTCCAGAGCATTTCACAGCAAAAAAATATGCTGTAACAATGGGTATCAAGAAAGCATCTAATGATGTGATTCTTTTAACTGATGCAGATTGTAGGCCTTTAAGCGAGAATTGGATAAAACAAATGGCCAGTCAGCTGGGCGACGAAAACGAGGTAGTTTTAGGTTTTTCTCCTTATGACCAATATCCAGGCATTTTGAATGCTTTTATAAGATATGAAACTTTCCAGACGGCCGTTCAGTATCTGTCATTTGCCAAGGTTGGGGTTCCTTTCATGGGCGTAGGAAGGAACTTGATGTACAAGCGGACATGCTTTTGGAATAACAAGGGCTTTACGAGTCATATGAGTTTATTAAGTGGAGATGATGATTTGTTTATCAATGAAATTGCTAAAAAGAGTAATACAAAAATTTCCATGGATTATGACAGTTATGTCAGTTCAGAACCGAAGCTCACGTTTTCAGATTGGTTAACTCAAAAAAGAAGGCACCTTTCTGTAGGGAAAAAGTATAAACAAAGAGATAAAATTAGCTTGGGCTTGCTTTGGTTTAGTTTCTTGGCCTGTTGGCTATTTGCTATACCTGTATTTTTTTCTTCACCGAGTTGGTTTCTCTTATCAGATTGCCTTAGAGTTCCCAATGAATGGCTAATACAGTTTGGTGTTAAGCACTATGAGCCTTTTAATAACTGGATGCGGACTGTTTTAGTAGTTTTTGGTTTTTGGCTGTTCTTGCGTTGGATGATACTGTCTTTGTGTAATAAAAAATTAGGTAGGACAGTAACTTGGTTTAAGATACTTCCATTGGACTTTCTTTATTTTGTCTATCTTATATTTTTTGGGATTATGACACTAATCTCTAACCCGAAAAAGATTAAGTGGAGGTAGATTTGAGTTCGAAGTACTTCCGAACAATATAGATAAAATATTTATTCTTCTTAAATGCTGCACATTAATGGATATTATTCTTAAATATTTTCCGGGCCTGACTGACGGTCAGAAGACGCAGTTCGGTCAGTTAGAAGAGCTTTACACCCTTTGGAATGCTCAGATTAATGTTATTTCACGAAAAGATATTGACGCATTATATGAAAAGCATGTGTTACATTCTTTAGGTATCGCTAAGGTAATTGACTTTACAGAGGGCACTAAAGTTTTGGACGTAGGAACAGGGGGCGGTTTTCCTGGGATTCCTTTGGCCATCATGTTTCCTGATGTTAACTTTCATTTGGTAGATTCTGTTGGAAAAAAGATCAAAGTCGTCACGGAAGTAGCAAATGCCCTTGGGTTAGCTAATCTTAAAGCTGAGCACGAAAGAGCAGAAAAAGTAAAGGGAACATACGATTTCGTAGTGAGCCGAGCTGTAACAAGGATGAAGCCATTCATAGGTTGGATTCATCAGAAGTTTGAGACACGAACCATTAACAAGATAGACAACGGTATTCTGTATTTGAAAGGCGGTGATCTTACAGAGGAGCTCAATGAAGCTAAAAGGCCTTATCAAGAACACGCTTTATCAGACCTGTTTGAGGAAGATTTTTTTGAAACCAAAAAAGTGGTTTATGTCCCTATGTAATTCTTTGAAGGTCATCGAAGGCAAAAAACTCCAAGAGTAATTAATCTTGGAGTTTTTTGCCCTGTGATTAAATCAAAATTATGCTTCTTCTAGCAAGACTATTTTTTCTATTTTATCACCCTGTCTGAGCTCATCAATTGTATCTACGCCTTCTACAACCTTGCCAAAACAAGTATGGTTTCTGTCGAGGTGAGCTGTATTAGTACGGCTATGGCAAATGAAGAATTGAGATCCACCAGTATTTCTACCAGCATGTGCCATAGAAAGCACTCCTCTGTCGTGATGTTGAAGTTCTCCATCGAGTTCACAAGGAATGTTGTAGCCCGGTCCTCCAGTACCTCTTCCATCAGGGCAGCCACCTTGTACCATAAAGTCTGGAATAACTCTATGGAAGGTAAGGCCATCATAAAATCCTTTAGATACTAATTTTTTGAAATTTTCTACCGCTAATGGGGCATCGTTGTCATAGAATTCTATAACCATGGTACCTTTATCGGTAATCATCTGTGCTTTACTCATTTTTATATTTTGACTTTAAAAGGAAAATATCCTCTAGTTTCTATCGCATCACAAAATTAGGAAACCTGATTTTAAAATTGGCATCCTACCTAATTATTTGACATTTTATGAGGCTTTAAGGAGTAAACGACTCTACTATGCATGGGGTATTTTCCCACATTAAAATTTTTTCAAATCATGGAGAGCTTATTTTCTTGTAATTATAAATTCTACACGTCTGTTTAGAGCCTGTCCCTTTGTAGTGTCATTGGAGGCTTTAGGCCGTGACTCCCCAAGACCAACACTGGTTACTTTTTCAATGGGCACATTCTTAGTCAACAGATAGTCTCTGACAGCATTGGCTCTGGCTTGGGATAGTTTAAGATTTACCTCTGCAGCACCTACATTATCTGTATGTCCTTGAACTTCAATAGCCATATTTTTATTTGTATTGAGCACGTCCGCAAGTCTGTTAAGTTCAATAAAGGATTCCTTTTCCAAGTTAGCTAAACCAAATTCAAAGAAAATATTGCTCATAGTTACCGTGACACCAGCCTGAAGTGGGGCCATTTCTAAATTCTCGTTTTTGATCTCTTTATAATCTCCCACCTTTGTTAAATCAATATTTTTCCCAATGGCTATGAAGTCATTAGCTACAGCACGAACGGTGTATATTTGGCCATATGGCAAAATAATTTTGTATTCTCCGGTTGTCGGATTTGTTTCGGCTATGCCAACTTCTTCTCCGTCGGGAAATGTTTCGTAGATAATTTTAGCAGCTACAGGTCTTTGAGTTTTTGTATCTATGACTTTTCCACTCAGCATTACTACGGGTTTAGACGCCGTTAGGGCTGCGAGTTTATCTTTTTCGATTTCTTCTTTTGATTGCTTCTTATTGTTATCAACGGAGTTGTCAGAAGACTGAAGGGAAGCTAAGCCATCATTTTTGGGTGTATTACCTCTTAACTTAAACCTGACAATATCTCCTTTTCCTATGGTCTTATTTTTTGTGGTCATGTAAGCATACTCTCCAGAAGCAGTAATAGAGTAATAGAAGTCATCCTCTTTAGAATTTATTTTTTCTCCAAGGTTTAATGGTTGGGTCCACCTATTCCAACCCCTCCCTCTACGCCTACTTACCCAAATATCAGTGCCTCCTTGTCCCCCTTTTCTGTCAGATGAGAAATACAGTGTATTATTATCAGAGGCTAGAAAAGGAGTAGTTTCTTTTGCAGAAGTATTTATTTCAGAACCGAGCGACTCTGGTTTAGACCAATTTCCATCTTTATTCAGTAGACTAAAGTACAGATTGTCATTTTTGCTATTTTTCTTTTCTGCAAAACCAAGCATGAGTGCCTTTCCATTATGCGTCAGAAAAGCCGATAAAAACTGGCCTCTGCACATTGCATCTAATTTTGGTATATCCACCTTTTCTGGTTGTGTCCATCCGGTTTTAGTCTTTGTACACTTAGAGATCCCTACTTCAGACTGTCTTCTGCCATTCTTGTAAACACCTCTGATTAAAACGGTATTCCCGTCAGGTGTGATGCTAAAGAGATCATTGTATCTATCCTTATTAATGGTGTTGGGCATTTTTCTGGCGATTGACCATCTACCATCAGACCTGTGTTGTGAGAACCACACATCATTACTTCCCATATTCCCATTGTTTTTTCCAAAGTTGTTAGATGGGTGGCTAACGCGAACAAAATAGAGAGTGCCTCCATCTGGGGCAATAACTGGGTGAATCTCGTTATACTCTGTATTGATAGAAGAACCGAGTTTTTGTAATTCTTGAGCTTGAGACGAGAAGAGAGCCGTAAGTGTTAACACTACTAAAGAAAGGTATTTGATCATATGCTGAGGATTTGCCTTCAAAACGTTGTCCGAATCAATAAATTATAAGGGGAATAGGTATGAACTGTCAGAACAATACAAATGAACAATTTTTTTACCAGTGAGTAGGAATTGGCGACTCTTAAATAAAACATGAACTGTAGGATTCTTTTACTTTATGTTTATCTGATCCAATCAGAGAAACAATGGGGTTATAATAGGGCATGTGAGGAAGACTTATAAGATTATTTAAAGAAAGAGTTATCTCTTAAGGTCATATTATTAAATAGCTTTGCTGAATACAAGGCGATTAGATATTAGGTCATAATAAACCTCAGATTCTAGTTTGGAAGTTAGGGTAAGAATGTTTTACCTTTGCACTCCCGTTAGGAAAACAGAGCGGTATAGTTGATTTGAAAGGCAGAGAAGAAGGAGTTGGGAGCGATAGTATTTCCCAGTTTTGTTTAGCGAGAAAGATTCGTCAAAATAATA
>JBNMFK010000032.1:0-19305 GCA_051269965.1 Algoriphagus sp. | reverse complement strand
TACCTCTATGAATGCCACCCTAAATATTTCATGGGAGCATACCAGCGTGGCCCTACCTATCCAAACTAATACCGACAAAGTCTTTAAAAAACTAGTAAGCGAGGAGTTCTTAAACAAACACGCCGATCATACCACCGAAGCCGCAGAGTACTACCTCTATATAAACTCAGACTTAGAGTCTGGCACAGCACTCATCAATAAAGCCCTAGAAATAGAAAAAAGCTCCTCGTATTACCGTGTAAAGACAGACCTTTTAAGAAAGGCCAAACGCTACCAAGAAGGTTTGGCTACTCATAAAGAACAAATAAGCTACATAAAAACCAATCCTGAAAACTGGAACCCACAACAAATGGATTCTGTGCTAGCCGCACTAGCTCAAAACAGAGAAAGATATTTTGAGTATAATGGAGGAGTAGGTTAATTATGCTTTGAATAAGTTTCATACCTCTCCAAAAGTATTTCACTAACTCGAAACTCCTATGGCCGTTCTTTAGATAAGTACTTCCCACAGAAAAAACATGAACACCAGTCACTCTGCATGCGTATAACTATAACACTTGTACCTCTATTTTTATTATTGGCATAATCCTTTCTAGTAGACTCATAACTAAGCCTATATCCTTAAAGCCATACCTGTTTACCGTTAAATAAATGGCTTTGGTTCTCTTAAATTAATTGGGGAGCCTCACATCAGAAATTAACACATAAAAACGATAAGCCTTAACAAGTGGATACTTTAAGGATATAGAGGCAATAAGAATCTAATTTTGATTGTAACACTGTTGGCATTCATTAGATTGATTAAAGCATAACATTAAACATGGATATTTTAAAAACTAGAATTCTTATCAAACACAAAGATGGGGCTACGATTGCCTATTTGTATAATAGAGAAGCCTTTGACCTTTTGAAAATTCCGACACAGGAATATGATAATTCATTGAAATTGGAAAGGAAATAGAATATGAAGAAACAAGATATCGAGTTGATTCAATCGATTTCAAATTCGAAGAAAAGACATTTGAGATGAATCATGAAAATGGAATTAATATGTATTCTCCAACTGAGCAAGCCGATTTTAATTGCCAAGTTGGTGTGTTTGTTATGAATGCTTAACAAAAACATACTTTTGGAATTACTAAAAAAAAATATCACCCATATTTCTAGACAGCCTTTTGAAATCGGATCTCCTCTGCTTGCAGCAGTCCAAAGGTGTTAACAAACTTCACGATCTAGCTAATTAAAAACCAGTAGTGCTAGAGGCCGCGAACAATTTCACCATTGCTGAAAGCCTTACAGGGTGAAATACTACATACTAGAAACAGGCCTTTCTCAGCATAAAGTGCAAGCACAACCCTCCGCTCAGCAAACTTATGGCTACGGTGAACTGTCAGCAAGCCTCTGGTTTGTGAAACTATTTCACAATGCCACATATTGACTAGTACCTGAAATCCACATCAACAAAGCAAAAATATTCACTCAGTAGTTACCCCACCACCCGCAACTTAGCAAAACTAGGCAGTAAGGTCTTCTCTCCTACCGTATCAAAAACAATCGTTGCTTTGTGGCTATTGCCCATCATGTCCATGGCGGCTGTTCTTCCAAAACCAAATTTGGCGTGCTCTATGTGCAGTGCGAACCGTATGGTGTTATAGAGCCTCTCGTATATGAATCTCTTTTTATAATTTTACCTATCAGTTTATTCGTAATCACTCAGAATATGATTAAGCGTTTTTGAGGCCAATAAAGGCACCACTTCACTTCCATCTGAGGCTAGCTCAGCGATTTTAGTCATAATATGGACGACGGGGGCATTGAAAGTTTAAGAATAATACAAGTCTAAAAAGGCTCCGTAGGAGCAAGACCTTTGTAGAATTAATACGAAAGAATAAAGAAAGCTCCATAGGAGCGAAACAATGAATAATTAAACCAAACAACAAAATAGATTACCGTAACCTTTTTTCAAAACATGGCAAACACCTACACACAACTTTTAATACAATTTGTTTTTGCTGTTAAACACCGCGAATTAAAAATTGATATAGAATTACGTGAGCCTTTGGAGAAATATATCACAGGCATTAATCAAAACAATAATCACAAACTATTAGCAATTTACTGCATGCCGGACCATTGTCATATTCTTATTGGCTTACATCGTACGCAGTAAATTTCTGATAAAGCAAGAGATATTAAATCGAATTCTGCTAAATGGATAAACGAACAAAAGAACCTAAAATCAAAATTCAATTGGCAAGAAGGTTATGGTGCATTTAGCTATTCTAAAAGCCAATTAGATGTGGTGGTGAAATATATACGAAACCAGCCAGAACATCATAAAAGAAAATCCTTTAAAGATGAATATATAGAATTTTTGGAAAAATTTAATGTGGAATTCGAGAATGAATATTTGTTTGATTGGCTAGCATAAGGCCTCGCTCCTATGGAGCTTAGAACATTCAGATTTGATAAATCCTATAAATATATTGCTCCGCTGGAGCATTAATATTAGGACATGAAGGGAGAGGAACTACCGACAATCATTTGTCTAGAGTCCACAGCTAGTTGAAACGTGCAGCTTCGGTGGTGTATTATATAGCCTCTGCCTTATGAAACTCTTTTTTTATGATTTTACACATCGGCTTTATTGTCGTCACGCTAATTATTTCAATGGATTTTTGATGCTAAAAAAAACCTTCTCCTCCCCTTGAAGCTAGTTCAGCAGCTGTCGCCAAAATTATTAATAATTGGCGTCTTGAAAATTTGAGAATAATGAACATCCAAAAGCTCCGTAGGAGCTACACCTTTGTAAAATTATAAGAAAAGGAAGCTCCATAGGAGCGAAACAATGACAAATTAGACCAAATAACGATCACAAACAACGAAACCATTTTTTTCAAAACATGGCAAATACTTGCACTAGCATAAGGCCTCGCTCCTATGGAGCTTAGAACATTCAGATTTGATAAATCCTACAAATATATTGCTCCGATGGAGCATTAATATTAGAGCAGGAACTCGTAAGAAGTTTCGGTAAACCATTAAATAAAAACCCTCCGCCCAGCCAATTTATGCCTTCGGTGAACTGTAAGCAAGCCTCTGATCTGTGAATCAATTCTACATGTTAGCCAGTGATCGCAAACGATTCCATCAAATCTAAAGGTTTTGCAGAGCAGTTAATCCACCACCCTCAACTTAGCAAAGCTAAGCAGTAGCGTCTTTTCTCCTGCCTTATCAAAAACCACCGTGGCTTTATGGCTATTGCCCATCATATTCATGACGGTTATTCTTCCAAAACCGAATTTAGCATGCTCTACCTTAATGCCCGCTTTGAGTTCAGAGGGGTTACTTGGTATAAAATTAGTAGATGTTTTTTGTACTGCCGCGGCAGCTGGGTTGGGCCTTGTTACTTGATTTACGGGTCTCAAATTACTGATGAGTTTATCTCGCTTACTGCTCGTGGAGGAGCCTCCAGAGGAGTTCCCAGACTCACTTCGGTTGGTTTGGAAAGAGCGAAGTACATCGCTGTCTGTACTAAATGATTTAGCCGCAGGCTTGGTGTCCTTTGGCATGTCTAGATAAGCCTCATCTATTTCCAAAAGAAAACGGCTTGGCTCACAGTAGGTGAGACGGCCCCAGTTATAGCGGCTATCTGCATAACTGAGTGTTAAATTCTGTTCGGCACGCGTAATGGCCACATAAAAGAGGCGTCGTTCTTCTTCCAAGTCTGCCCTGTTATTGAGCATCATTTGAGACGGAAATAGATTTTCCTCTAGACCCACCACAAAAACGTGCGAAAACTCCAAACCCTTACTTCCGTGAATCGTCATCATTGTGACGCGGTCGGGGTCGCCATCATCGTCATCGGCATCTGCCGTACTATAAAGCGACACCGTCTGTAGAAAGCCCGTTAAACTTTTATCATCGGTTTCTTCATTGTCCACATACTGCTTGATGGAGTTAAGCAGCTCTTGGATGTTCTCATATCGTGCTAAGCCCTCCACTGTTTTGTCGGCGTATAATTCGCGTAAAATACCCGTAGTTTTGGCTATGTGTGTGGCCAGCGTATGAGCGTCATTATCTTTTTCTAGCAGCAGAATATAGCTCTGTACAAGCTCAGAGAAACCCAGTATCTTTTTGGCGGCAGCACCTTCTATATACTGAGGAGCATGACATACCACTTCCCAAATAGTTTTGCCAGACTCAGCGGCAGCTACCATAATTTTGGCAATACTCGTATTACCAATACCTCTTTTAGGTAAATTTATAATTCGCTTAAAAGCTTCTTCGTCCTGCTGGTTTCCCACAAACCGGAGGAAAGCCAAAATATCCTTAATTTCTCTTCTTTGATAAAAAGAAAGACCGCCTATGATGCGGTATTTAATGTTTATCTTCCTTAAAGCTTCCTCAAAAGCCCTAGACTGTGCATTGGTTCTGTAAAGAATAGCGAAGTCTTCATTACGAAGCCCATTTGTCAATTTAGAATCGAAAATACTATTAGCGATAATTCGACCTTCTTCATTATCAGACGCTGCTTTTAAAACGGCTATTTTCTTACCTTCATCATTCTCAGTAAAAATGTTTTTATCTAACTGCTCTTTGTTCTTTTTAATGAGCGAGTTAGCCGCGTTTACAATGTTCTTAGTAGAACGGTAATTCTGCTCCAGCTTCACGGTGGTTAGCTCCGGATAATCTTTTTTAAAATTCAGGATATTCTGGATATTGGCACCACGGAAAGCGTAGATACTCTGAGCGTCATCACCCACTACACAGATGTTTTGATGCACAGCAGAGAGCTTTCGTGTAATCAAATACTGGGATACGTTCGTATCCTGAAACTCATCTACCAGCACGTGCTTAAATTTGTGCTGATACTTATTTAAGATATCTAAATGATCTCTAAAAAGGACATTAGTATTATAGAGTAAATCATCAAAATCCATGGCATTTGCCTGAAAACAGCGAAGGACATAAGCCTTATAAATCCTACCTATTTCGGGCATTCTGGCTCCGGCATCTTCCTCCCTAAAAACAGAGTTCTCATTGTACATTTCCCAAGAAACTAGGGAGTTTTTGGCGTTGGAAATCCTATTCATAATAGGACGTGGTTTATAGATTTTATCGTCCAGTCCAAACTCCTTCACAATGGTTTTCACCAAAGATTTAGAATCATCAGAATCATAAATAGAAAAATTGGAGGTGTAACCCAGAACCTTCCCTTCATAACGAAGAATCTTAGCAAAAACAGAGTGAAACGTACCCGACCAAAGGTTTCGGGCATTGGGCCCGATAATTCGTTCAATTCTTTTTTTCATCTCCTCTGCAGCCTTATTCGTAAAGGTCAAAGAAAGAATATTGAAAGGATCCACCCCCTGCTCTATCAACCAGGCAATGCGATACGTAAGTACACGCGTCTTGCCAGATCCCGCACCTGCAATGATCATTAAAGGGCCATTAGGGTGCGTAGCGGCTTGGCTTTGGGGTGGGTTGAGTTCGTCTAGGTATTTAATCACAGTTCCGGATAAATGTGGAATAACAAAGATAGGAAAGCTTGAACAGCCCCTTACAGATTCTTAGTAATTTCTCATGAACACCTCTTGAGATTTAATCACAAAACTTGCTCCAATCTATTCATGTTTTGGAAGTATAAATGATATATATTGCAGTATAAAATGGGAAAATTTCTACACATACAGCAGTTCAATAAGGCCCTAGACTATCTAGATATGCAGCCAGTACTTCGTCCATTGAACTATACCCTCTTAGGAAATGGACAGAGTTTTCAACAATTCGGCCAAAAAGCCAAAAAGTTAGATGAAGCTAAGGAAAGTTGGCTTTTAGACATTTATCCAGAAAATGCTTTTAAGCCTTTCGATAACCTTTCTGAATTAGACGCAGAATTTTCAGGCCTATACTTCCATAAAATGAAATTCTCTATCGATTTGTTTAGAGATGTTTTTGGTGTAAAAAGCTTGTTTTATTATTTCAAAGATGGCCTCCTAATAGCTTCAAATGAACTTAGGGCCGTTATTGCGTGCCTGCCTAGTACACCAGCCGCGGACGAAGATGAAATCGCTGACTATTTCAATCCAGCGATGGCAGATGATTTTGTAAATGACAATACTTTCTTTAAAGACATCAAAAGGGTACTACCAGGGGAGTTACTTCATTTCAGAGCAGGGACTATGGAGCGGAGCTTTTATTGGGAAGCTAATTTGAAAACAAAAGGCAATACTCAAACCTTAATTCGGGACTTTAAGACGCAGTTTGAAGCTGTTATACTTAAAAAAACAGAACAACAATCGAACATAGCTGCTAAGCTTAGTGGAAGCCTCGACTCTTCCAGTATTTGTTCTGTAATAAGCCATCAATCCAATAAAAACCTAAAAGGTATCTTTTACGACTCGAAAAATGAGGATTCCTTAGAAAAAGCCTATGTGCAAGAAGTAGCCATTAAAGGAGCTTTTAAATTAGACACCGTTCTTAAATCTGAGGGCATATACACCTCCACCAAAAAGATTACAGCCTTGACCTGCAAACCAGAAAGTATGGTCATTCCCTCGGCTACTTTTCTGCCTGTTATGAATTCCGCGGCTCAGCATCAAAGCGAAATATTGGTATCTGACCACGGCGGAGAAAGTACGGTAGGTTATGGCTATGAATTCATTCGTGACTTAATTGCCAAAAATCAGCTTAGAAAAGCTAAAGAAGCCCTGAAGAGTAAATGGTATTTTGAAGAGGCTCAAATTCCCTTTGATGAATATTTTATTCAAGAGTTACTTTCTCATTCTGGAATTCCTGAAGGAAGATTATTTATCCAAATAGCTCTATCCGGTACGGTGCCATTAAAGATACTTTGGGACTTGCTCAGAAAGAGGGCTCAAAGAAAAATTATTGCTTCATCAGATGCTTCGATTTTGCTCAAAAAGCAAGTGCTCACAAAAAGGAGAAATCATCTGAAGAATTGGTATCAAAGTCATGCTAATAGACATGAGTTTCTTTATTTAAAAAACAGTTTATTAGCTCCTGGCTGTCATACTATGGAAACTCTAGATGCTATGGGTCGACAATACAAACTCATTAGCACCTATCCATTTTTAGATAAAAAACTTTTAGCAATTTCGGCAAGTGTATCATCTGAAACGAACTATGCAGGTGGCTATCTAAGGGGTACTTTACGTGAAGCCATGCACGGCACAGTCCCAGAAAGCGTACGCCTAAGGACTCAGAAATTCGCTTTTAGCGATGCAGCTTATAAAATGTTTTTAGAACTGGAGATAGGCTGTGAAGACTTATTTCCAGAACAACATCGGCTCTGGACTTATGTTAATAAGAATATTTATGACGAGCACCTATCAAAAATCAATGACCAAAAACTCGATTTAAAGTCGAAGGATAAATATATTTGGGTTTGTAGTAAAGTGCTGTATTTGGGTATTTGGCTAGACGAATTTTATCCTGCTTCGTAATGTGGCCCCTTCTCTAATAATGAGAGACGCGGCCTTCAAATTCTAAGTGTAGTTTACATCAAAATATGTTTTTAAAAACCAAGTAAAGGTTTGCCGAAGAACAGGTGAAAAAATGAACTCTGTTTGGACAATTGCCATCATAAGGGTGGATACATATATTTCCATCCCAAATTCGTCAAAAACTATGCTATTCTTTAATTTTCGGTAGAGCAGTTAATCATATTTGACTCAGAAATCAGAAAAAAAGAATGTGTCCTGCGTCTACCAGTATGATAGCTTCTATCACACATATTTAAGCATAAAGATATCTATGCCTAATTAAATGAGGACTTCCAAAACCATTCGCACCTCTTTGGGCTCTTACATTTCAGTATGCAACGTTATCCTTTTCTAATTCTCTACCCCTACGTTTTGCACAAGATTCTTCTGCTGACAGTAGAAGATCATATTTGGCCAGTTTTATTTTAGTTAATAGTCTGCACTGACTACCTATAAATGATCTTTAAATTTGGACAAAAAAAAAGAGTTGCTTTCGCAAACTCTTTTTAAAAATATTATTTCCAACTTTTACAAATCACTGAAATCAAAGGTATCTAGAAAAGCGGTTGTAAATATACCCGACTTAAACTGCTCGTTATCCATTAATTTCTGATGGAAAGGAATAGTTGTTTTTACTCCCTCAATGTAAAACTCATCTAAAGCACGCTTCATCCTTACGATAACTTCTTCACGAGACTGAGCCGTTACAATAACCTTGGCTATCATGGAGTCATAATTTGGAGGTATCGTATAACCTGCATATACGTGGCTATCCACACGTACACCATGCCCCCCGGGAAAATGCAAAGATTTTATAGTCCCCGGTGATGGTCTAAAACCTTTTCCAGGGTCTTCTGCATTGACTCTGCATTCCATCGAAAACTTTTTAGGATAATAGTTTGTACCAGAAATAGGTATCCCTGCAGCTACTTTAATTTGCTCCTTAATAAGGTCAAAATCTGTAACTTCTTCCGTAATGGGATGTTCTACCTGTATTCGTGTATTCATCTCCATAAAGTAAAATTCTCCATGTTTATCCACTAAAAACTCTACAGTTCCTGCACCTTCATAGCCGATGGCTGTGGCTCCTTTAACGGCTGCAGTACCCATTTTTTCACGAAGTTCAGGCGTTACCACTGGCGAAGGAGTCTCTTCTAACAATTTCTGATGACGACGCTGGATAGAACAGTCTCTTTCTGATAAATGACAGACCTTCCCAAAACTATCACCCACTATTTGGATTTCAATATGGCGAGGTTCTTCTATAAATTTCTCTAAGTATAAAGCATCATTTCCGAAAGCAGCACCAGATTCCATTTTAGCATCATCCCACATTTTTTGGAACTCAGAATCTTTTCGAATAACACGCATTCCACGTCCGCCACCACCAGCTGTTGCTTTAACTATTACAGGATAGCCCATTTTGTTAGACAGCACTATTCCCTCTTCCACACTTTCCAATAAACCATCAGAACCCGGAATTACGGGTACTCCCGCTTTTCTCATGGTTTTTTTGGCCGTGGCCTTATCACCCATTTGGTTTATTTGTTCTGAGGTAGCACCAATAAACTTAATTCCATAGTCATCACAGATTTTGGAAAACTCCGCATTTTCTGACAAAAATCCATAACCAGGATGAATGGCATCTGCATTAGTGATTTCTGCTGCTGAAAGGATATTCGGGATACTCAAATAAGACTTTGAGCTTGGAGGAGGACCTATACAAACCGCCTCATCAGCAAAACGAACATGCAAACTTTCTTTGTCAGCAGTGGAATATACAGCTACTGTTTTAATTCCCATTTCGCTACAAGTACGCATTATCCTAAGGGCGATCTCTCCCCTATTCGCTATCAATATTTTTTTAAACATAGATACTTCTTTAGAAAGAAAATTGACTAATTAAGATGGGTCTACTAAAAATAATGGCTGGTCATACTCTACAGGTGTCGCATCTGCAACTAAGACTTTCACAATCTTACCAGTAACTTCCGCCTCTATTTCATTGAAAAGCTTCATGGCTTCAATAATACATATGACATCACCTTCAGCCATATCCTCACCTATTTCCTTGAAATTAGGCTTACCTGGCCCAGCTGTCCTATAAAAAGTACCTATCATAGGTGATTTGACCTCTATAAGGTTGGATGCTATCTCTTCCTCCACCACAGGTGCTGAAGCAGGAGCCGCTACTGGGAGTGCCACCGGAGCAGGAGCCGCTGACACCGCTTGGGGAGTTGCTGATGTAGCTACTTCACCCGAATTTCTCTTAATATGTAATTTCAGCTCGGATGTCTCAATATTGACTTCATTTAAATCCGACTTTGAAATATAATCTATCAGTTTTTGAATTTCTTTTGTTTCCATTTTCTAAGAAAGGGTATGTTAGGTTCTTGGTACAAATTTAAAGGATGAAGTCCGAATAAAAAATCGCCCTTCTAGCGAGACTCTATATCTTACTCCTTTACTCGAGAATCGTACTCATAAGTATTCGTGTTAACCTTAATGAGCTCACCTGTTTCTATAAACAAAGGAACCTTGATAGTAGCACCCGTCTCCACCTCGGCAGGTTTCATTGGGCTGTTAGCGGTATCGCCTTTGAGACCTGGCTCTGTATATTCTATTCGTAATTCTACATAAAGAGGCATATCCACTATAAGTGGTATTTCTTCTTCTGCATGAATTAAAATGTCTACGAGTTGTCCTTCTTTTAATAAATCATGAGCTGTTACCATCTCTAGAGGAAGATTTATCTGCTCAAAAGTTTCAGTGTTCATGAAGTGATAGCCGATATCGTCATTATACAAAAACTGAAACTTTCTCCTTTCTACTCTAGCTGTAACAACAGAAACACCAGAAGTGAAGGTATTATCTAGAACTTTACCTGTTTTTAGGTTTTTTAATTTCGTTCTCACAAAGGCCGGACCTTTGCCAGGTTTTACGTGCTGGAAGTCCGTAATAATATACAGGCCATGATTGTACTCGATGCACAAACCATTTCTAAAATCTGCTGTAGTTGCCATTTCTTAGTTTTTGTTTCAATTTAATAGGCCCATTTAATATAGACAGATCCCCAAGTGAATCCACCACCAAATGCCGCTAAAACAATATTATCTCCTTTGTTAAGTTTGGCTTCGTAGTCAAACAAACACAAAGGTATCGTGGCCGCAGTGGTGTTTCCATAACGTTCAATATTCATCATCACTTTATCAGAACCAATACCCATTCTTCGGGCAGTGGCATCTATAATCCTTTTATTAGCTTGGTGAGGCACTAAGTACGCTATATCATCACCAGAGAGACCATTCGCTTCCATGATTTCCGCTGCAGTATCAGCCATTTTGGTGACCGCAAATTTAAAAACAGCTTGCCCCTCTTGTCTGATATAATGTATATCTTGAGCCACACTCTCTAACGAAGCTGGATATTTACTTCCTCCACCTTTCATTATCAAATGATGCTCACCAGTACCATCTGAATGAAGTTTGAAATCTAAGATTCCACAACCTTCGTCATTAGGCTCCAACATAACGGCACCCGCTCCATCACCAAACAATATACAAGTAGTTCTGTCTTTCCAGTCTACAATAGATGACATTTTATCTGCCCCTACTACTATTACTTTTTTGTATTTGCCTGTTTCTATAAACTGACTACCCGTTGATAAAGCGTATATAAACCCTGAACAGGCGGCCATGATATCAAAACTACCTATCGCGCCTATACCTGTCTGTGTACAAACTAAATTTGCGGTTGATGGGAAAAAATAATCTGGAGTAACCGTAGCTACAATCACCAAATCTACCTCAGAGGCATCTGTATTGGTTTTTTTTAGTAATCCTCTTACAGCTTCTGCAGCCATATAAGATGTCCCTAAATTATCTCCTTTAAGAATTCTTCTTTCTTTGATTCCTGTTCGACTAAGAATCCATTCATCATTCGTGTCTACTAGTTTCTCCAGATCTGCATTAGTTAAAATGTCCTCTGGGAGGTAAGCATGTACCCCGGTAATAGCGGCTTTAAAACTCATAAAAGGTTTAAGATTCTTTTAGTTTCTCGACAATCAGTCGCCGAAGACTTCTGCAATTTTAGCATTTACTCCCGAATCTACCTGCCTTTTGGCAAGTAAAATCATATTTTTTATAGCGAGGGGTGAAGATATGCCATGGGCAACTATGACATTTCCCTTGACACCAATGATTGGACTGCCACCTCCTACCTCGTAATTCATACGGTCAATTAAGGGGTCCGCAATATTTTGACTATGGGCATAGTCATAAAAAGATTCCCCCATTTTAAAAATAACATTCCCAGTAAACCCTTCGGTTACTATCACGTCTGCATTCCCTTCAAACAGATCCCTACCCTCAATATTACCTACGAAGTTAATCTTTTCATCATTTTTAAGCAATTGATACGTAGCCAAAGCCACCGCAGAGCCTTTCGATTCTTCTTCGCCGATATTAAGCAGTGCCACTTTAGGTACGTCAATACCAAAAGAAAGCTTAGCATAAAGAGATCCTAGCTCAGCAAACTGTACAAGAACGTCAGGTTTACAGTCTGCATTAGCTCCGATATCCAACATTAAACTGTATTTTCCGTTTTTTAATGGAAAAAATCCAGCGATGGGCGGTCTCAATACGTTGCCGTAGGTTTTAAGCACAAATAAGGCATGAACCATCATAGCTCCAGTATTTCCGGCACCACAAAAAGCATCTGCTTCACCTGACTTTAAAAGCTGAAACCCAACACTAATACTAGAGTTGGGTTTCTGAGAATACGCTTTGGTAGGATGCTCGTGCATTGCAACTACATCTTCCGCATTCTTTACGATAAGTCTACTCTTATCATAAGTTTTATGTTCAAGAATAGCCAATATTTCTTTTGCCCTACCCACAAGGCACAGCTCAAGACTTTCAGGAGATCCCAAAAGAGCCAATAAAGAACCTTCTACCACCGCCTTAGGTGCAAAGTCTCCACCCATTGCATCTACTGCAATGACCGTCTTACCTGATGTAGGTGACAAGCTGATAGCTAGATTATTTGAAATCTTCAGCTACCAATTTACCTTTATAGAAAAGGTTTCCTTCATAAACATGTGCACGATGACGAACGTGAATTTCACCCGTAGTAGCGTCAACAGCTAGTGTTTTAGTCCCTAGATTAACGTGTGTTCTACGCTTATCTCTTCTTGTTTTTGAAATCTTCCGTTTAGGATGTGCCATTACTTACGTCTTTAATAAAATCTTTATAAATCTTTTTTCAAATTCTTTAGAGCCGCCCATCTTGGGTCAATCTCTTCCTTAGAACTATTTTTTTTCTCAAAATTATCAGAATAAATTAGTCCGCCATCATCATCTCTATAATCAGGATGAAGCTTTTTCATTGGTACAGCTAAACAAATATACTCAAAGATATTTCTAGCTAGGTTTATTTCTGTTTCCTCGGTTGGAATAATTTCCATATCCTCGGCTACTTCTTCAAATCTATCGCCAAATTTATACACGAAAACTTCATGCAAATCTAGCGGCTCTTCATATCCTCGCAAGGTTCTATCACATACAAGTGCAATATTCCCTTTAATATCAATGTTTAACCTCATCATTGTCTCGGACTTCAAAAGCACAATGTGTGCCTTAAAATGTCCTTTTCCAATGATATCTTGCTCAAAAGACTCAAAGAAAGCTTCACCTCCTTCAAAGTCAAATTCGTGGCTATTATTACTTAGCCCTTGAATGTTAATTTTGTATTTCGTATGCTCTTTCTTCACCTCTTTCACAACAAGGCTGCAAAGGTACAACCTTTTTTATTCTTTTTAAAATAATCAATTAATATTTAGTAATCATCTCATACAGATTTAGCCCACTAAGCTACCAAATATTGGTGGCTTAGTGGGCTGAATTTCTAAAAAACTATGCCTTAGTTTATTACTATTTTTTTAGTTTCTTGGTTTTCTCCTGAAATTGCTTTCAAAAGATAAACACCGGGCATTTTATCATCTAATTCAATATTAAATTTATTATACCCTTTAATTCCTTCTGAATCTTTACTAAAGACCTCTTTGCCGCTGAAATTAAATACCGCCATTTTAATGGCTGATGGTTCTTTCAAGTATAGTATTGCTTCAAAAACTCCTTCATTAGGATTTGGAGTGAAGGAAAGAAACGGGGTTAAATCTTCCATTATAAGCTTCTCAGGAATCACTCCCATCCTAGAGCCATTATTATACCCATTCGAATAATTAGTATAATATGGTGTGCCATCTGAGGCCGTAAAATAATAATAGCCACTAGGAGTTGGAAATGTAGATGATGGTGGCCCCACCAAATTACCATAATCACTATATACCCAACCATAACAGTCGTACAAATTATAATACGAGCTATTGTTTAGTGACACATCTGAACGTGTGAGCATAGCCGACCCCCTCATCACAAATTCATCATACTGGGTTCCATTTACATTCACCTTTTGAACAAGCCAATAATTATTATGAAAATATCTAGAAACAAGCTGGTGCCCAGTGACATTCCAAGTACCCATTACCAGATTATTTGAAATCACGCTACATGAATTTGAAGAGGATACATAATTGCTGTAATAAGGTGTTCTATCTTGGGTTGTGTAAGCATAAAAACCACCAGGAGTAGGAAAAGAGGGTGAGGATGTAGCATTCGGCCCCAATAAGCCTCCATAAGCAGAATATTGCCAAGAATAACAATTAACCAATCCCGAATATGAAGAATTTGTCAATGAAACATCTCCTCTAGTAAGCATTTCCGAGCCCCTGACCACAAATTCATCATACTGAGCACCATTAACATTAACTTTTTGAACGAGCCAATATGAACCATTAAGATATCTTGAAACCAACTGATCACCAGTAACACTCCAGGTACCCATTACTAAATTATTAGTAACTACAGAACAAGAACCTCCTCCTCCGTTAACATTCACAGTTACGGCTTCTGAGGTACTGTATGCACTTCCATCTACACAATTTACATTATAAGTAGTGGTGACAGAAGGATTAACACTTACTGGACTTCCTGTAGCATTGGTACTCCAAGTAACTACGCCCTGAGCACATGTAGCATAAAGCTGGCTTGTAGCATTGGGAGCGACAGTAGTGGGATTGGCCGAAATGGTATGTGGTGGAGCAGGAGAACCCGTAGAACCTTCGCCAGAACCACTTAAAACAGGGTTTATCCAATCTCCCCAGTCTCCATAATAAGACCCATCTTGATAATCTGTAAAGAGCTCTAACTGTGTGGCTCCATTCAGAGGTACGGAGAAACTTTGGGCATCTGAGCTTTCGCCGTGAGCACTGCTGCTCCAAGCCGTACTCCCATTCAGTTTTATCTGAAAATTCATCAAGGTACTTCCACAGCCACAATTATCTGAGCCATCATCACGACCAACCAAACCATTAAAATGCGTATAACCAGAAGGAATAGTGTAAACTATGGAACTTTGGGAATGCGTACCTATACCCTACGTGTAGGTTTGTCCACTCACTTTCATGGTGTTCCCTGCTATGTTAAGTCCATTGTAGTTGATGGTTCCCGCTCCGGCGTATGCACTTGTTGGAGTAAGTGTTGTTAAAGATATATCTGAAGAGTTACCACTTTGGGAGACATTTATGGTTTTTGTTATACTTTGTCCATTTGTAGTAGTTCCATTTACTGTTACTATAGCATTTCTTAATGAACCTGAATTACTAGCAGAAGTTAAATTAATGCTGGTCACACCCGGCCCCCCAACAGTAGTTGATAAACTTAACCAGCTCCCAGAAGCTGATGCATTCCAAGTTACATTTGAAGATGTGACATCAAATGTTTTTACACCTCCACCAGAATTAAAAGAATTTATACTTTGAACATCTAACACGCCTATCCTATCCGCTTGGTTTGGCACTACGAACGGTTGACACATTAAATAATAAGTAGCTGCTGGGTTACTTATGAAACAAGTATAAACAACCCTATCAGGAGATTCATCCTTACTAACAATCAGCTGTCCTGAACCCGTTTTTATTTGAGTACTTGGATCTGAAAGAGAATTTTCATTTTTTACCCAATAGTAAGTCCCAAGTCCTGAAGGAGGTGTTAAAGTATAGGTATTATTTCCGCTATTAAAAGAAACTGTAATTGGATACAAGTAGGCAGGGACTTTGGCATTGCCTTGCAACAAGTTAGCATTTTTCCATAATTGAGCTACTTGATTATGAGTACTTCCTGTGAAATGTATTTTTTTCCGGATCCTCTACTACCCACACCGAAAACATCTGAATCTATTCCAAGGAATTTGTTTGAACCGTTAGTCTCTGGATTAGCACTAACCTGAGCACCTTTTATATTTGTTGGATCATTTGTGATGATACTAGGAGGATTTCCCCCATCTGTAGAATAGGACACCTTGGAAACCAACCAATTCAACGGCTCCCATATCCTGCCAGGTGTTGGAGTATTTTGCCATGGGTCAAAATCATTTTGTATCGAATTAATTAAGCTTTCTAAACGAGTTTTATAATTGGCAGAAGATGTTGCATCTGTCACATCTCTCTCTCCTTGATGCCATAAAACACTTCTAAACCCCATCACACTACCCTGAAAGCCAATAAAGTCTGACAATGTCTTGTAATGACTTTCTAATGTTGATCCAAGACCTCCAGGAGGATCAGGGTTTATAGGATTCTTTTGCCAGTGGCCAATACTTGAATTGTCTATTGCAAAATTGAAGAATTGCACTGGGACATTTGAACTATTGCTAACTAATTTGCTACCAAGAGGTGCCCAGCACCAAGAAGCCATTCCGTATGGGAAAATGGGTCTCTCAAACCAATCTATTCCTCCAATCCCCATGTCCTTAGTTAGAGTAAGCTTTTCTAAGGTATGAAAGAGAGGAAAACCATTTTGAAGCACGAACTGTTTTCGCTTATAGAGGAAGTCAGGATCATTTGATAGGTTTACTTCTTCTGTCACTTTTGGTTTAAATCCAGTAAGTACCCTTACGGCATCCGGAAGAACTAACCCTGGAGTATTATCATAGCTTATAAGTCCAGTATCCCAAACTGATGGAAAACCTCTGGCATTACTTTGACCGGCAATCAGAAAAGTGTCTCCTACTCCAAATTTAATGTGTACACCGGTCCATGAGATACTGTTGATTAAATCCGTAACTTGAACAGAAGCCGAATACCAGCCCCCTGCAATGGTCAAATCTTTTTGAATCGTTCCTATTTCACCTGCCATATTAGAAACGGTTAGGTTCCCTGGAATAACTGTTATTACTCCCGTAGAATTCCCTGAAATCGGATCCAAACGATCTAAGATCAATTTATAGGTATAATTGCTAGTATTTTGTAGTCCATAGTTTACCTGAATACAGAAGCTAACTTTAGCATTTCCAGATGAATTTCTTTGAATAACACCACCCTCAAAAGGATAAAGAAATTGCATTGCACCATAGCCATTCCCGGTTCCAACATTATATTTTTGAAGCAAATTTGGTTGAGAATATACCAAAACACTGCCTAACAGGCACACCAATAGTGTTAGAATATTTCTAATTGATTTCATTTTTAACATTTTTTTGTGAGTTTCTCTATAAATATTCCTTAGTTGGAATAAGAGGGATGTTTAATCTGTAAGCCTTGTTAAGGGTTCTTATATACTCATTAGCAATAATAGCATTTCCGAATGGAGTGGGGTAAATGCCATCAGAAGAGAAAAAATTACCTGTCTTTAGATCAACATCTACTTTTATACCATCATGTGTAACATAATTCCCTTTAACTATATTCTCAAATAGAGCGTATAAATCTACCATTGGAACATTAATTCCCTTTAAAGCAGATTCAATGTAAGAATTATAGGAAACGGCTATGATATCTAGAGAACTTAAAATATCCTTTCCACCCTTTAAATTTAGTTTTTTGAGAGCAATATTAACTTTTGGACTCATCATAGAATCCATTTTAGAATTTGGAATATATCCTACCATTTCTCTCTCCTGCTCCGTTAAGGGACTAATTATCTCAGAATTAAAAACGGCCTTTTTTAGGTCGGCATATTTAATCTGATGATAAACCGGAAACTTCGAATAATCAGGTACATTAGCCACACAGCCAATGGCTCCATTGGCTATCATTTTTTTTGCAATTGAAATTGCTGGATGCTCAACACCATTTGGAACAACCTCAAATGCCGACCCTTCAGCAATAAACCCTTGGCTTCCCATTTCAATGGTAAAAACATCTACCTTTTTCTTAACCAGAGCCTCGTAACCATCCCAAAAGGATCTTTCATACTTCTCCTTTTTTGGAAGCCTATCGAGATATATGGCACTTTTATCATTAGTGCCATAGCCTAAACGGGCCACTTGCATACCCGGCAAGGCAAAAGCATCTAAATCCTCTACATATCCTTTGTATTCCTTAAGCTTGATACGTTTTATTTTTTCCTTTTCCCCATACTTATTTATTATTTCTTCCTCAACTATGCTTTCTATGCCCAAGTTATTGGATGAAATATTGAATTTTTGAAAAGGGCCTCCACTTGGGTTCTCATCGGTTCTAATTTTCCTGCCTGTTCCATTATATTCTGTCTCATCAAAAAGCGGCATCTTAAAATCTTCTATACCCAGTTGACGAGCCAAGAGATTTGGAAAACTTGTCATCATCCCCTCATTAAAATACCCCCCATCCCTAACTCCCGCGGTCAAACTGCTGCCTATTGCCAAGTATTTCAAAGGTTTTCCTTGCAAATTTTTGTTCTTGATTTTTTCAATATAGTTTTTATCCTTAGGAACGCCATGCAATTTCACTCCTTTCGGAATATAGACCTCATTACCAACCACGAGTTGTTTTACTACCTCTATTTCAGATGGAAGCCTAGAATTACTAAAAACATTTACAATTTGAGAAGTATCTATGTGATAAATCACAGCATCTTCATAAGCAATTGGTATTATTTCATCATCATTACATCCCCACAATCCAACAAATGCAAGGGCAGTGCTAAGTAGTGTCATTATTATTATTTTCATTGTGAACGATAAAGTTTATACGTGTAAATTAGTCCTCGCAATTGCATGGTAAATTTATAAAGAATTTGTCTAGCTCTTTTTCAATCGATGGCACAATATATGTAGGGGGGGTAAATTTCCTAATAAACTTATTTAACGGTAACAAGTTGATACATTATTTATATCTAACTCATTATTAGATATTTAAAAGCCATTCGTATGAGAAATCATTAAGTATTATTATCTATTGTGTGTACTAAAACACTTTTTAGGTATACTAATATTTTTTTTCTGGCAGAGTTTCCCTGTCTGTCGGCAGACAGGTATCAGAAACTCCCATGGAGTTTTATCACCCTATAATTTCCTTATAATGTGTAAGCTTAATACATTCGTATACTTCATACAATTCATAGAACTTAACCAAGGAATAAGAGTACTTCAGAAATTGTCATCTAAATTCCAATACCACTAATGGTATTAAGATGTATACCTTAGCTTTTTAGCGTAAATTTCTATGATATACAAAGCCTCTATCAAAAGATGGATGAAATAGAATATGAAATTTACCATTATTCTTTTCTCTTCCTGAAACGAATTTGGTTGCTATGATATGGAATTGAAGAGTCCCTAACGGAGACTCTGCAATGGGAAGTTACCTCAAAGTAGACAGGCAAAAATATTACCGCCAAAAAATGCAATATGCTTATAGTCAACCTGAATATAGGTTAGCCAAGGCCGAATTATTGAATATAGCCGATGATCTAAAAAA
>JBNMFK010000031.1:0-19326 GCA_051269965.1 Algoriphagus sp. | reverse complement strand
AACCTTGACGGATATCCCGATTTATATGTCGGTAACGACTTTCATGAAAATGATTACCTCTATATTAATCAAAAGAACGGCACATTTGAGGATGAACTTAGTGCACGAATTAGCCATACCAGTAGATTTACGATGGGCGTAGACGTGGCAGACCTTAATCATGATATTTCACCAGAAATAGTTTCTCTAGATATGCTCCCGTTTGATAAGGAAATATTAAAAAGATCTGAGGGGGAAGACACATTCTACAATTTTGAATTCAAACGTAAGCAAGGCTATGATTACCAGTTTGCCAGAAATAACCTTCAACTCAACAGCGGTTCTGGCACTTTTTCTGAAATAGCTATGTACGGAGGTATATCTGCCAGCGACTGGTCCTGGAGTAGCCTTTTTGATGATTTCAA
Source organism: Algoriphagus sp. (assembly GCA_051269965.1). Classification (GTDB taxonomy): domain Bacteria; phylum Bacteroidota; class Bacteroidia; order Cytophagales; family Spirosomataceae; genus Arcticibacterium. Next base: position 18,922 of record JBNMFK010000031.1, on the reverse strand, counting down.
TAATGATGGCGAAATAGACCTATTTATTAGTAATGGAATAGCCAAAAGAATGAACGATACAGACTACATCAATTTTGTATCTGGTGATGAAATTCAAAAGAAAATACAAGAACGAAACTTTGACGAATCAGATGCTTCTTTAACAAACCTAATTCCTGAAATTAAAATCCCTAACAAAGTCTACATTAACAGTGGCAACCTCATTTTTGCAGATGCCAAATCAAGTATTGCCAATAATAAAGACTCTTTCTCTAACGGAGCTGTCTCTGTAGATTTAGATAATGACGGAGACCTAGATTTAGTTACAAATAATATCAATGCTCAGGCCTTTGTCTATGAAAATAAAAGCCGGCCAGCAGACAATATAGTTAAAATTACACTTGTAGGAGGCCAAAAAAATAGAAATGCCATTGGAGCCAAGGTTATAGCATTCGCAAATAATATAAAGTACTATAAAGAGAAGTTTCCGGTTAGGGGTTTCCAATCTTCCGCTGAAGTACCACTCATTTTTGCCACAAAGTCTCCCATTGATTCTCTATGGGTAATTTGGCCCAACAATTCCTTTCAAACCATCCCAGGATCTGTAATTGATAGCCTTGCTGTAATTGCATTCAAGCCGAACCTTCCCAAATTTGATTACGAAAGTTTACAAGAAAAATCAAGTGAAGCCTTTTCCGATGTAACCAATACCATCTTTGAAGAAAGGCCCTTTCATATTGAAAACAAGTTTAATGAGTTCGACCGTGAGGCCCTTATTCCTTTTAAAATGAGTAGCGAAGGTCCCGCAGCAGCCCTGGGCGATTTAAATGGAGATGGTTTAGTGGACCTGTTCTTAGGCGGTTCTAGAAAGGCTAAAAGTCGCCTTTATTTTCAAACTCAACATGGTAAAATGAAGGCTCAAAGTATACCTTATCTTGAAAATGATAGCCTTTATGAAGATGTGGATGCACTTATACTAGACGTCAATAATGATGGATTCAATGACCTCGTCGTTTTATCTGGAGGAAATGAGTACCTCAATAAATCAGAGTTTAATAGCCCTAGGCTATATTTAAATGATAAAAAAGGGCAATTCCTAAAATTAAAAAAGGCCTTCCCTTTAATTTATACCACATCACAATGCATCAGGAATGATGATTTTGATGGCGATGGAGACCAAGACCTCTTTATAGGAAGCCGTACATTTCCGTGGGGATACGGAAAAACTCCTCCATCTTATTTTTTAAGGAATGATGGCAAGGGTCGTTTTACGAAAAGCGAGGAATTAGAGCTTGGAATGGTCAAAGATGCTAGATGGATAGACATTGACTCTGATAAAGATTCAGACTTAGTAGTTGCCTTAGAATGGGGAGGTATCATCTGTTTAATCAACGAAGATGCACGTTTCACAAAAAAAATACTGACTGATAAAAAAGGTTTTTGGAATACCATTTACCCTACGGACATCAACGCAGATGGTAAGATAGATTTCCTCTTGGGGAATCTAGGTGAAAACAGTAGAATAAAAGCTTCTAAAGATAAACCCATAAGGCTCTACGTGAATGATATGGATGATAATAAGCGGCTAGACCAAATTTTAACATACTACCTTGGTAAAGAAGAAGTTATTTTTGCTGACAAGAAGGAGTTGGAGAAGCAAATGCCCTTCATTAGGAAAAAGTTTAACCTAGCAAAAGACTTTGCCAAGGCATCTATTATAGATGTTTTTGGTAAACAAAAAATTGATGCGTCAAACGTTTTTGAAGTAAACTACCTGAAACATGCCGCATTAATAAACAAGGGAGATGGCACCTTTGAACTAAAGCCATTATCTTGGAAGACTCAAGTTGCCCCTATTACGGCCTTTTCAAAAATTAATGCAAGTTCAGATTATATCTTTGGTGGAAACATCTTTGATGCCAACATCCAATTAGGAAGATATGACGCCAGCCTTGGAGGCATAATTAATAATGAAGGCGAATTCAGAAATATCCAAGGAATAAATCTTAAGGAACAAATAAGAAAAATTATACCTTTAGACATTAAAGGTGAAGCACATTACGCGGTTGTCAGAAACAATGATTCTTTAATAATTATAAAGAAAAATGTGCTCCCATAGCTAAGCCTATGCATAAAATTATTCTTGTTTTATCGTCTCTGATGCTGCTCTCTTGCTCATCAGGATCCACAAAAAATTGGGACACAGTAATTTTTGAGAGCCTCCAAAAGCTTGAAGCAGATAAGGTAATGGTAGATATAGAAATTGAAGGGAAAAAATTCTATGCCAAAGACATTTCCTTTGACGGCAGAGCCACCATCAATAAACTATCCTGTTTACTAGATTTTAAAACTCCATTCGGTGGAGATATTGGCGTTAGATTAGAAGGAATTGGGTGGTCACAATTAAAAGGTATTGTCTTTCAAAATGGCTTGTCGGTTTCAGACAGTATTAGTGGCGTTTTACTCATTGGAAGAAAACTTGAAGGCAAAAACGAAGGCTATATCATGAAAGAAGGACATTTTAAAATCAGACAATTAAATCAAGAGGCTTGCATCATAGTTATTCATGGAATGCTTGAAAACCCTTTAAACAAGAGCATTACCAAACCTATCAATGGCTTAATCGTCTGGAAAAAGCCCAAAGGCCTATTGATGCACTCTCCTCAAAAGGACTTTTATATTTAATGAACAAAAACCTTTTAGCAAAATCTGCACCTAGCTCCTTTAAAAGATTCAAAGAATAGTGCTAACATTGCATTATTATTACCTGAATCTAATATTGATATATCTGGTAAATACCTCAATACTCATAAAGAATGTCTTTCCTAAAAAAGCTTGCTGGCGATACGGTTCTCTACGGTATTAGTAGTATTGTAGGACGACTTCTTAACTGGCTCCTTTTGGTTGTGCACACACGCGTATTTGAACAGCCAAGGCTCCTGTCAGATAATGCACAGCTTTATACATTCGTGATTGGCCTGAACGTCATTTATACCTTCGGAATGGAAACCGCCTTTTTTAGATTCGCCAGTAAAAAGGAGAACCAAAACGAGTATTTCAACATCATTCTGACTTTTATTATACTGGTTGGCGGCACTCTTTCCACAATTTTCATTCTGGGTGCTACCCCTTTTATTGAAGCGCTGGGCTACCCAGGAAAAGAAAGACTTATCGAATGGTTAGCTGTCATAATAGCCGTGGATGCCATTTGTGCCATTGCCTTTGTAAAACTTAGGGCTCAGAATAAAGCTAGAAGGTTTGTCAAAATTAAGTTACTAGGTATTTCTATCAATATTGGTTTGAATGTATTCTACTTCATGTTCTGCAATTACATTCTGTCAGACCTATTTCTTCCAGATCTTAAACCCTTTGCGGCCTACTTCTATGATCCAGCCATAGGGCCAGATTATATTATTTGGGCAAATTATGTGGCTAGTTTATTGACACTTTTACTTCTCTGGAAAGAGTTTGTTGGCTTTAGATTTACATGGAATTGGAAAAAATTTAAACCCGTATTAAACTATGCCTATCCTCTATTAATTTTAGGACTGGCTGGTGCGATAAACCTCACGGCAGATAGAATTATGTTCCGCAGCCTACTACCAGATGGCTTCTATCCCGGTTTTAACACAGAAGATTCTTTTAGTATTTACGCCAATGTCTATAAGCTCTCTATTTTTATGGTTTTGGTAGTTCAGGCCTACAGGTATGCTGCCGATCCTTTTTTCTTCTCCAAAATGGGCGACAAAAACTCTCCCAATATGATAGCCATTAGCACCAAATGGTTTACTATAGCCTCTATACTCATTTGGTTAGGAGTTTCCTTAAATCTAGATTGGATTGGTTTATTGATTGGAGCTACCTATCGCTCAGGCTTAGCTGTGGTTCCCGTTTTATTATTGGCTAATCTTTTCATAGGGGTTTATGGTAATATTTCTATCTGGTACAAACTTACCGATATGACCTACTACGGAACATGGATCACCATAGGTGGGATGAGTTTAACGATTATTCTCAACATCATACTTATCCCGATTTACGGCTATATGGGCTGTGCCATTACTTTTGCCATTAGTTCTTTTCTGATGGTGGCCCTAAGTTATTTCTACGGTCAAAGAAACTTCAAAGTGCCATACGAGCTGAATCGAATTTTATTATATCTGTTGATTGCAGGACTTCTTTTATTTATAGATTCTTTGATTAAATTTTCAAGCCTTAAACAGTCCGTGCCAGTTCATTTGCTGCTTTGTGCAGGATTTATTGGCTTTATTTATTTCATGGAAAAAGAAAAGTTCAATCAATTGACACAAGAATAGACTCATTACATTTTTGATATGCTACTAAGCGACATACTAAATAATATTTCTCTGCTCGCAGTGTCAGGGAAAACAGATATTGACATTGAAAACATTCAATTTGACAGCAGAACTGTCAATACTGGTTCTTTGTTTATTGCCATACCTGGCACTCAGGTAAATGGCCATGATTATATTGCTAAGGCACTAGATTTAGGAGCAAAGGCCATACTTTGCGAAGAGCTTCCAGAAAAGCTTGAGGAGTCTGTAAGCTATCTTCTTGTAGAAAACTCTGCTAAAGCCATGGGAATAGCCGGAGTAAACTTTTACAAAAACCCAGCCTCAAAACTTAACTTAATAGGAATCACAGGTACTAATGGGAAAACCTCCGTAGCCACGTTATTATTCCACCTTTTCAGAAAACTCGGGTATACCTGTGGGCTGTTATCTACGGTACAGAATCAAATAGAGGATGAAGTTATTGCTACATCGCATACTACGCCAGATTCCATTAAAATAAACGAGCTACTTGCTTTAATGCTTAAAAAGGGCTGTACGCATGTATTTATGGAAGTTAGCTCACACGCAGTGGTCATGGAGCGTATTGCTGGACTAGAATTTACTGGAGGTGTATTCACCAACATAACACAAGACCACCTAGACTTTCACGAAACCTTCAGAAACTATATTGAGGCTAAGAAAGGTTTCTTTGATACTTTGCCTAAAAAGGCATTCGCTCTTACGAATAGCGATGATAAAAATGGTAAAGTAATGCTCCAAAACAGCAAAGCTCAGAAAGAGTCTTACACCCTCCGAGGGGTGGGAACGTATAAAGGGAAAGTGTTGGATTGTGCTTTATATGGCCTAAATATGATCATCAATGAGCATGAGGTTTGGTTTAGGCTCATTGGAAGGTTTAATGCATATAACCTACTAGCCGTTTATGGTACGGCTATTCTCCTTGGTGAAGAATCTGAAGCTATCTTAACAGAGCTTTCTCAGCTGGAGCCTCCTCCTGGACGATTTGAACAAATTCATTCACGAGATAAGAAAGTAGGCATAATAGACTACGCTCATACACCTGATGCGTTAAAGAATGTGCTAGAAACTATCAATGAATTAAAAGAAGGAAATCAGCAGATTATTTGTGTAGTAGGCTGTGGAGGAAACAGAGATAAAGGGAAAAGGCCCCAAATGGCAAAAATAGCCTGCGAATTAAGTGATAAAGTTATTTTAACTTCTGATAACCCAAGGTTTGAAGAGCCTGAAGCTATTTTAGCAGCTATGCAGGAGGGTGTAAGTATAACCAAAAGAAAAAAAGTACTCGCCATACTTGATAGACGCGAGGCCATTAAAACAGCAGTGATGCTAGCTAATGAAGGTGATATCATTTTAGTAGCGGGCAAAGGCCACGAAAGCTACCAAGACATCAAAGGAGAAAAAAGTCATTTTGATGATAAAGAAGAGATTTTAAACGCATTCGGAAATTAAAAGACCACTTCTCGTATGTTTTTGGAAAGGCCTAAAAGCCATTTCAAATGCTCTCTTATCATTTTACCTTCTTGAAGCTTGGCTTGCATCTCTCTACTTAACGGACTGTATCCATTTTCTAGCTCGTCATTTCTTAGCCTTTCTAAATCAGCATACTTAGCATCTAACCTCTCAATAGCCCCAGAGCTTTCATCTCTCTTTTGCTCTGAGCTAACAATCTGTCCATTGAATACTGTTCCTGCGTTTATCAAATTCAAACTTATTTCATTAATGATGACTTCAAATTCCATCGAAGGGGCGGATGTTTCATGATTTCTGATGTACATCCCCAATGCCGCCAATGCGTTTAAAAAAGTCTGATTGAGCACGACTGCCGCATAAAGCTGAGATACATTTTCTTGTTTGCTTTTAGGCTGTTCCGTAAGCCTCTGAAATGCAGCCATCAAGTTTCCATTCTCCAAGAAAGCCTGTTTTCTGGCTAATAAAAAGGCAGTACTCGGTATGGTTTTATTAGCATACAGCTCATTAATTTGTAGAAGGTAATTATTACACGCTAAATAGGCCTTACCCAGGGTTCCCCTTAAGTTACTTTGCTCCCACGATGGCCAAAGTAAATACACACTTAAAAAGGCTATAATAGCCCCAATCAGCGTATCCAAAACCCTATATTTTATAATTTCAAAGGTATTATCTACCAAAACACTATAAAAAAACAAAATGGCCATAGTAATGAATGTGGCTGCTATCCGATAGTTTTTTTGAAGAAAAACAAGGCCCACAAAAATGGAAGGTACGGCCAGAAAACCAAAAACCGTTTTGGAGTCAAAAAGCAACAGAATTATTGAAGCTATGGCGGCTCCTCCTAAGGTTCCATATATCCTCTGAACTGCTCTTTTTTTAGTCAACCCAAAATTAGGCCTAAGGATGACGGCAATAGTTAATAATATCCAATAGGCATTTTGATGCACAAAAAACTGCCCAAACCAAAGGCCAATTAACATGGCCACAGTAAGCCTTAATGCATGCCGAAAAACGGAAGACTTTAAACTAAAAGTTGCTTTTAATGTTTTAAAATTATAGTCCTGAGAAGGAATAAACTTTGACCTGTCACTTCTTTTCAAAAGAATTTCGGAACCCTGTAGAATATTGGCAAAGATTTTTTTAGCAGAAAATACCTTTTGCCATTGGCTGTATTCGTAATCCAATAGATTTCGCAGCATTAAAGCACCCTCTCTTGCCTCTGGCAAACCCACATCACTTACATAAGACTGGATGGCCTCTTCACACAAAACCTTCATATCCCCACTTTCAGTATTTAATAATAAGGCAGTTCCCTTATGAAGAGCTTCTGACAAGGCATATAGATGGACAATACTTCGAGCAGAGAGCTCTTTAAAGAAACGCGTTAAATATAAATGATTAGGAATCTGTTCTTTGAGAGCATTAAAGTCTGTATTAATGGCTAATGCAAATTCATAAACATCTAAGACTTCTAAAAAAATAAGCAACTGCCTATTGGTTATATTGGATTGCCCATCATTTTGCCTTTTCTGGTAAAGAAGCTCCCTTAAAAGTTCATGTTTCTCAGTTAAAGCAACCTGAATACCATTCATCTTTTGCTCCAAACCCAAGAGAGGCTCTGTTTCATTCCAGAGTATTTGATGCTTTACCTTTAAATAATCCGCTGTGAGTTCAATACAATCCGCAAGGTTTTGTTCCGCTCCTCTATTTTCAAAAATTTTATGACTTAAAGATGCTAGAATAAGATACCACAAACCTCCCCCACAAATAAGAAGAAGCTTCACATCTATTCCCAAATCAGACTTTAGCAATGCAAAACTCATAATCAAAGCAAAATGCCCTGAAAATGCTACCATTGAAGCTCTAAAGCCATATGCGGAAAGAAGACTAACACAAAAAACACAAAGTGAGAAGAACACCCAGTAAGTAGAAGTTGAAATCGAGCGGCTTATAAAACTTAGAAAAGTAATTACTAAAGCTAAAAGCAAGGCAGCCAAAATCCCCCCAATTCTGTGCTTATGGCTTCCGTCTATATTGGGCAAAAAAGTGTAAAAAGCTCCCAATGCAAAAGCTATACCCCATTGTTCCATTCCATAGGCTATCCCTAAATATAAAGGAAGGGATAAGGCCAAAGTTAGGATCAAACCCTTGAGGAAATCAAAAGAGTAGATTTGATAGATATATTTTTGTAGAGACATTTAGAAACTAAAATTAAATCGAAATATGGCATCTGCTAAAAAGCTTTTATTCAATATCCACTTTACTAGATAGAGTCAGCCAATAATTATAGAATGTCCACTAAAATGGACAGCATCATTACTTTATCTCAAGTACTGCTAATTCTAGGCTACAATTTTTTGTGGATCAAGCTAGACCTTGAGAAAATTAATTTAAACCAGTAAAATATTTGTATCCTTGAAATCTATCCCTTTTGGCCAAACCAGACCTAACAGTACTTGATAAACACATAGTCTAACAACGCCAAGAGGATCTTTCAGAGGTTTTAGATTTACTAATGAAAATAAAAAATAACTCTTTATCAGTGGCCTAAATAGGAAGAGAAACCGCATCTTCGATGTATAAAAAGAGGAACTTTCCTTTCTTTAATTCATTAAATCCTTCTATCCTAAACTTAAATAAGTGCTCAGACATCTAATCCTACACTTCTTAATAACTCAGAGGCATTAAAACTATGACATATACCTGGCTTCATTTTATAATCGAAAATTAGCTCACCATCCTCTGCATCGTATTCAAAATAGTAATTTTTACTATGATCTGAATAGGTTTCAGCCATCTCGGCCATCCTTAAGTCATGCGTGGCCACTAAAGCAAAAGCATCAGATTTTATAATTCTTTCTAAAAAAGCAAGAGAGCCTTTCAGTTTATCCTCAGAATTAGTGCCCCGTAGCATTTCATCTACTAACAGGAGAGATTTCGGTACATTATCCATAGCGTCTAAAAGAATTTTTATACGATCAATTTCTGCCTTAAAAGTAGACGAATCTTGCTCCAAAGAATCCTTAATTCGCATGTAGGCAAAAAGCTGAATCCCTGTACTCAAACTTAAACTATTTGCAAAAACACATGAGCCTGAGTAGGCCAAAATAACATTAGTTCCTAGAGTCCTGAGGAAGGTGCTCTTGCCAGACATGTTAGAGCCAGTTATGAGTGTTAGTCTATTGTTATTATTTAAATCAAAATCATTGGAAACAGAATCTGGCTTTAATGCATGTCCTAATCCCATACCAGAAATAGCCAAATCTGAGGACTCCACTAATTCTGGAATAGCCCATTGAGATTGATTAAAACTGAGTGTAGCTAAGCTAGTCACTTGCTCAAAATCTGCAATAACCCCAAAAATCTTTTGAAAAAAGCTTGGGTTCTCAATGACCCATTTCCTCAAATAAACTAATTGCACTAAATCAAAAGGCGAAAAGGCATAAAGAAAGAAAGCAGCAAACTGATTATTCTTCATATCTATTTTCTTAGAAATTAACTGAAACGCCTCTATTGGGTTTTGACCTTCTGTTGGTAAAAGTTTATACGCTCTTGACAGATAATCAGAACGCCATTCTTCTTTAAGTATCCAGTCAATGGCGGTTTTAAACTTTCCAAGATCTCTATTAAGCCCTTTTATTTTATTAAAATAAGGCTCTGTCACTTTTCTATTGATACCTACTAAGCCATAATTAAATGCTATCAGCCCGAAAAGCGTTGTAACACCAATACCGACTCCATGATAATAAAAAACAGCTATCACACCTGCAATAAACACCCACTTTAAAAATGCATAATACTTTATAAGGCTTTCAAGTTTTATCTTAGGAGGATTTTCTAACCCAATTAATGCTTCTATAGGAGCTCCGGATAATTCAAAAAGTGAGGCTTGGAAGTTTTGTCCCCAAATAGCTTTATTCCTGAGTTCAATATTTGCTTTTTGAAGTGCTACTATTTCAGATTTGGTAGGGCTAGCCAATAATGAGTCAGCAAGCTTGGCCTGCCCTGCTCTCGTTCGCCCTCTATTTAACATATGAAACAACGAAAACACCCCGAAAACATCTAAGTCTGAAGCGAAATCATGTTTGTCATTTATAAATTGCTCCCCAGAGCTGTAAACATTCCCCCTACCTTCCAGGATATTCACCTCGTTTTTCAGAACATCTACTAACACCTTTTTAAGGTCTAATTCATCTTGAAGCTTTTCATGATACCTTACCAAAAAATAGAAGCCCGCCAGCATCAAAAGGATACACAAAAAGGTAATAAGCACGGAAGTCTTAAAAAGGAAGTATAAAAGAATGGCAGATACAATTATAGCTGCAAGCCTTAAATTGGAAGTGACGTTATTCTTTTTATGAAGAGTCTCTAACTCTATTTGCTCATTTCTGATGCGTTCTTCGTAGTAATTTATCATGTCTCTGCTTTATGCTGCGTGAAATTACCAAAGGCTTTCTATTTTTGTTGTATGTCGTCCGAAATAGACAAGAAAATAGATTATTTACCAGGAGTAGGTTCATCAAGAGCTAGCCTGCTCAATACTGAATTGGGAATTTTTACTTTGAGAGACTTGCTCCTTCATTTTCCATTCAGATATGAAGACAGGAGCATATTTCACAATGTATCGGATATCAAGGAAAGTATGGATACTGTTCAGCTCAAAGGTAAAATAGTGAGTTTTCAGAAAGCAGGTGAAGGAAGAAGACAAAGGCTCGTTGCCGAATTTGCAGATAATACTGGAAGAATAGAGCTCATCTGGTTTCAAGGGATTAAATGGGTAGAGAAAAAACTAAGTATTGGCTCCAGCTATATCGTCTACGGAAAACCTGCTGTCTTTGGTAGATCATTTAATTTAAGCCATCCAGAAATTAACCTGCTGACACAAGCTAATGGGAACCAGACAGGCTTCAAGCCTGTGTACGCCCTTACTGAAAAGCTTAGGAAAAAATTTATTGACAGTAAGGTTCTTGGCCAAATGAGCCAAAACGCTTTAGGAGAAATTGGTCGAAACATACCAGAGAATCTGCCCGAGTCTTTAGTTAAGGTATTTAAAATGATTCCGAGGTTCCAAGCCTTTCACCTCATTCATCATCCAAAAGATGCCCGACACATTCGTCATGCCAGTCGAAGATTAAAATTTGAAGAGCTTTTTTACAATCAGCTCTCTCTTATTAATCAAAAATTACTGCGTAAAAATGAGTTTGAAGGGCATCTCTTTACTAAAACGAAGCTTCTGACTAGGTTTTATGAAGACTACTTACCTTTTGAGCTGACAAATGCTCAGAAAAAGGTAATAAAAGAGATCTTCTTCGACTTTAAGTCCCAAATGCAAATGAATCGCTTGTTACAGGGAGATGTGGGTTCTGGAAAAACTATCGTTAGTTTTATTTGTATGCTTATGGCTATAGATTGTGGAGCCCAGTGCTGTCTCATGGCACCCACCGAAATTTTAGCCAAACAGCACTTCATAAACCTTCAAAAGTTTGCAGACGAAATTGGCCTTAAAGTTGCTCTATTGACAGGTTCCACAAAGAAAAAAGATAGGGTAGAGATTCACGAAAGCTTAGAAAACGGGACAATCAACATTATTATAGGTACCCACGCCCTAATTGAAGATAAGGTTAAATTTCAAAACTTAGGCCTTTGTGTCATAGACGAACAACATAGGTTTGGCGTAGCCCAGAGAGCAAAACTCTGGAATAAAAACAAAGATATTCATCCGCATATTTTGGTCATGACTGCCACACCTATTCCTAGAACGCTGGCCATGACTCTTTACGGAGACTTGGATGTCTCCGTCATAGACGAACTTCCAAAAGGAAGAAAACCTATCAAAACGGTACATAGATATGATTCTAAAAGGCTAGAGGTTTTTCAGTTTATAAGGGATCAAATAGTAAGAGAGCGACAAGTATATATTGTTTACCCGCTCATTGAAGAATCAGAGCAGATGGATTTCAAAAACCTTATGGACGGCTATGAAAGCATTTCTCGAGCCTTTCCAGACAATGCTCTGAGTATACTTCATGGTAAAATGAAACCTAAAGATAAGGACTATGAAATGCAGCGTTTTGCCAAAGGCGAAACGGACATTATGGTAGCCACCACGGTTATAGAAGTGGGCGTTGATGTACCAAATGCTAGTTTGATGATCATTGAAAATTCAGAAAGGTTTGGTCTCGCACAATTACACCAGCTGAGAGGCCGAGTGGGTCGAGGAGCAGAGCAATCTTACTGTATTTTAATGTCTGACTTTAAACTCTCAAAAGAGTCTAAACGCCGCATAGAAACTATGGTAGAGACCAACGATGGTTTTAAAATTTCAGAAGTAGATTTAGAGTTGCGAGGTCCAGGTGATATGTCGGGAACGCAACAAAGTGGCCTGATTGATCTTAAAATTGCTAATTTGGCAACTGATGGTCAGATATTAAAGTTTGCAAGAGAATCTGCCTTAGAAATACTTGACGAAGATCCAGATTTAATCTTAGAAAAGCACAGTATGATTAAGGCCTTCACCCAAGCCCGAAAAACCCCTGGCTTAAGCTGGAGCAGAATAAGTTAGCATAGATTTCACCAAATTCTAAACCAAAAAAGGTTCTATCTAAATAATTCATTATTATACATCAATATTTACTTATTTCGTTCCCTAAAGCAAAGCTTATTAATTTGAAAATTTTAGGAATATCGGCCTTTTAGCATGACTCTGCTGCTGCATATATTGTATGTGGCGAAATAATAGCCGCGGCTCAAGAAGAAAGATTTACTAGAATAAAACAAGACCCTGGTTTCCCTACACAGGCTGTAAATCATTGCCTGAAGTATGGAGGAGTAGAACTCAGCGAATTAGACGCTGTCGTCTTTTATGACAAGCCATTGCTAAAAATGGAGCGTTTGTTAGAGACCTATTACGCTTTCTCTCCTAAAGGTTTGCGTTCATTTTTGACAGCCATTCCAGTCTGGTAAAAGGAAAAAATGTTCTTGAAAAGAATGCTTTATGAAGAGCTTTTCAAAATTGGAGACTTCGATAAGAAAAAAGTAAAACTTCTATTTCCAGAGCATCACCTCTCTCATGCGGCCAGTACTTTTTATCCTTCCCCTTACGAAGAAGCGGCTATCATGACTTTAGATGGCGTGGGCGAATGGGCCACAGCTTCCATTGGTCATGGAAAAGGCAAAGAAATAAGCATTTTAAAAGAATTAAAATTCCCTCATTCCTTGGGCCTTTTGTATTCAGCCTTTACCTATTTTATTGGCTTTAAAGTAAACTCAGGAGAATATAAACTTATGGGGCTCCCTCCGTATGGAAAACACGATTCTAATGAGGTTAATAAGTTTAAAGAAATAATTAAGTCGGAGCTTATTGAGGTTTTGAAGACGGCTCTATTTGGTTAAATCAAAAGTTTTTTATATTCGCCGTCGGCCTGAGAATGGTCTACGACAACAAATGGAAAACTCTTTTTGGCTTCGCCAGAAGGGATACGGAGGTAGATCTTGAACAGCACCATTGTGATTTAGGATTAGCTATTCAGGAAGTCACAGAGGAAATTGTTATTCTAATGGCCAAAGAAGCCAAGAAACTAACTGGAAGTAAAAACTTAGTTATGGCGGGTGGCGTAGCTCTAAACTGTGTGGCCAATGGAAAGCTTAAGGATTCAGGTATTTTCGAGAATGTTTATATACAACCTGCCGCTGGAGATGCAGGAGGAGCACTAGGTGCCGCTCAAGCGGCCTATCACCTATACTTTGAACAGGAGAGAATAATTGACCCTACCGAAATGGACGCTATGAAAGGTTCATATCTAGGTCCTGAGTATTCTGATTTAGATGTGGATTTAATGGCCAAAAAGTATAGGGCTCATTTTACATACTTTCAGAATTTTGATGAATTATCTTCACAATCCGCCAAGCTAATAGCAGCAGCTAATGTAATAGGTTGGTTTCAGGGGAATTTGGTCCAAGAGCCCTTGGAGCTAGAAGTATATTAGGTGACCCCAGAAATCCAGAAATGCAGCAAAAATTAAACCTGAAGATAAAATATAGAGAAGGTTTCAGGCCGTTTGCCCCTTCCGTTTTAGCTAGTGATGTAGAAGAGTATTTTGACTGTAAAACAGACTCCCCGTACATGCTGTTAGTGCATGGTCTACAAGAAAAGAGGCGAAATAAAACACCAGAAAATTATGAAGATCTTCCTCTTATGGAGAAACTTTATTTTCTAAGGTCAGATTTACCTTCAATTACTCACATTGATTACTCAGCCAGAATACAAACTGTTTATAAGGAAACCAATCCTAGATACCATCAGTTAATTTCAGATTTCAAAAAAGAAACAGGTATAGGTGTAGTTATGAATACAAGTTTCAATGTACGCGGTGAGCCTATTGTATGTTCTCCAGACGATGCATATAGATGCTTAATGCGGAAAGAAATGGACTACTTAGTAGTAGGAAATCATCTTTTCAAAAAAGAGGATCAACCAGACTGGGAAGAGAAAGGGAACTGGCAAGAAGAATTTGTGTTAGATTAATAATTTTAAGGCTCACCCCCAGCTGGGCTAAAACAGAAAACACTTCTTTTTGGGGAAAGGAGGAAACCTAAGGTCATGGATTTTTTATCTGACATGTGGGATTTCCTCAAAGAGAGGAAAAAGTGGTGGCTAACACCCGTTATTTTGGTATTACTGCAAGTTGGAGTATTGATTGTCATTGGCGGTGGCTCGGCTTTGGCACCCTTTATTTATACCCTGTTCTTATGGAAAAACAAAACAAATCTCAAATCATCCTCTCTATTGTGGTGGGCTTTTTAGCACTTCATTTTATATTCAGAATAGATTGGTTTTTATATCTCTCAGAGCTTGTCGGGCTTTTAGGTTTATTATCAGAAGCCTTCGCCAGAATCGTTACAAATGCTTGGCTCAAGTTCGCTGAAATCTTAGGAAAAATAAATGGAGCTATTCTTTTGACGGCTATCTTCTTTATTATTCTAACGCCAATTGCTCTGCTGATGAGGATCTTTAAAGGTTCCGACGAATTGAACCTTAAAAAGCAATCGAAGACCAATTACGCCACCAGAAATCACACTTATCAAGGAAAAGACCTCAAGAATATTTGGTAGTAAAAAGCTTCTTACGGCAGAAAAATAAGTATTGATAAATAGGCATCAATATCTAGAACTTTACTTCTCGATGGGGAAATTGAGTTTATTTGGGTCTAAAATAAAAGAGCCTTCAGCGAAAATCACTGAAGGCTCTTAACGTAATAGACGATTATTTATCAGATGTACTGATTGATAATCATTTCGTAGAATTCTTGTCTACCGCTTATTTGAGCAGGCTCGCCTACTTCCATCGCAATTTTTCTTAAATCATCTAGGCTTAGTTCCCCCTTCTCAAATTTAGCACCGTTTCCGCTATCAAAGGAAGCGTACCTATCAGCTCTAAGCTTTTTGTAAGAAGATTTCTCAAGTATATCAGTGGCCACCAATAGAGCACGTGCAAAAACATCCATTCCACCAATATGAGCATAGAAAATGTCTTCTAAGTCTGTTGAGTTTCTTCTGGTTTTGGCATCAAAGTTCACCCCACCAGTTGTAAACCCATCATTCTCTAAAATAACAAGCATCGCCTCTGTTACTTCATAAAGATCTACCGGAAACTGGTCTGTATCCCAACCATTTTGATAATCCCCTCTGTTTGCATCAATAGAGCCCAACATACCAGCATCTGCTGCCATCTGAAGTTCATGAGCAAAAGTATGACCGGCTAATGTTGCATGATTGACCTCGGCATTGATTGCGAAATCCTTATCTAAACCTTGATCCTTTAAGAAACCAATAACCGTCTGAGAATCAAAATCATACTGGTGTTTAGATGGTTCCGCCGGTTTAGGCTCAATATAATAAGTTCCTTTGAAACCATTTTTACGACCATATTCTGAAGCTGTTCTTAAAAATTGACCCATATGGTCTAATTCTTTTTTGGTGTTGGTGTTTAGCAAAGACATATAACCTTCTCTACCTCCCCAAAAAGTATATCCTTCTCCTCCGAGAGCTATGGTGGCATCTATACAGTTTTTTACTTGTAAACCTGCATGTGCTACTACCTCAAAATTTGGGTTGGTAGATGCTCCGTTCATATAACGCGGGTTTGAAAACAGATTTGCCGTGCCCCAAAGAAGCTTAGCTCCTGAAGCAGCTTGCTTCTTCTTGGCGTAATCTACCATCTTACTCAAATTGCTCTCATACTCATTTAATGAATTACCTTCTGGCGACATGTCCACATCGTGAAAGCACCACCATCCAGCACCAAGCTTCGTGATAAACTCAAAAGCCGCATCCATTTTGTCATGGGCCGCTCCCACTAAATCTTTCTTGGCATCCCATGGAAAAGCCTTTGTCCCAGGCCCAAAAGGATCGCCACCCGTTCCACAGAAAGTATGCCAATAAGCAACTGCAAATCGCAGATGGTCACGCATAGTTTTTCCTGCAACTACTCTATTTTCATCATAAAACTTAAAAGCCATTGGGTTATCAGAATCGCGTCCTTCAAACTTTATTGGCTCTTTCACGAATGGGAAATACTCTTTTTCTCCTAGGGTGAGATTCAAATGGCTCATTTAGTATTTTTTTGTTAAAAATTAATAAGTGTCAAATATACAATTAATGTCAAATCCTATAAGAAAACCAGCTAATTATTATAGACCAAAGGCAGTCAAGAAATAAGCAGCTATTACAGAGCCTATAACAGGCCCCACAACGGGAATCCAAGCATAGCCCCAATTATTTCCTCCTTTTCCATGGATAGGTAAAATAGCGTGGGCAATCCTTGGCCCTAAATCCCGAGCAGGATTTATGGCATATCCTGTGGTTCCTCCCAAAGAAAGACCAATGCCCCAGACCAAGACTCCTACAAGGAAAGGTTTTAGACCAGAACTGGCCTCTGCATAAATTGAAACAACTCCTACAATCAGGGCGAATGTTCCAATAATCTCACTTAACATATTACCCAAAGTATGTGGAACAGCTGGGGATGTACTAAACACGCCTAATTTAGTTCCTGGATCTTTCGTTTCCCTCCAATGCGGTAAATACATAAGCCAAACCATGGTAGCCCCTAAGAAAGCCCCAATAAATTGAGCCAATATAAATGAAGCCACATTCGCATATTCACCATCGTGTACGGCCAGCCCTATTGTCACGGCAGGGTTTAAATGAGCACCAATACTACCAAATTTTTGTGCAACAAAAATGCCCAGAGCTACAGCGAACCCCCAACCCGTAGCCGTGACTATCCATCCAGAGTTATTGCCGTATGTTTTTGTTAATGAGGTATTGGCATTTACGCCTGCTCCAAATAATATGAGCATAAAGGTACCGACGAGCTCACCTATAAAAGTTGTAGTCTCCATTCAATCGTAGTTTAAGGGTTGTTATTCTGGGCAATTTACTAATTTTGGCGTTTAATAATAATAGCATGCCTCTTAATTCATTGACGGCCATTTCTCCTGTAGACGGCCGCTACAGACGCCACACAAAGAACTTAGCCCCATTTTTTTCGGAGTTTGGTCTCATTCATTACAGAGTCAAAGTAGAAATACAATACTTCATAGCCCTTTGTGAGATTCCTTTACCACAATTAACTTCTTTTGACAAGCTACATTTCCCTAAACTGAGAAACATTTATGATAATTTCTCAGAGGCTGACGCTGAAAAAATAAAGGACACCGAAAAAGTGACCAATCATGATGTGAAGGCCGTAGAGTACTTCATCAAAGAAAAGTTTACAGAACTAGGGATTTCAGAATACGCTGAGTTTATTCATTTTGGACTTACGTCTCAAGACATTAATAATACGGCCATCCCTCTTACGCTTAAAGATGCCTCCGTAATTTGTCTCTTTCCAGCTATTGAGGCTATCATTACTCAGCTCAAAGGACTTTCAGAGGAGTGGGCAACAATTTCTATGCTGGCCAAAACACATGGACAACCGGCCTCTCCTACCCGATTAGGTAAAGAGATGGCCGTTTTTGTAGAACGCCTAGAAGTACAGCTGGCTCAGTTAAAAGCCGTACCTTTTTCCGCAAAGTTTGGCGGAGCCACAGGTAATTTCAACGCCCACCATGTAGCCTTTCCAGATCAAGATTGGAAGGTATTTGGCAATCAATTTGTAAATGAAACTCTAGGACTTTCAAGAAGCCAAAATACTACTCAGATAGAGCACTATGACAATTTTGCGGCATACTCAGATGCTCTGAAACGTATCAATAATATTTTAATAGACTTCTCTAGGGATGTCTGGACCTATGTTATGATGGAGTATTTCAAGCAAAAAATAAAGGCCGGGGAAATAGGATCCTCAGCAATGCCACACAAAGTAAACCCTATTGATTTTGAAAATGCAGAAGGGAATCTCGGAATAGCTAATGCCCTTTTAGAGCATTTTGCAGCGAAACTTCCTATTTCAAGGCTACAACGAGATTTGACAGATTCTACTGTTCTTAGGAATGTGGGTGTTCCTATTGGTCATACCCTAATTGCTTTGAAATCCTTAGAAAAGGGAATAAGCAAACTTCAATTGAATAAAGCTGCAATTGATAGAGATTTAGAAAATAACTGGGCAGTAGTAGCAGAAGCCATTCAAACGATACTTAGAAGAGAAGCTTACCCAAAACCATATGAAGCATTAAAGGATTTGACCCGTAAAAACGAGAAAATAACAGAAAGCTCTATAAAGGACTTCATTGAAACGCTGAATGTCTCAAAAGCCATTAAAGCAGAACTAAGAGTGATTACGCCTTTTACTTTCACGGGAATTTGAGAACCGTTTCTAGCTCTAACGGTTTAATTAAAAAATATTAAATATTCCATGTTCTAACGTCGTTTAAAAAAGACATAAGCACGAAAAAATGCATAAATCACTATTAAGTATATTCCTTATTCTTGTTGCTGTGGTATCCTTTGCTCAGGAAACACCCATGGAGCCTGAAGAAAAAACCATATTCTTCGAGCAACCAAAGTCTGACTTTAGAGAAAAACTTCACTACGGAGGAAATCTTTGGCTAGGCTTTTTTGGTGCTTTTTATGTGGATGCATCCCCTATGATAGGTTATGAAATTACTGATGCCGGGACCGTAGCGGGTATA
>JBNMFK010000030.1:0-19833 GCA_051269965.1 Algoriphagus sp. | reverse complement strand
GCTCTTAAGAAGCTTTAAATAGACTTAGAATAAAGGAGAGAGGTATAAAACCAAACCTATTGGATTTTAATTCGACTAGGTATTCCTTACGCTACACAAATAAGAGTACTACTTGAGGTAGACAATTAGACTAAAGAGTTTCTAATCCATCAAAGGGTATAAATGATAAGTGTTCCCCATTACTTATCATCGCTATTACCTTATTCATTTGGTCGTGGAGTTTTATGGTTTGTTTTGCTAATGATATATAAGTCACTGTATCATAAGTATATATGGTTCATAAGAAGAGAATTATTCTAATTATTATTGAACGAACTTGTCTCATATTTCGTCAAAATGCTATTTAAAGCAAGAGTTGCGATTAATTTCCAAGGTCCCTAAAAGATGAAGTCTTATGAATTAGTTAGCTAATCGCTTCTTTCTGACAGTAATATATGAGGGACTTCAAACAAGTCCTTGTTAAACACTAAGAGTAAAAACCCAACAATTTAAATCCAACAAAAATATTTGATGTCAAAAGAATCTCGAGGGGTCGAACACTAATTATTTTAATTGGAGGAGACGTTGTCAATGAAAATGAATATTGAGTGTATTAAAAGTTGGGATTTGACCTGCACTAGGACGTTAATAAAGCT
This sequence comes from Algoriphagus sp., assembly GCA_051269965.1. Taxonomy (GTDB): domain Bacteria; phylum Bacteroidota; class Bacteroidia; order Cytophagales; family Spirosomataceae; genus Arcticibacterium. The sequence continues at coordinate 19,198 of JBNMFK010000030.1, read as the reverse complement.
AGGTTATTCTTTCTTAAAGATTTCACGATGCTTTGTTTTGTGTGAAACAGACTTGAAAAAAATAGAATAAAACAAAAACCCCAATCTCTCGATTAGGGCTTTGTCATTTTATAGGTCAGGGGAATGTTTATTAAGGGTGCTTATGCAATTTGAGCAGCAAGCCAGTCACCAACCTCTGCGGTACCATAGGCTTTATCTTTTCCTGCGATGTCTTCAGTCACAATTCCTTCAGACAATGACTTATTTACGATATCCTTAATTTCTTGAGCTTCGTCCATGAGTTTGAAGGCATATTCAAACATCATAGCAGCTGATAAAACAGTTCCAATAGGGTTTGCTATGTTTAGACCCGTTGCTTGAGGATAAGACCCGTGTATGGGCTCAAAAACAGACGTATGAAGTCCAATAGAGGCGGAGGGCATAAGACCCATAGATCCTGAGATTACAGAAGCCTCATCGGTCAAAATATCACCAAACATGTTTTCAGTTACCATGACATCAAAACCTTCTGGCCACTGAATAATTCGCATAGCTGCAGCATCCACTAAAAGGTACTCTGTGATTACTTCTGGGTATTCTTTCTCTAAAGATTGACCCACTTCTCTCCAAAGTCTAGAAGTTTCCAAAACGTTAGCTTTATCCACGATAGTCAGTTTCTTCTTTCTGGCCATAGCATAACCATATGCCAATCTGATGATTCTTTCAACTTCAGGTTTCGTGTATTCACATACATCCCAAGCCCTGTCTCTTGCTTCGTTTCTACCTTTATCGCCAAAGTAAATTCCACCTGTCAACTCACGAATGCAAACGAAGTCTGCATTTTCTATCAATTCTGGTCGAAGGGGAGATTTGTGAAGCAATGATGGAAAGACGAGTGTAGGGCGAATATTAGCGTATAAGCCCAATTTCTTACGCATGGCCAATAAACCCTGTTCAGGACGAACAGGATTAGAGGGGTCATTATCAAACCTTGGAAGACCAATGGCTCCAAACAATACAGCATCAGAATCCATACAAATTTGATGTGTGGCGTCTGGATAAGGCTCGCCTACAGCATCAATGGCTGCGGCACCTGTTATGGCAGGAGTCCAATTGATAGTGTGACCATACTTCTTAGCTATAGCGTCAGATACTTTCTGTGCTTGTGCCACTACTTCAGGGCCGATACCATCACCGGCTAATACTGCAATATTTAAATTCATTTTTGTTTTTATTTGGCATAAGCTAAATGCTTCAAGCCAATGGTTTCGTTTTAGTTAAAAGCTTAATGCCTGGAACTTGTATTATATCAAATTCAACATTTTAATTGTCGCTTCAATAGCTGATACTGTTTGGTCAGAATCTAGACCACGAGTTTTCATTTCTTTTTTGTCAGTTTTCCAAGTAATGATTGTTTCACAAAGGGCATTGCTATGTCCTCCAGGAGGAATTCTCACGGAATAGTCCGCTAGCTCAGGAAGGATAATCTTTTTATGCTTGAAGATTTTCTTTAAAGCATTCATAAAGGCATCATACTGGCCATCTCCTTGTGCGTTTTCTTCAAATGTATCTCCGTCAATCTTAATTTGAAGGGTAGAAGATGGCTTCAAGTTTCTGGAATGTGTTAGTACGTAATTGATTAATTCTACTCGCTTCTTCTCTGGAGTTCGGTCTAAAACCTCAGCGATAATAAAAGGTAGATCTTCTCGGGTTACAGCTTCTTTTTTATCACCAAGTTCTATGATTCTACTCGTAACTTTTTTTAGCTGTTCTTCAGATAAAGAAATACCCAACATCTGAAGGTTTTTCTCGATGTTTGCTTTTCCTGACGATTTGCCAAGGGCATATAGCGTTCTCCGTCCAAACCGTGCAGGTTCGAGGTCGCTTACATAGAGGTTATGCTTCTTGTCGCCATCAGCGTGTATACCGGCTGTTTGCGTAAAAACACTATCACCTACAATAGGTTTGTTAGCAGGAATTCTAACCCCGGAAAAGCCTTCTACTAAGCCACTTATTTTATAAAGAGCCTTATCATCAACATTAATTTGAATATCAGGAAAAAAGTCTCTTAAGACCGCTACTGTACTAGCTAATGGAGCATTTCCTGCTCGTTCACCTAAGCCGTTAACGGTCAAGTGAAGGCCATGAGCTCCAGCCCTCAGACTCCCCATTACATTAGCTACACTTAAATCATAATCATTGTGTGCATGAAAGTCAATGTGACGATCTGGGTATCGATCCACTATATCTTTAACAAAAGAATAAGATTCCATGGGTGTCAATATTCCTAAAGTGTCAGGGAGTAAGATTCTCTTTATAGGAAGCGTAATAAGGTTATCTAGATGCTGATAAACATATTCCTTAGAGTGACGCATGCCGTTGCTCCAATCTTCCAAATAAACATTCACAGTAAAACCTTTCGCAACAGCCTTGTGTACCAGAACAGATATTTCATCGAAATGCTGTTCTGGAGTCTTCTTTAGTTGATAAGTGAGATGATTTAAAGAACCCTTGGTCAATAAATTCATAACCTTGGCGCCCGACTCTTCTAGCCAGTTTAGAGACGCCTCACCATCCACAAAAGTTAAAACTTCAATTTTATCTAAATAACCTCTTTCTGCAGCCCAAGCAGTTATTTTTTGTACCGCCCGAAGCTCACCGTCCGATACTCTGGCAGACGCCACTTCTAGGCGATCCACTTTTACTTCTTCCAATAAAAGCTGAGCTATAGTAAGTTTTTCTGAGGCTGAAAAAGATACTCCACTGGTTTGTTCACCATCTCTTAGAGTGGTATCCATTATTTCAATTTGGCGTTTCATATCAAGGCTGATGTGAGCTCAGCGTATAAATAGTGGTAATTAATAAATCGACAGCCAATTTAGTATTCTGATTTAATTATTATTCTAATCGACCTCAAAAAAAACAGTTTTAACCTTGGTGACAGTCCTAAAAAGGCCTGGTCTCTTCAAAAGCTGTAATCTGCGTTTTCATCGCTTGCAGATAATCAATATCATCAAAGCCGTTGACCATGTTGTTTTTCTTGTAGCCATTAATATCAAAATCCTCACTTTCTCCCGTAGCGTTTATTGTTACTTTTTGAGCAGGCAAATCAACGGTGACGTTGGCCTCAGGATCTTTCTCAATTGCCTGAAATATTTTATCCAGAAACGCTGGGCTAACAGTTACCGGAAGCAAACCAATATTTAGTGAGTTCCCTTTAAAGATGTCAGCGAAAAAACTTGAAATTACACATCTGAAACCATAATCGTATAAGGCCCAAGCGGCATGCTCTCTACTTGATCCAGAACCGAAATTTCTACCAGCAATTAATATTTTGCCATTGTAGAGGTCATTATTTAAAACGAAATCGACTTTTGGCGAATCATCGTTGTTGTACCTCCAATCTCTGAATAGATTATCTCCGAAGCTCTCTCTTTTGGTAGCTTTTAAGAAACGAGCAGGTATGATTTGGTCAGTGTCTACATTCTCTAATGGAAGAGGAACACAAGTGCTACTTAATGCTGTAAATTTATCGTATGCCATATTCGACTTTTGCTGACAGTCATGTACTGTTAGCTTATTTGTTTAAAGGTTTTAAAATCTCTCATTGAACTAGTGCAATAGTCCTAAGGCCTATTGCTTTAATCCATAAAGTTTCGAGGGTCACTAACTACGCCCGAAACTGCCGCAGCTGCCGCAACTAAAGGAGATGCTAATAGAGTTCTTGAATTTGGACCTTGACGTCCTTCGAAGTTTCTATTAGACGTGGAAACTGCCAGCTTTCCTGCTGGAACCTTGTCATCATTCATAGCCAAACATGCCGAGCAGCCAGGTTGCCTTAGTTCAAAGCCAGCAGTAGTAAAAATGTCTAAAAGACCCTCTTCTTTGATTTGAGACTCTACAATGTGAGATCCAGGTACTAGCCAAGCGGTAACGTTGTCTGCCTTCTTTTTTCCTTCAACAATAGATGCAAAAGCCCTAAAGTCTTCAATTCTTCCGTTAGTGCAGCTGCCGATAAATACATAATCCACAGCTTTGCCAATCATGCTTTCTCCTTCGGCAAAACCCATATAAGTAAGAGACTTTTTATAACTCTCTGAGCCGTCTATCACATCGGCTGCTTTCGGGATTACACTAGAGATACTAGTTCCTAAACCGGGGTTAGTTCCGTAAGTAATCTGTGGCTCAATGTCGTCTGCATTATAATAGAGCTCTTTGTCAAAAACAGTATCGTCATCTGTTTTTAGTGTGGCCCAATAGGTAAGAAGTTTTTCCCAATTTTCTCCTTTGGGAGTTTGCTCACGACCTTTTAAGTATGTAAAAGTGGTTTCGTCTGGAGCTATCATACCACCACGTGCACCCATTTCTATGGTCATATTACAGACGGTCATGCGACCTTCCATAGTCATCTTTTCAAACACATCGCCCGCATACTCTACAAAATAGCCAGTGGCTCCCGCAGCAGAAATTTGTGCGATAATATAAAGGACAACGTCCTTTGGAAGAACAGCTTTACCCAACGGGCCATTTACTGTAATTCTCATTTTCTTTGGTTTTGGCTGCATAATGCACTGCGATGAAAGAACCATCTCTACTTCTGAAGTTCCAATTCCAAAAGCAATGGCACCAAAAGCACCATGCGTAGAAGTATGAGAGTCACCACAAACTATAGTCATACCAGGTAGTGTAATGCCATTTTCTGGTCCAACGACATGAACAATACCATTTTTTTCATGACCAAGGCCCCAGTGAGAAATACCATATTTAGCAGAGCTACTTTCTAGAGCTTTTAACTGGTTGGCTGAGAGTGGGTCTTCGACAGGAAGGTGCTGGTTAATGGTGGGTGTATTGTGGTCAGCGGTAGCGAAAGTCCTTTCCGGAAACTGCACACCAACGCTTCTGTTTTCAAGACCCAAGAAAGCAACAGGACTTGTTACTTCATGAATAAAATGACGGTCTATAAAAAAAACATCTGGACCATCTTCTATGCTTTTTACGACATGAGCATCCCAGACTTTATCAAATAATGATTTAGACATTTTGTTTTTATGGTTTTGTCAGACATCTGTCAAAGGGCAAAATTGCTCCTTTACAACTCGGCAAAGGTCTATATTCTATCTCGCTAATTTGTAGTGTATGACGTTCAATGTATAACGTATTTAGCCCATTGGGTTCATATGAACTTTTTGAAACAATCTATCTAAAATGGGGTCCTATACTAGCATTCTTATGGATAATAATTCCTTTAGCACAGAATATTATTTGGTACTTTTACCTATATTAACGATTAAATAGGAAATGGGAAATATAAAAGCGGCCCTAAAGTTTAAATGTCCCAGGTGCGAACAGGGCAACTTGTATAAAGCTAAAAACCCGTATAAACGAGGGACTATGTTTGTCATGGAGACAAACTGCATCACTTGTGGCCTTAAGTATGAGAAGGAAGGAGGTTTCTTTTATGGTGCCATGTATGTTAGTTACATGCTTAACGTTGGCCTTTTCGTTACGGCAACAGTACTTTGGTATGTTCTATTTGAAAACAAAATGGACTGGAGAATATATATTGGTTTGTATGTTGTACTAACACTTTTTTTGGTCCCCATTCTTTATCGACTGTCGCGATCTCTTTGGTTAATGATCATGATCAAATATGAACCACAAAAAACAGGAGCTCGTTAGCAGATTGAAAACACTAAAGAACGAAGAAAATGACAGGAACATTCGAAGAATTAATAGGGAGTGAAAAACCAATAGTGGTAGATTTTTTTGCTACATGGTGTGGGCCTTGTAAGGCTATGTCTCCTGCTCTACAGCAGCTCGCTGATGAAATGGGAGATAAAATAAAAGTTGTTAAAATAGATATTGATAAAAATAAAGAACTTCAGCGTAAATTCAGTGTAAACAGTGTGCCCACGGTTATGGTTTTTAAAAACAGCAAGCAGTTGTTTCGTCAAAGCGGGACAATGATGCTACCTCAATTAAGAAGTGCTGTGAAGCCCCATTTATAAATCAGTCTTTTTGCCTTACATTAAAGTAATTTATCCTCAGTTTTAATTATTGGAACTGAGGATTTTTTATTTTTGACAAAACTAAATTGAAATGAAAATACTAACAGCTCTTGTTTTGCTTCCAATCTGCAGCTTAGGGCAGATCCTTCCTATCGAATTAAAAAATATGCCTGAGCATAAAAAAGTCGAGGTATTTGTGAATGGGAAATCATTCACGAATTATATCTATCCGTCAGATGATGTTCTTAAGAAGCCAGTATTGTATCCTATTTTATCCCCTCAAGGCAATTTGGTGACTCGTGGCTGGCCTTTTGACCCTAGAGAGGGAGAAAGACAAGATCATCCTCATCATGTAGGTCTTTGGCTGAATAATGGAAATGTAAATGGAAATGATTTTTGGAATAACTCTAATGACGTAGACCACTCCAAAAAGGCCTACGGAACAATAATGCACACAGGAGTTAAGAGAGTAAAGTCAGGAAAAAAATTTGGCGAACTACTCGTAACCGCTGATTGGAAAGGCTCGGATGACCAATTACTTTTAAAAGAAGAGACAAGATATATTTTCTCTGCTACGTCTACAGCAAGGGTTATTGAACGAATAACAACATTACAAGCAGAAGTTCCTGTACTTTTTGCAGACAATAAAGAAGGTATGTTTGCTATACGCCTTGCTAAAGAGTTAGAACTTCCAGATGATAAAATGACTTACAAAGCGACGGGAAATTACTTCAATGACACCGGAATCTCTGGTTCGGATGTGTGGAGCAAACGCTCTGGATGGATGAACTTAACAGGTACTTTAGAGAATGAAAAGGTCTCTGTAGCCATGTTTGACCATCCTGAAAACCATAACTATCCCGCAAATTGGCATGCAAGAGGTTATGGTCTTTATGCAGTAAATAATATTGGAGCAGTTGTTTTTACTAAAGGAAAGGAAACCTCGGACTTAGAACTTCTAAAAGGAGAAAAAGTGACTTTTAAATACAGGCTTGTGATTGCTTCAAAACACTTATCGGAAGATGAAATGATTCGTTACGCAGAACAATTTGCTAAAAGATAAATTACTTGACGCAAAGCATCCTGTAAGTCTTTGTGATTTAAAATAATTTAGCGACAAATTATTAAAATATGGAAGAACTTCTAACTACAGCCGCTCTCACTAGCATATTTACGCTTACACTATTAGAAATGGTTTTGGGTGTAGATAACATCATTTTTATTTCAATTATTTCTGCTAAACTGCCTGAAAAGCAACAGAAGAAAGCAAGAAACATAGGTTTAGTTTCTGCTATGTTTATTAGAGTAGGCTTGCTATTCTTCTTGGGTTGGATACTTAGTTTAGAAAAAGACCTATTCAATTTACAAGACCTAGGATTGCCTTTTGACTTAGGAATGACAGGAAAGGGACTAATACTTCTTGGAGGCGGCTTGTTCTTATTGTATAAGGCAACTACCGAAATTCACCATAAACTTGAGGGTAAAACGGATGATCTTAACAGCAATAAGGGTGTATCTACGCTTTCCAAAGCAATTATAGATATTACGCTGATAAACATTATCTTTTCAGTAGATTCAATCATTACAGCAGTGGGAATGACAGATATTATTTCTGTGATGGCTGTTGCGATAGTTCTCTCTACCATAGGTATGCTCATCTTTGCTAAGCCAGTTGGTGACTTTGTAGAAAAACACCCATCTGTGAAAATTCTGGCACTTTCTTTTTTGGTGATGATTGGTACTTTACTTATTGCAGAGGCTTTTCATGTCGAGGTACCTAAGGGGTACGTGTACTTCGCCATGGCATTTTCTTTCTTAGTAGAAATGCTGAACATTAAAATGAGGAAGAGCTCCAAGCCCGTAACGTTGCACAAGCATATGACAGAGAGTTAATCTTATTCTTAATTTATGATAAAAGGATTAAAGATTCTTTACACGTTGTGGTGTGGTTTGGTGTTTTTGATACCCTTTCTTGCCATTTACCCATTTATCTATATCTGCATTCAAAACAAAAAATGGCATAGATTTGGTCACAAAATTATTAGAATTTGGTCGTTTCTATTTTTCTTTTTCACAGGCATGTGGATGCAAAAAAAATGGAAGTTCAAACCAAACAAAGACAAAGCTTATGTCTTTGTAGCTAATCATTTTTCCTATTTGGATATCCCTGCGGGTGTCAACGTCGTTTATAATTATTTTGCTTTTGTCGGGAAAAGCTCAGTTACTAAAATACCATGGTTTGGGTACATGTTTGATCAGCTCCATATTGCTGTCAATAGAAGCGACAGAAACAGCAGAGTAACTACGATGAAAAGGGGAATAAGAGCGTTAAAAGAGGGACGTAGTGTTTTAATAATGCCGGAAGGAGGTATTGCATCAGAGCAAATACCCAAAATGTACCAGCCCTTTAAAGATGGGCCTTTTGTAATGGCGATAGAAAACCAAGTGCCCATTGTACCCATTTCTCTGGTCAATTTATATAAAATCAATCCAACGAGATTGCTCCGTTGGGGCATTCCTAGGGTAATTATCAATGAGCCCATTGATACCCAAAACCTTACTTTAAAGGACAAAGAGAATTTAAAGAAGCAAGTCTACGATGTTATTCAAGGAGACTTAGACGAATTTTATGGTCTAGAAAAAACGGAATATAACATGGAACCCCTTTAGAGCTAAATACAGCTGTAGTCCTTCTTTTTTAAAATATCGTTCCGTCTGCCCGTAATCCATTTCTTTGGTAAGACCGGTAGGGCTTTGAATTAAGCGTTGAGTTTTAGTTTCTATGGTTTTGGCTTCCTAAATCCAGTTAGAGAAATAGCGTTGACGGCCTCTGGATAAGGCTTAGAAAGAAGCATTGGCTGAGGCTCATCTTCCAAACAGGCACGTAGGTCGGCAGCGTTTTCTACGGCCGACTTACCTTCTTCTATTTTGAGCAAAACCATAGCCCCATCTTATTTTTCTATTTGTTTTCGTACAGTGGCATTAATGGGCATCATAAAATAGCCGTCGCCAATAGGAATAAGTGCCAGCTGTTTTATTTGAAGATCGTCAATAAACCCCTTTATCTTAAATGATGTTTTGCTTTAGTACATGTGCAATAGGAGCACTAATTTTGGCAAAGGTGTAGCCGGTCTTATCTCTCTTGTGACCGAACTTCTCCAACACTTTTTCTAAAGTCACCCTATTTTATCTACTGAATGGTATCCTATATTCATACAACTCACGGTTATTTTGAAAAACCTTTAAACTTGAGCTTAACTGTTAGAAAGGACAATGTAAAAATGGAAAATTCACTTTTGGCTTTATATTCTTACTTAGGATTATCATGAGGCAAGCTTAAAAGAGCTTAGAAATCAGGTTGCCAAACGAAAACATCAAATTAGCTGTCAGCACAGGTGAGAAAAATATTTGGTACATCAAACAGGATAAAATTTTAGTTGTTGAGCGGTCTGAAGTAGGATTGCCATAATCAAATGGAACATTTTAAGGTAGAAATACTAGGCATGTCTCAGAAAAGAAACTATCTGTACATAGCTATTTTAAAATGCCTTTCTATAGAAAGACACAAACTCATAACCGGTAGAATCTAACAACAATAAGTATAAAGAATGATTATGGAATTATTTTTTGGGCATATGATGACGCCGTAGCCCATAGGTTTTTTACTGAATTTGCCTCAGACTTAACCATCGGGAATGAGGTCGCTGATTTTAACTTTTCTGCTAATCATAAGCTATTCACTCCTTATGTCAGAGACTTCTGGAGTGATGAAATATGAATACTTTCTATTGAGGCTACGTATGATAACTACACATTGTCTAAAACAAAAGAAGGAAAATGGTTAAACGAACAGAGGGTAAAAAGGCGGTCATTACGCAAGTAGATTTACTGAATTATCCAGGGATGTACTAGTAAAAAACATAAGTAAAGGCGATAAGGATCTCAAGCTACTTTTGCTCCAGTTATTATAGAATCTCATTTGGGAGAATTGGTAGCATGAAAAATTTAGCTAAGAAAAAAACCAATCGCATAGCAAAAATAAAGGGTACAAGAAACGTTCGGCGGAGGGTTATAATTATTTCTAATGAAGATAAAGAGATATTTAATAACGATGCGGTTCAGAAATTGGGAGAGCCACCAAGAATAGCTAAGGAATACTGGATAAAACCAAGTAAAACAGCATGCCATTGCTGGAGTGACTGGCAGTTTGTAGGTGTACACTATCCAACTGAAATTAATACAGAAACCTAAAAATACAACATTGATTTCGCCCAAGTAAACGGGTTAAAGCACATTATCATAGATGATGTTTGGTCTTGGGTAATAAATTTTTCGTAAAAAAGGACTGTGATCTAGAAGTAATTGTTGCCTCTACCAAATATAAAGAGCTTGAAGTGATTCTTTGGTCCTCTAGGTATTCTTTTAAAAAAGACATGGATGGAATATGCAAAAAATACTTAGAAATGGGAGCTGTGGGCTTTAAGGTAGACTTTTGTGATAAGGATGATCAAGAAGTGGTTTCCTCTGTTTACAAAATGACAGAAGTGGCAGCCAAATATCGCATGATTTTAGATTATCATGGCTTTTTTAAGCCACAGGGTATTCAAAGAACATATCCCAATGTCTTAAACTTTGAAGGAGTAAAAGGCATGGAAAATGTGAAATGGACACCCAATGATGATGTACCTAGATACGATACTAGTATCGCGTTTATAAGGCAAGTGGCAGGACCAATGGATTAGACGCTGGGTGCTACTAGAAATAGAAATAAAGAAAACTTTTCTCCAAGCTTCTCAATGCCCGTTAGCCAAGGAACTAGAGCTCATCAAGTAGCGATGTATGTGGTTTTTGAAGCTCCACTTCAAATGCTTTCTGACTCGCCAACGTCTTATGAGAAAGAGAAAGAAACAACGGACTTTATAGCACAAATCCCAACAGTTTTTGACGAGGTATTACCTTTATTAGGTACTTTCGGGGAGGAGGTAGCTATAGCAAGAAAAAAGGGTGAGGTTTGGTACATAGGGGCTTTGGGTAACTGGGATGCTAGAACCATGACTATAGACTTAAGTTTTCTAGGGAATGGAAACTTTTTCAGCAGAATTATTTAAAGACGATATCAACGCTAGCAGCAATGCAGAGGATTATAAAGTGGAAAATGTGAATGTTACGTCAAGAACGAAAACTGAGGCTAAATTAGCTACTGGCGGAGGTTGGGCAGCAATTATCAAGAGGAAATAATACTATTTAAATGCGAAAAATATTGACTTTAGGGGCTCTCTTACTCGCTTCAATGGGAGGTAGTGCTCAGTTAATGGACAAGGAGGCCACGCCTGAAACGGTTAATCTCTTTAAATCCTTGAAGAAGATCCAAAAAAGGGGGACGGTTTTCGCTCATCAGCACGCTACAGAATATGGAAGAGGCTGGTCTGGAGAGGATGACCGTTCAGACGTAAAGTCGGTTGTTGGTACTCATCCTGGAATGATTGGGGTAGATTTTAGTGGTTTTACTGGAAGGGATCCGGAGAGTTATAAGGCCAAACTCAAAAAAACGGTCGAGGACCACTACAATAGGGGAGGGATAATTACCATTGCTTGGCACTTTTATAATCCAATGGGGAAAGGAGGCTTCTATTGGGAGGGCTCAGATTCACTCAAAGTAGTGCATCGTTTGATTCCAGGAGGCGATGGTCATGAGAAATACATTGAGATTTTGGATGGAATTGCAGAATGGGCAAACTCTTGCCGAGGGGCAAGTGGAGAATTAATACCTATGATTTTTAGACCGTATCATGAGTTTGACGGTGGTTGGTTTTGGTGGGGTGCCCCACATTGTACTATTGCCGAATTTAAAACACTTTGGAAGTTTACGGCGTCCTATTTAAGGGACGAAAAGGATGTTCATAATTTCATTTGGGCATTCTCTCCAGATAATAGATTTGAAACAGAAGCAGAATTCTTAGAAAGATATCCAGGCGATGAATGGGTGGATATGGTAGGAATGGACAATTATGCCGACATGGGACGAAATAGGTATGATTTAGTAGCCGCCACTAAAAAGCTAAAGATAGTCTCAGAATATGCTCGAAAACATAAGAAGCTAGCTGCTTTTACGGAAACAGGCCTTGAATCCATTCCAAACAAGACATGGTGGACAGAGGTCCTTTTAAAAGTGATGAAATCTGAAAATTTGAGATTATCCTATGTCTTGGTTTGGAGAAACGATTCACGTAGCGAAACCCATTACTATGCTCCCGTGCTAGGTCACGTGAGTGAAGCAGATTTTCACAAGTTCTATGAGGACAAGTTCACTTGGTTTGAGAGTGATTTGGCTAGAAAGAATATTTATAAAAAGAAGTAGGCGATGCATCTGAAGTAGATGGATACGGGTAGAAGGTCTCCTTTAAACCCATGTATATCGAGAACTTGCTTGATAATAATTAACCTAAACATATTTTATAGTAACTTCCTATTCCATTTGTTATTGAAATAATGAAAAGAAGAGATATCTTAAAAAACATAGCCTTAGGTTCTGGGGTTCTTCTAACATTGCCCTCTTGGACAAAAGCATGGAACGCAAACACTTGGCAAGCCCAAAGTATTTTTTCTTCGGCCCAATCTGCCACGCTATCAAGCATTGTCGGCACTTTTATTCCTGAAGGAAAAATAGAACCAGGTGCTTTGGGTGTGGAGGTTGATAAGTACCTAGAAAGATTAATAGCAGATTGCTATGATGCGGAACAACAGAGTAAAATAAAAAATGGCCTTAAAGCATTACGTAAGGCGGCGATTTCAGCTTATAGAAATCCCTTTTCAGAATGCATGCAAGAACAAAAGGAAAGCATTCTTTTAGGATTTTCTTCACCCAGTACTCCTGATAAGGAATGGTTTTATGATACACTAAGAGGAGAAACAATCAGGGGATATACCACATCACAATATGTGATGGTAAATCATTATAACTATGTTATGGCCCCAGGGTATTTTAATGGTTGTGCTGATGTCGTAGAATCCTAAAAGAACAGTAGAATCCTTTATAACCTAAGAAGACACTCTTAAATGGCAAACCTAAACGTAAAGGCAAATAAGAAGCATTCGTATGACGCTATAGTTATAGGTTCCGGGGCCAGTGGAGGTTGGGTTGCTAAAGAGCTTTGTGATAAAGGTCTTAAAACTTTGGTATTGGAAAGGGGGCGTGGTGTAAAGCATATTGAAGATTATCCTACTGCGTCAAAGGCCCCTTGGGCGTTTGAATACAGAGGGACTGTTCCACAAAAAGACCGTGAAAACTACCGAGATGCACGTTTTTTAAGAGCTCAAACACTCCATTGGACTTTACCTGATGATGAGCAACCTATTGTGCAAGAAAAACCCTTCAGGTGGTTTAGAGGCTACCATGAAGGTGGCAAATCTCTGCTTTGGGCACGTCAAACACAACGATGGTCAGATTATGACTACGAAGGACCAAGTAGGGACGGTTTTGCGGTAGATTGGCCTATTAGGTATAAAGATATTGCTCCTTGGTATGAACACGTAGAGAAATTTGCCGGGATTGCTGGCTTTAATGATAACCTAGAAGCCTTGCCTAACAGTTACGTGCAGCCTGGCTGGGAGCTAAACTGTATAGAGCAACACTTTAAAGAAACGATAGAAGAAGTTTATAAGGATCGATTTCTGGTTTTTGGACGGTGTGCTCACTTAACGGACCCACAACAAATTCATTATGATCAGGGACGTGGTCGATGTGTGAGTCAGCGTCAATGTAATCGTGGCTGTAATTATGGGGCCTATTTTAGTAGCAATGCTAGTACGTTGCCATGGGCCGCAAATACAGGGAACATGACACTCAGGCCACATTCGGTTGTTCATTCTATTATGTATGATGATAAGAAAGAAAAAGCCACTGGAGTAAGAGTGATAGATGCTACCAGCAAGGAAATGGTAGAGTTTTATGCCAAAGTAATTTTTGTGAATGGCTCTACTATAAACACCAATGCCATCTTATTAAACTCTAAATCAAACCGCTTTGAGAATGGTTTAGGAAACGATGCTGGTGTATTGGGAAAGTATATTGCTTGGCATAATTACCGAGGTCGCATTTCAGCAACACATAATGGTTTCAAGGACAAAAAAACGGCTGGAGCACATCCAAGCCACTCTTATATTCCACGGTTCAGAAACCTTATAAAACACGAAGAAGGTTTTTTAAGGGGATATGCCACGGGGATTGGTGGGGGCAGAGGTTCTTTCTCTCCAAATGATGGGATAGGAGACGAGCTTCGCACAAACCTTTTAAGCAGACAGTTAGGCAGCTGGAATATCTCGGGCTGGATGATGGGCGAAACGATACCAGTAGCCGAAAACCACATCAGACTTCATGAAACGCTGAAGGATAAATACGACATTCCACAGATAGTATTCTCATGCGACTGGCAGGAGAATGATTCAAAAATGGTGAAAGACTTCATGAATACCATGGAAGAGATGTTTATGAAGGCGGGCTTTGACGATATTCAGTCCAGAGACTCTCATGCTCCTCCAGGTTCAGACATTCATGAAATGGGTGGAGTAAGAATGGGGCATGATGTTAAAAGCTCAATGCTCAATAAACACAATCAGGTTCATGCTTGTAAAAATGTATTTGTGACTGATGGAGCTTGTATGACATCCACAAGTACGCAAAACCCGACACTGACCTATATGGCCTACGCAGCCCGTGCGGCTAACTATGCAGCAGACGAATTAAAGAAAAAAAATTTATGATTAAGGACATATCCCTGTTTGGGTCGGGCGATACGCTATATCTTTATTAAGATCATAAAAAGGATACCGTGCTATCCCTTACGCAGCGTAAACTGGACCAGGGATCGGACAGGGAAAAGACAGAAAACCAAATATTTATTAAAACCATAACCAATTGATTATTATGAAAAAACAGTTTCACAAAGCATTAATTTTAGGACTGACGTGCCTCATGTTTGCTTGCCAGTCAACTACTTCTACAGAAACAACAGAAGACGTAGGGACCCCCCTTTTCAAAGCGGAGTTTGGTGTACAAGCCTATACGTTTAGAAACCAATTCAAGGACACTACAAAAACACTGGAAGAGAACCTAGACATGATTGCAGCTCTAGGTTTTACAGAATTGGAGGGAGGTGGAGCTAAAGGTGTGGAGTTGGAAGACTATCGCAAAATGTGTGCGGAGCGTGGTATAAGTATTCCATCTTCGGGAAGTAGTTTTGATGGGCTTAGAGACGATCCACAGGCCATTGCCGATAGGGCCAAGGCTTTAGGGTCAAAGTATGTGATGTGTGCTTGGATACCTCATGAGGACAATAATTTCACATTTGAAGATGCTAAGGGGGCTGTGGAGGTTTTTAATTCTGCGGGTAAAGTACTTGCGGAAAATGGACTTATATTTTGCTACCACGACCATGGTTATGAATTCAAGCCAAATCCAGAAGGTGAGGGAACTTTGATGGATTATATCATTCAGAATACGAAGCCAGAACATGTTTCTTTTGAAATGGATGTGCTATGGACCATGCATGGCGGCGGTTCAGATGCTCCGCAAGAATTATTAAAAAAATACGGTAATCGCTGGAAGTTAATGCATGTGAAAGATCTTAAAAAAGGAGTGATAGGAGATGGTTCTGGTGGCACTCCAGCCGAAAACGACGTGGTTTTAGGAACAGGTCAGGCAGATTGGCCTAAAATACTCAAACTGGCGAACGAAGTGGGTATTAAACACTTCTTTATAGAAGATGAAAGCGACCAAGAGCTAGAGAATATTCCACGTAGCCTAGCTTATTTAAAGAGTCTGAAGGAGTAAGGCATTTCTATAGTTAAAAAGAGGCTTTCTTATACGTTTAAGGGAGTCTCTGTTTTTATGAATTAGGCCCCAAATTAATTTAATTTGAGAACAGGCTTAAGAGTTATACTTACGCGTTATTTACCATCACCATGCTAAACTATTTGCGAGAAATGACCTTGACAAACTTTCTGGTATGGGCTACAGCCTAGGTAAAAAGAGCCAATTATTAAAAAGTAGTTTTGTTAAGTTTTTCTAAGACATAATTATCAAAGAAAAGTGGACCTGTATTTTCAGGAGTATAATTAGTCAAAACATGGTCTACCCATAAATGACACCTTTAAGCCTATAGCCTTTGTTTTAGGAGAAAAATGGTATGTTTTTACGTAATCTGCTAAAATATGGGCGGACTAGCCTCTTTCCCGTTCAGCGAAATTGGCCATAATACCGGCCTCATTGTCCAGGTCTTTTTTACTTTTAGTCTGTACCTTGAACTTGAAGAAACGGAAGACTAACGGCGACTTTTTCATTGATTAGTAAGTAATAAGACCTAGGTCAAACCTTTTTTCGAGAAATATCAGCTGAACCTATTCCTTAGACCTGTTCATGGCCTTCCCTATGATATAGATGAGTCCAAAAGCCGAAATCAAAATCAAGGCAATGATTATTATCTGCTGGTTATTATTGGCGTTTGGATCATCCAATAGTTTTTTAATTTCTTTAGCCTGGGTACCTGCCCATACAGACATCACCGTTCTTGGAATCATTCCTAAAAAGCCTCCGAGAAGGATGTTTTTTAGCTTAGCTCCGGAGAGGTTAAAGATGAAGTTGGTAAATGTAAAAGGTAGGATAGGGGAAAGCTTAGCTAAACCAATAATTTTAAGTTCATCTTTTTTAATACTCTCAAGAAGGACAGAGGCTTTTTTATTGCTGGACAAAAATGTTCTTAAACCTGCAGAGTCAAGCCAGATCACCGCTTTGTTGATAATAAAAATAGAACCCATATTAACCAGAAAGAGTACTGGGAGAGTTTTCCATCCCCAGAAATAGCCTAAAACGAGAGCCACAAAAGTTGGAGGAGTCAGGGCAAAGGCCTGCGTCAAAATACTTATTAACGAAAACCCGATCCATTCTGAGGTATCAAAAGTGGAAAAGTAGGGTTCGTTCGTAACAAAATAGACACTCAAGAATGAGGTCGCTACCAAAGGAACGATTATCAAGAGAAGAGAGCTTAAGATAGGAATGCTTAAATATTTTTTCAAAGCTTATATTTTTCTAACAGCATTATTCTTAAAGTTCTCGTAGACCATTTTAATCCCTTCCTTGAGGTCTATGCTGTGTTTCCAGCCGAGACCGTGTAGTTTAGAAACGTCCATTAGTTTTCTTGGGGTGCCATCTGGTTTATCTGTATTCCAGTGAATTTTGCCCTGAAAGTGAATCGTCTCCTGGATGGTTTCGGCCAGTTCGTTGATTGTAACATCCACTCCCGTACCAATATTGACTAGCGTTTCGCCATCATATTTTTGCATCAAATAGAAACAAGCGTCGGCTAAGTCATCGGCATGAAGAAACTCACGCATGGGTTTTCCTGTACCCCAAAGATGCACCGTAGTGTCTCCGGTTTCTTTAGCTTCATGGAACTTACGAATCATGGCGGGGAACACATGTGAGTTTTGAAGGTCGTAATTATCATTAGGCCCATAGAGATTGGTAGGCATCACAGAAATAAAGTTACAGCCATACTGAGCCCTGTAAGCCTCGCACATCTTGATACCTGCTATCTTTGCAATAGCATATGGCTCATTGGTCGGCTCTAAGTGTCCAGTGAGCAGGTATTCCTCTTTCAATGGCTGCGGGGCCATTTTGGGATAGATGCAAGAAGAACCTAGAAACATTAGCTTCTTGACTCCTATGAGATAAGAACCGTGTATGATATTATTCTGTATTTGCAGGTTTTCGTATAAAAAGTCTGCCCCGTAAGTACTATTAGCTATTATTCCACCAACTTTGGCGGCAGCTAAAAAAACATAAGCGGGTTTTTCACTCCTTAAAAATGTTTCAGTAGCTATTTGATCTCTTAAGTCAAGCTCCTTAGATGTTCGGGTAACAATGTTGTTGAAACCTTCGCTTTCTAGTTTTCTTACAATTGCCGAACCCACCATTCCGCGGTGCCCCGCTACATAGATTTTAGCTGCTTTTTCCAATTTTTAACTACTTTTGACGTTTTTAAAACACTAATTGAATTAGTAAAACACGAAAGTACGATGCTTCATTCATTATTGAAATGAGCACCTTGATTTATGCAGTTAATTTTAAAGATCACTTGTTTAACTTCTTTACTCTTCAGCTTGAATATTTCTTTAGCTCAAGACATCATTCCTAAAGCTAAAACGAAAGAAGAACGAAAAGCTGAAAGGAAGAGTATGACCCTTGAGGAGAGAATAGAGGACGTATTACCCATAGATATAGGCTTACCGTCCGCTTCGGCCAACCTCCCTGGCGGAAAGAAAATAACGTCTGTAGAAGAGGCCAAAAAGTATGTTAATGAAACCGTGTCTGGGGTATCAAGTAAGTCAAAGCAGATAAGGGCAGAGATAAAAAAGAAAAAGAAGGCCTTTGATGAAGCAAAAGCTAAAGTATTCGATGGCAAGAAGTACGAAGGTATTGGTGTAGAAAAACAGATATATAAAAGAGGTACTGGCAGTAGAATGAAGTATATGGAATTTTACACGCTGGAAGATTTCCAAGCACCAGACGTATATGCAAAGTCTGTGTTTTGGTACGATCTCCGAAGAAGAAGAATCGTGGAAGCTATTTCACGAGATCCTAGAAACAACAAACTTATGCACGGCCCGTACAAGGAGTATCTAGGCGAAACTCTCGTAAAAGAAGGTTTTTACTACCTTGGTACATTAGATGGAAGGTGGGAAACGTACGACAAAGAATTTATTCTTTTAGATAAAGAGTATTATAATAGAGGTTTTTACAAAGATTCGGAAATCAGCTATTTCGATGGGGGCAAAGAAAAAATCAAAGAAGTGGTACCCATGATTTACGGAAAGAAAACCGGTGAATATTTTCGTTTTTATAAAAATGGAATTTTAGCAGAAGAGGGTCAATACGACGATGGAGCCAAAGTGGGTGGTTGGATAGAGTACTACGATTCAGGCAATAGGCGGAGAAAAGAGATTCAATATCCACATGATGTTTACGACAAGGCAGAGCCAATCCTTCTAAGGGAATTTTCCAGTGATGGCAAAATGATCTTTGAACATGAAAGCGTCAAGAGGTTATAGGCACTAGCCCTTTCTCCTGTTTCCTTTCTTACCTCTTTTTGGTGGAATAACTTTACTTCCTTTATGCCTTCCTCTCCCTTTTTTATGAGAAGATGGTCTTGAGCTTT
>JBNMFK010000029.1:0-20186 GCA_051269965.1 Algoriphagus sp. | reverse complement strand
CTTGAATGGCCCTTTTTTAAACAATAATTTACTAGTTCTAAAGTCAAAACCTTGGTATTCCATATCACCAGACTTGGTATTCCATGCAGCATCTACAACCACGCTCTCTTTGATAGGAGGTGTGGCGTTTGGATTTATGGATGCTTTGCCTTTAGAGCTGTTTTTAGTTATGACTTGTGCATAGTTTTTAGCAAAAGCATCGATCGCTGCTTGCTGAGATTCAAATGATTTGTACTGAGCTCCAGTAAATCCGTCTATTTGTTTTTTACAAGTATCCCAATCAGGGAATATTCCTTTTTTTCTACCGGACCAGACGACGTAATATTTCTTTTTTTTAGCCATTATCTGGGGCCTCTTTGACAATTAAAGTACTTCCAGATATGAGTTCATCAAAAGTTAGTTGAAGCTGATTTTCCTCTATTTTTTCAACCTTAAAATTGACATCACCAGCGTAAAAGGTTCTTAATGCTTCAGTCTTATCTATTAATTTCTGTATAAATGCATGTTTAGGTGCTCCAATTGCTGAACCAAATTCTAGGATACCAGATTTATACATGAGTGTTATTGGAATGAGGTAGTGATTTCCATTTTTCGCGGCACAAAAACAAGTAGCTACAGAATCTTCTGAAGCCGCTAGCTGATTATATTTAGTTTGAATGGCTAAATATTCCTCTTCGTTTTCACCGAAAATCAAAGCGACTTTTTTCCTTTTTCTTAACTTTGAGGACGCCATACTTTCGTCAATCTTAGAAAGTATACCTTTAAAATGATGGGTGTTTTTTCCATCTCTAATTCGTTGATTAAGTGACTGCCTGATCAGATAATTTATGGATTGGCTGACATTTAGTCCAATTTCTGCCATTTGCTTGAAAATCAAGCTGCTTGGTGACATTCCAGGGATGGTATTAGGGTCATGAAAGATAACTTGATTCTCCTTGGTAAGAAACCCGTCAATTCTACATACAACATTTTGCCCTAAGTCGTAGAAAGCGGTAATTGCTTCCTTTTCAATTTTTGCTAAATTTTCAAAATTGGTTTCAATCGGAATTCTTTTTTTGGTTACGTTAGATTGATATTTAGACTTAAAATCATAGGTTTCTATGTCTCCATAAATCTCGGTAGGTGGCAGGGCAAAAACCTGAAAGCTGTCGTCTTGAATAAGACCCATTGAAAATTCTTGACCCTCAATGAATTCCTCTATGAGTACATAGTCTTCAGAATTGGTAGAGGATAAAATAGCCTCTGAGTTAGTTTTCAGATATGCATTTAAAGCTTTCAAAAGCTTATTCGGGTGAGAAACTTCCTCCCCATTAAGTACCACAGGAAAACCTATTCCTTCGCCTAGAGATTGCATTTTCTCCAAGATGTTCTTCTTTTGTCGCGTTGTGAGTTTTACCCAATCTTTTTGGTAAATGATGGTATCAAAAAAACATTGAAACATCTTTTTTGAGAATTCTTCCATGCTTCTTTTACGCACAATTCCTACACCGATAGAAGAACCTTGATGTGGAGCTTTCACGACTAAAGGAAAGCCTATTGTTTTAGTTAGTTCGCTAAAAAGGCTTGACTTATTAGCGTTCTCCCATTCTTCTCTAGAAATAACTCGGGTCTTTTTCTGCTGACCATTTGATTTGGCTAGAAGATGGTTTTGAAATGGCTTATTAATACCAATGGCAGAACCCAAAATACTTGGCCCTACATAAGGTATACCATACCATTCCAGAAGCCCTTGGATGCTGCCATCTTCCGCATATGGCCCGTGCATAATTGGAAAGGCGATGTCCATATGTTCCTTGAGTTTATCTCCCTTTATATGCTTCCCAATCTTGTATATAAGCTTGTAAAGTTGAGTTTCGTTCAATGCTCCAAGGGCCTCGATATAGACGCGGAAGCCATTATTTAAGTTTTTGGAGGGGTAAAAGTCTTTGATAAGATCGGCATCAATAAATTCAGGTCTGATTTCAATAAAATTCCCGATACTATCTACAAAAATCAATACAGGTTCATAAAGACTTTTGTCTAAATGGGTATAGGCAGTCTTTCCACCTTTGAAAGAAATTTCTCTTTCTCGTGAGGGACCACCGAAAAATATGCCGACTTTAAGTTTGGTACTCATTACAATGGGAAACGAAAATTATTATGGGAATCACCACTAGCAGTGCAAGATAAATAAAAAGCTACTTGCATCGGCAAGTAGCTCAATAAAATGCTCTGGTAATATTTATTATAGAATTATTGAGCTGGGGTTAAATTTACAGCTACAACTTTTTTAATCTCTGGCACTGACTTTAGAATGGCTTCTTCTAAACCAGCTTTAAAAGTCATAGTAGACATGGGACAAGAACCGCAGGCCCCTAAGAGCTCTAGCATTACAGTACCTTCCTTAGTTATTTCTTGTACGTTTACGTTGCCTCCGTCGGCCTCTAGATAAGGTCTGACGCCGTCTAAGGCTATTTCCACACGTTCTCTTATAGAACTCATTTATTTATTGTTTTAACAAAAGTAGTTTACCCAAAAAGAATTTCCTAATACTTGCTAAGCTACCACTACCCTTTCGGTTGCAGGGGTAGAAGCGTTTCGAATTGCTAACTGTTGAGCAAGGGCCTACGCTGTTTTTTTGAAAGCCTCTTTAGAAACAGCATCTTGTCCCATCATAGCTGGCCTACCAGCGTCTCCTGCTTCTCTTATTCCTTGAACTATAGGTATCTCTCCCAAGAGAGGTACATTAAACTTGGCGGCTAACTCTTTGCCACCGTCTTTTCCAAATATATAGTATTTATTATCCGGAAGTTCTGCCGGTGTGAAATAAGCCATATTTTCTACAATACCTAAAATAGGCACGTTTATCTGTGGCTGCTGAAACATTGATAAACCTTTGGTAGCGTCTGCCACAGCTACTTTCTGGGGAGTGGTGACTACCACAGCACCCGTTACGGGGACCGTTTGAACTAAAGATAAATGTATATCGCTTGTTCCTGGCGGTAAATCGATCAACAGATAGTCTAAATCACCCCAATCTACATCTCCTAGGAATTGTCTAAGTGCTTGACTGGCCATTGGGCCACGCCAAACCACAGCATTATCTTTTGGTGTAAGAAAGCCTATTGAAATCATTTTAATTCCAAATTGATTGACGGGGTGAATCATATTCTTTCCGTCTTTTGGCGTTATCAACGGTTGTACATCTTCCGCTCCAAACATAAGAGGAATAGAAGGGCCAAATATATCAGCGTCAATGATACCCACTTTCGCCCCAAAATCCTTAAGTGCTAAAGCCAAATTAGCCGTTATGGTTGATTTCCCAACACCACCTTTTCCTGAAGAGATGGCTATTATATTCTTAACACCAGGCAGTTGTGGGTTGTTATTTCTGATAGTCGTTACTTCGGCTGTCATAGCGATGGCTACCTCAATATTAGTGCCTAATTTCTCCTCTAAGGCATCCATACATCTCTTTCGAATAAGCTCTTTCAAGGGACAGGCAGGAGTGGTTAAGACTACTGTAAAACTTATTTTAAAGCCTTCTACAGCCACATCTTTAACCATATTAAGTGTCACCAAATCCTTTTTTAAATCAGGTTCTTCTACATTGCTAAGAGCGTCTAAAATATCTTCTTTACTTATCACTAAATATCAATTTGGATTCACTCTTTCAACAGCACTAAGAAGTGGAAAGTTTTATAAAGTCTTTAAATGTTTAAATGAGCTGGGCCTTTACCATATCAAGCTCGTTATTTACATCTACTGAATCTTTTAGTTTTTCCAATCTGAGGACCAATTTTTTCAGGAAATTTTGATGTATTTCTGAGTCTGACTGAAAGGGCCTATGATTAATTTGATTTCTAATTTGATCCCACTCGGCAATGAAACGTATCAAGTCTTGAGAAAATGCTGTTTTTTTGAAATGCTCGATAACATATTTCTGTCCGACTTCATTGACATGGATCATGTCCTCTGCATAATATCTGTAATCGCGTAAGTCGTCCAAAAGGATTTCATAAGAAGGGAAATATGAAATATTTTTACAATCTTCTGAGAATTGTTGTGCAGCTAGCCTTAAAATGCTTTTGCTAAGGCTGTTACCTGATAGTGTGTCCTTGATATGTCTTACAGGGCTAACCGTGAAAATAAGTTTTACTTTGGGATTAATCTGTATAAGTCTTTCGTAGAATTGACTAAATCTGATTTTTATTTCCTTCAAAGAAAGTATTTCTTTTTTGAAAAAGGTGGCTTCCTTTTTATGGCAATTGGACACCACATAAGAATTCTGAAAAAGGCGATAGGCATAGGCTGTCCCTAGCGTTATGATTATGTAGTTAGTTTTTTTCAAAAACCCTCCTACTTCTTGATGAAGATCATTTAGCTCATTTTCCAAATGACCTCTGTCTTGATGACAATGTTTGGAGTGAAAATCATAGTGATACCAGAGTCCTTGATTTTTAGTGAAATAGTTTGTTTTGACTGGATGGTTATCTAGGCTTTGGCTGAGCAGTCTAAAAATAGAAATAGGATTAAAAATTATGCCATACGGATTGTGCAGACAATTGATTTTGCTTTGAGTAAGATATTGTCCTAGGCCGTCGGAGAAACAAGAGCCAATCGTCAATACTTTTGACGACCTATCTATTTTAAAAGGAAGCTCAGAAAGTTCGATTTGGGTTCGAAAATTCATCTTTTATATGATGCTTTGGGTTACTTAGGTTTTTAAAGCTACATAATAACTGCTGTGTAACCAAACATCTATACGTAAAGGTCTATTAGTGAGATTCTCTATTAACAATGCTTCCCGATTTACCTTGTAGAAAACCCATGTCTGCACCTTCATGGGCTTGGTTCACGGTATCTATATATAGCTTGATATATCCTCTATCGAATCCTAAATCTAGAGGTTTCCATTTCTCACGCCTTTCTGCCAATTCTTCATCAGAAACATGTAAGTGAATACTTTTTTTAAATACATCGCATTCAATGATATCTCCATCTTCAACGAGGGCTAGTGGACTTCCAAGGGCAGACTCTGGTGAGGCATGTAAGAAAACTGTTCCATATGCTGTTCCACTCATTCTTCCATCAGATATTCTTACCATATCGGTAACTCCCTTTTGTATGATTTTCTTTGGTAGAGCCATATTACCTACTTCTGGCATGCCAGGGTAGCCCTTTGGACCAACGTTTTTCAAAACCATGACACAGTCTTCATCAATATCTAGATCTGGGTGATCTACTCTAGCATGATAATCTTCTATTGTCTCGAAAACTACGGCTCTCCCTTTATGTTTTAATAGTTCTGGGCTGGCAGCAGAAACTTTAATGACCGCTCCTTCGGTACAAAGGTTTCCCTTAACAACCGTAATGCCACCTTCTTTAATAATTGGATCTGATATTGGCCGTATAACATCTAAATTCCAGTTTCGAGCCTTTTTTGAATTTTCTGTAAGCGTTTTACCATTAACAGTTATGGCCTCTGTATTTAAATGTTTTTCTAACTCTTTGAGGATGACCTGAATTCCCCCGGCATAATAATAATCTTCCATAAGATATTTGCCGGAAGGCATGAGATTTAGTAAAAAAGGAATTTTTGAGCCATGAATATCAAAATCATTAAGAGTAAGTGGTATTTCCATTCTTTTAGCTATTGCTAATAAATGCAGAACGAAGTTGGTAGAACCTCCTACCGCAGAATTCACCTTTATTGCATTCAAAAACGCTGGACGGGTCAAAATTTTAGAAATGGATAATTCTTCCTTAACCATTTCCACGGCTCTAATTCCTGTCATATGGGCCATCATCTTTTTTCTGGAATCGGCCGCTGGAATAGAGGAGACTCCAGGCAAAGTCAGTCCAAGAGCTTCTACCATAGTGGCCATAGTAGATGCGGTTCCCATAGTATTGCAATGGCCTATGCTTCGGCTCATACAGGCCTCAGCTTCTTCCATATCCTCCAAAGTCATTTTTCCAGCTTTATAATCTGCATCGAAACGCCATACGTCCGTACCCGAGCCCAAATCTTTACCTCTAAATTTACCATTCAGCATAGGTCCTCCTGGTAAGACGATAGAAGGAATATCTACACTAGCGGCTCCCATTATTAAAGATGGGGTTGTTTTGTCGCATCCTGTCATTAAAACTACAGCATCAAAGGGATTTGCTCTAATACTTTCTTCCACGGTCATAGCTGCTAAGTTTCTGTATAGCATAGCTGTTGGTCTTATTATAGTTTCTCCTAAAGACATCACGGGGAATTCCAAAGGGAAACCACCGGCTTCGTAAATGCCGTTTTTGATAGATTGTGCCAGTTCTCTAAAATGGCCATTACAGGGTGTAACTTCAGACCAAGTATTACATATTCCTATAACTGGCTTTCCTTTGAACTGATGGGCAGGGTAACCTTGATTTTTTATCCAACTTCGATAGATAAAGCCGTCTTTACCTTCTTTACCAAACCAGTCTTCACTCCTTAGTTTCTTCTTTTTAATAGAGGTCATAATTTTATCTTAAAATTGGGTCGAATAAATCGAATCTAATAAAGGCAAATACCCCTTTTTTTTGTTTTTTTGCAATCTAATATGAGATTTTGATTACAAAAAGTGCAAAAAATGATGTTGTTTGAGAAGTATGAGGCGAGTCTATCAAAAGAGTTGATTGCGAATTTGAAAGCTTTAGTAGATAGAAATTTAGGAGATACCAAAGGGGCAATTGACGCTATATTTTATACTTTATTGGCAGGCCTCATAAGGAGAGCGAATAGTGACATGAGTACAAATATGTTAGTTAATCAAATCCAAAGGATTTATGAAAAGGATTTAAAGGTATTCAATACTGATAATAGCTATGCCGAAGGAAAAGGTTTAGCAGAGTTTGTTCGGGTCGGAGAAAGAAATATGAGTCAAATTTTCCCCTCGTTTAAAAGTCAGTTATTAAACCTAGTCACGTCTCATAGCGGTACGAGTAAGAGTGAAACAAATAGATACGCGGGGTTTGTAAACTCATTGGTAATTAAATCTTTAGCCGAGAAGTTAAATGATGGAATAAGTAAGGATGACTTGATGAATTATCTAAAAGAGCATAGAGACCCTCTTTTTGATAAGGCTCCTGAATCGTTAATGGATAAAATGATTCCTGCACTAGGGATTCATGATTTAAAGAATATGAAGCTTTATTATGCTAAGAAGACGGAAGAAAAGGAGGGTGAATCAAAACACGATATTAGGTCGGGAGGAGAGGTAGTCTTTGAAAGCCAGCAAACGTATGAAGAAGCGGAGTCAGAACATTTCAACAAAAGAACATTGCTCATTGTCGGAGTAGGAGCCTTGACACTTCTTTTATGCTATTTCATATACCATGCACGGAATGAAATTTTCGGTTCACCCGTCCCACAGGAATCTCAAGTTATTGATTTAGATGAGAATGTCATCTTTCCTGTAGATAGTCTCGGTGTAGATGTGAGTTCTCCAGGCGACGCAGGGTGGTTAGCTTTAAGAGAGCTACTTAATTCGCCCGGTGTAACAGCATTAAATACAGATGTTAAAATTGAGTCCTTGAGTTTTGTTGGAGATTCTGTTGCCCTATCGAATATGTCAAACAGCGTGATTGATAGTATTGTTTACGAGTTTAAGATAAATCCTAGGTTTCAGATCCAGATTAAAGGAGGGCACGGCGGAGGTAATTCTCAAATAGGATTAAAAAGAGCATTTGGAATGAAAAGGCTACTTCAAAGTAAGGGCGTAGATACAATTAGAATAGATGCCATCTCGGATTCAGAAAATCTAGACTATTTGAAATTCAAATTGGTCTCTAAATAGAGTTAGAGAACCTTAATTTGAAGCGGAGTTAGGATAGTATAGTCATAATGAATTTTTTTTTAAAGTATTTCAATCTCAAGATAATTTTGGAATTGGTCATTTTCGGGGAGGCTGATTATTTAATTTGTCAGAACAGCAAGTCTCGTACTCCTAATCCTATTGGTCTGTAAAATGGCATTAACGTTTTAGTAAAAACGTGGCGGTAGTTATAAGCTCTGATGATTTTTTAAAGAAAATGTTTTGCAGTTATAGTAGGGAATCAATATTAGAAATAAAATATAAATTTGAAGCCTTTTTGTAGGCCGTCGGATTTAATTTATATAAGAAAGCTCCTTTTTTTGAATAGCCTTTTTGCTTTTCATCCAACTTGTCCAAGATACCATTTGAAAGAATTTTTCTGCTAAAATTTCGTTTGTCAAATGTTACATAAAAAATGGCTTCATATAAGGTTTGAAGTTGAGGTAAAGTGAATTTAACTGGGAGAAGTTCAAAACCCAGAGGGTGAAAAGCTGCTTTATTTCTCAATCTGTTGATAGCTTGATTCACCATATCTTTATGGTCAAAAAGTAATACAGGGAGCTGGTCCATGTCGAACCATTTTGCTTGATAATCCCTTGAGTCGAAAAGTGAATAGTCTTCAACGTTTATCAGGGCAAAGTAAGTAACTGCAACTGTTCTTTCAACAGGGTCGCGTTTAGGAAGACCGAATGTCGAAAGTTGCTCTAAATAGATATCTTTCAAACCAGTTAGATTCTCTAATACCCTAGAAGCTGCCTCATCTAAGCTTTCGTCTGGCATGAGCCAGCCGCCCATTAGTGACCAGACATCTTTACTCTCTTCTATCCCTCTTTTTACTAGAAGAAGTTTAAGTTTAGAACCATCAAAACCAAATATGATGGAATCCAATGCAACCAGACATTTGGTTTGCTTATTGTATAATTCTAACATTTGTAGGAATATAGCTTATCTAATTTCTAACAATTTTGCTCAAACTTAAGACAAGGAATTCGGAATTGACTATTATTACAAAAAATAATTTTATAGAAGGTTTTGGAAAAAGTACTACAGATTGAAAATCTTAATTTTGATATTGAGAATAAAAAAATAATTAACAACATTAGTCTTTCCATTGAGAAACATCAGATTTTTGCACTTCTGGGAGAGAGCGGTTCGGGTAAATCAACTTTATTAAAGCTTATTGCTGGCTTGCTTGAACCTCTTTCGGGTCGGCTTGAAGTTGATGGGGAAATTATTAAGCCACCCTCAAAAAAATTAATTTCTGGAAATGAGAAAATAAAAATTGTTCGTCAGGATAATCCTCTTTTCCCTAACATTTCTTTGAAAGAGAATATTGAATATGAACTGCGTTTTTTTAATGACGAGTACAAGGATAAACGCGTAGCTAAATTGCTCAAGCTAACAGGATTGAATGCAGTAGCTCATCAGTTGCCAAGGCATTGTTCTGAAGGAGAACAACAACGAACGTCAATCGCAAGAGCCCTAGCAGATGAACCTTCACTTTTGCTGCTTGATGAACCTTTTAGTAACCTGGATTATAAGAATAAAAGTACGCTAAAAAATAAGATCAAGGACATCGTCAAGGATGAAGAAATGGCCTGTATTTTCGTCACTCATGATATATCAGATGTGTTTGATACTGCAGATAAATTGGCTATTTTAAAAAAGGGTGAAATATCTCAAACAGACAAACCTATCAGTATTTATAGATATCCAAAAAGCATTTATAACGCAGCCATGACGGGCGAATATAATTTGGTTTCTGGGTCTAATGCCAAGAGATACCTGAATATATCAACTGACAAAAAGTCAATACTGATAAGACCAGAGGAAATCAAAATAGGGCAAATGAGTTTACTAAACGGGAAAGTAATAAATCAAATAGAAAGAGGAGTCTATAATGAGATAACATTAAAGGTTGCTAAGTTAAAATTGAAGGCATTTAGTATGGAGAGCTACAAATTTGGGCAAATGGTAAGTTTCAAACTTGGAGAACTTAACTTTTTCAATTAATCAGAACCCTCAGCTAACACTAAAATTTCGTCAATATTTCTTCCAAAGCCATCAAAATCTAGTCCGAATCCTACCACAAATTTATTTTTAATGACAAAACCGGTGTAATCAATTTTAAGGTCTATTTTGGTAGCATCTTTTTTATGTAAGAGCGTTAATATTTTCAATGAAGCAGGTTTTTGTTTTTGGAAAACGGGTAGGATTGCTTTCATGGTGTTGCCAGTATCAATAATGTCTTCTACGATGACTACGTGTCTATCAGTTATGTTTTCATTTAAACCTATTAGTTTTTTAACGTGGCCTGTAGAATGCATTTTTTCATAAGAGTGAACTTTAATAAAGCTTACCTCACAGTTTATCGATATGTTTTTAAATAATTCAGAGAGAAACATAAACGAACCATTTAATATACCGACGAATAAAGGGTCTTTACCGAGATAATCTTTTTCAAGAGTTTTTGCCAATAACTTTATCTGAGCTGTTAAAACATCTTTTGGAATTAAAGGCACAAACTGTTTGTCTTTTATCGTTTTCATTGAGTAGAAGTATATAATAAACCAATAAAAGAAAAAATTAGCTATATATAACTGATGGATGGATATTTGAGAGAATTATGTTTATAAAAACTGTGCGAGATATAGGACAATTACTCTGTCTTTTGTGCTTTCCGCTTTTTGGAATGGGACAGCTGTATGATGTAGGAGAACCCTCACCGAGACCTACTAGGTTATTAATGGACAGAGGTATACAAATAGAGACTACTGCTGCTATTGATGATATGTATAACTTCAACTTCGCAGCTGCTGAGAGAGAATTTAAATGGCTCTCGGCTAAATACCCTTATCACCCAATTGGCTATTTCTTAATTGGGCTAAGTTACTGGTGGCGTATAGTACCTGACACGGGTATTGAAAGGTATGATGATACGATTCAAAGCTTTATGGATAAGTCAATTGATCTAGGTAATGATCTTCTGAAAGAAGATGAAACAAATAAAGAGGCGGCGTTCTTTATTTCCGCGGCATATGCCTTTAAGGGTAGGCTTTATGCAGAAAGAGAGAATTGGTTAAAGTCTGCGTGGTCTGGTAAAAATGCCCTAAAATACTTGGAACTCAGTAGGGGAGATGAAAACATAAATCCTGAACTTTTATTTGGAGACGGTCTCTACAACTTTTATTCAAAATGGATTAGAGAAAACTATAAATCATTAAGACCAATTCTGACCTTTTTCAGAAAAGGTGATAAGCAGTTGGGCATAGCCCAGTTAAAAAATGTAAGTTTAAATGCTTTTTATACTAGAATGGAAGCAAGATACTTTCTAGTTCAAATTTATGCTATGGAGAATAGGAATGCGGAGGCTCGTCAGCTGGCCACTCAAATGCATGTACTCTATCCGAATAACTCTTTTTTTCACAGATATGCGGCTAGAACTAATTTTGTTTTGGGGAAAATGCCTGAAGCTCAAAGGATAGCACATGAATTATTGGCAAATATAGCTTCTGAAAAATATGGATATGGCCCGAATGAAGGTAGATATGGGGCCTATATACTAGGTTATATTGATCAGAATTATAATAAGGATTATAAATCAGCTATTTGTTATTATGAACAATGCGTAGATTTTTCAAGAAGGAATAATTCTTTGGATTCGGGCTATTATCTTGGAGCTCTTTTGGCTATTGGAGATATGGCACGGTCAGAGAAAGATTATTTAAAAGCCGCTCAGAGTTATAAACTCATTATTGATTCTAAGCAGAAACAAAATATCTCTTATAAAAAAGCTGTAGAAGGTATTAAGTCCCTAAAAAAAGAAATAAGGAAAAATAGGTCTAAGGGATAGGTAAAACTTTGCTGTTCTTGATGGTCTGTAGAATCACCATGGTCTGCGTACTTGAGACTACTTCGATTTCGTTAATGGTGTCCATAATCAGTTGCTGGTAGTTAGTAATGTCTTTGGCTATAACTTTGAGCAAGAAGTCGCATGAGCCTGTTACATGATGGCACTCTATAATTTCTGGAACTGCATTTACCTTTTTCACAAAGGCTTCAATAATTGCTTTTTGATGTCCTTTCAATGTAACTTGGACAAAAGTTAAAACACCGAGACCTACTTTATCACGATTTATTTGAGCATGATAACTCTGAATAATACCAGATTGCTCTAATTTTTTGACTCTCTCTAGAGTTGGTGCTGGTGAAAGACCTACATCCTTTGATAGCTGAGAATTAGTTATTTTTCCATTCTGTTGTAATATCTCTAATAATTTGTGGTCAATTACGTCTAGTTTTCCTATTGCCATGATGTGTGTTTTCGAAATTTAATTCGGTAGTTTGCTTTTCTTATGCAAATATATTTCACAAGAGTCTAATTTTCTAACAAATGAGCAAAGTACTTTGAGCAGAATATAATATATATATAGTATTTTTTTTAAAGTAAATCTAGATTAGGATTCCAGAGATGTTTTTCGAAGTTTTGGATTTGATCATCGATAATAAAAACACCTTCAGCTTCTAAGCGAGTTTGCATAGAAGACGGTGGATTAAATGCGGCTTTCCCAGAAAGTAAGCCGTTTCTATTAACAACTCTATGTGCTGGTACTTCTTGTCGGTTTTGGAGGGCGTTCATAGCCCATCCAACGAGTCTTGCTCCTCTTTTACTTCCTAAATATTCGGCAATCAGGCCATAAGATGAAACTCTTCCTTTTGGAATAAGTTTTACGATGTCGTAAATTTCCTGAAATCTATTTTCCTTCAATTTCAATCCTTAATTTTTGATACCACTTTTCACCATAGGCTCTTTCAAGTGGTTCTTTCAAGAATTTGTAAACGGGTACCCCAAGATGTTCCCCTAATTCGCAAGCATCAGAGCAAATGCTCCATTGGTCATAATTAAGAGCATGATATTCGTCATATTTAGTAACACGAATGGGGTAGAGGTGGCATGAGATTGGCTTTATAAAATCAATTACGTCATCATTGTAAGCTTGTTCAATACCGCACTTTAAAGAACCCTTCTTGTCGTAAATAGCATAAGCACATTCTTTGTCTCCTATCGTAGGAGTGCTAAAATCGTTTTCTTCGTCAACTACAAAAACTCCCTGTTCTTGAATGGCCTTTATACCTTCATGCGATAGATAAGGTTTGATTTTATCATACGAATCTATCAAAACCTGAAGCTCAGACTCTTCTAAAGGGGCACCAAGATCACCCTCTACACAGCACGCACCCTTACATTTTTCAAGATTACATACAAATTGCTTTTCTTTGACATCATCAGAGATGACCGTATCTTCTATTAAAATCATAAAACAAATTTACTGTTTAAAAAGTTGAATAAGGTTTATTTTTCGATTTTCAGTTGTTGGCCAATTCTTATTGTATTTGAGCGGAGGTTATTCCAAGCTTTCAACTGACCCACGGATATATTATACTTTTGTGAAATACTGAATAGTGTTTCACCTCTGCTAATAGCATGCAGCTTTGGTGCAAGTACGCCAGAGACGCTAATCGTTAACTTTTGGTCAATAGAAATTGTATTATTTCTTAATCCATTCAATTGTTGAAGCTGCTTTACTGTTATGTCATATTTTCTTGATATCGAAAAAAGAGTCTCACCCTTCTTCACTGAATGGGATGTGATAGTTTCTGGAGACGCAGGTTTATTAACTGATGATGCTTTTATCGCCATCAATGGTATTTTCGATCTAGATGTTTTTGCTTTAGTGACATTTAAAGTTTGACCATATTGTAATATGTCATTTTTCGATATGTTATTTAGGCGTCTTAAGTCGCTCACTGTGAGGTTATACTTTTTTGAAATGGCATATAGGGTCTCTCCTTGGCGTACAAGATGGGTTTGTGTGGCTTTAATTTCTGGCTTATTAGGAGGATTTTGAGTCTTTACAATATTTGTTTCCGTTGGCTTTGGTTCAAATTTCTTTACGACCACTTTCTCAGGTTCTTTCTTAATTTCAGACTGATTAGTAAGGACTTTTGGTTTTTCTGATTTCTGAATAGGCTCCACTAAAGTTTCTACTTTTATCTCTTTATCTTTTTCATAAGATGTTGCAATCGGGACGTTACGAGGTTCCGCCGTCTCTATAAGCTCCTGAATAATTTCTACAGGCTGATTAGCTGGTCTTTTTTGCTGAAGCCAAACTACTCTACCTGGTTGCAGGGTTTCGGGTGACTTGAGTCTATTATACTTCAAAAGATTTTTAAGTCGAATGCCATAGTCCTGCGAAATATCCCAGAAGGTTTGACCTCGAGATGCTGAATGAAACTCTAGAGGTCCCTTTTTGGACTTACGTTGTAGGTAATATACATTACCTGTTTTGATCATATCTCTGTCTGTAAGATCGTTAAACTTGATAAAGTAGGTTATAGAAATATTTCCTTTTTTAGCAAGTTGGGCAACTTCATCTCCAGGGAGAGCTAAAATCCCTTCTTTTTGGTTGATGTTATACAGGATAGGATCATCATCAGAAGTAGTTACCATTGTCTTTCTAGTGAGTATTGGATAGCCCTTGTCTGCAATAATAAGTTCAAGTCTTTTATCAATTTTGTTTTGAACTTCTGTTTTTTTCCCATTGCCTACTGGAATCAGGACATTGTAAATCTTCGAAGTCGGAATAGCGGCAGCGTATAGCCACGCATTATATTTTCTTAGTTCGCTTAATTCTACTTTCAATTCAACTGCTATTTGAGCAAGCGATTTGCCTTTTACGGGATATTGTAATAAGGAGGTAGAAGAAGGTTTTAAGCGATTTAGACGATGTTCATACGCAATTCTATGAGCTAATGAGTTCAGTAAGTAATCAGGGGTGTCTTTCGTGAATGTAACTTCACTGGCATAGGACCAACTATCAGGGATTTCTTTGCTAGCTCCGGTAGGCCCTTGGTTATAAGCGTATATACAAGAAATCCAATTTTTGAAAATAATGTTATTTTTTTTGAAATAGCGAGCGGCCGCTTCTGTACTGGCATCGAGATACTTTCTTTCGTCTATATTGTTATCTATTCTTAAACCTAGCTCCTTCCCTGTAGGCTCCTTAAACTGCCAGAAACCAACCGCCGCTGATGAAGATAGGGCATCAGGTTTTAAATTACTCTCTTGAACTGCGAGGTATTTTAAGTCATCTGGAACATTTTCTTTTTCTAGGATGGCCTCAATGTAGGGAAAGTACCACTGCATGAGTTGTAGTTTGGAATCTAAATAGGAATTCTGAGGAGTAAGTAGGGAAGTGACATGATTGTTGACTGTTGTTTGAGCATAGGAGTCAAGATTAACTACTACGTTTGCGAACTCTATTTGCCTAGGGGTTTCTGGAATGCTATATCCAGACTGTGCCTTCAAATTAAAGGAAAGGCAGATGAATAGGGGTATAAACTTTTTCATTTTAAGAAATTTTTCTAGCCGCTAGTAATCCATCTCTGATTGGAAGAAGTACGGTTTGTATTCTATTGTTCTCTTTTAAACTGAGATTGTATTCTCTTAAGGATTTAGTAGTGATGTCTTGAGAGTTAGGATCGAAGACCTTACCACCCCAAAGAACATTATCAGATATTATCAATCCATCTATTCTTACTTTGTCAATGACCAGATCAAAGTACTTCTGGTAATTTCTTTTATCTGCATCAATGAAAACCAAATCAAAGGTTTCATTTAGTTCTGGAATAATATGGGCTGCGTCTCCTACCATAAACTTGATATTATCTATATTTCCTGCCTTTTCAAAATTTGTCCTGATACGATCCTGTAGTTCTTCGTTCACATCAATACTGATAACCTTGCCGTCTTTACTCAAGCCTTCGGCCAAACAAATACTTGAGTATCCAGTATAAGTACCTATTTCTAAAACTCTGTGGGGTCTCATTAGATTTGAAATAAGAGATAATAATCTTCCTTGGAAATGCCCCGATAGCATTCTTGGTTGGAGAACATTAACGTATGTGTCCCTTTTGATTTCTTTTAAAATAGAAGGTTCAGCTTCGCTTATTGCTGTACAATAAGCTTCAGCTTCAGTATTGATTATTAGCATAGCACTTTTATTAAAAGCAAATTAAGTTCAAAAAAGGACCTTATGCAACTTATTAATAATATTATATTTTCAGAAAAGATTGAAATATATGAATAGTAAGAGAGGGTTATCACTTGATAACCCTCTCTCTATTACTTCAATTTTCTTTTTATCTCTTGTATCTCGTAAGATTCAATGATATCACCCGTTTGAAGGTCGTTGAATTTGGTTATTTTAATACCACATTCATAGCCTTTTTTGACTTCAGACATGTCATCTTTATAACGTTTCAATTGGTCAATAGAACCTTCATGAAGCACGATACCATCTCTAATAATTCGCACATTATTTGCTCTCTTCACGAAACCATCGGTCACATAGCTACCAGCAATGGTACCTACTTTAGAGATTTTGAATATTTCTCTAACCTCTATGTTTCCTGTGATAACTTCTTTCTCTGTAGGAGCAAGCAGACCCTCCATGGCATCTTTTAGCTCATCAATAGCTGCATAAATTACAGAATACAACCTAATTTCAATTTCCTCTGTATCTGCAATTTTACGTGCATTTCCAGATGGTCTCACCTGGAAACCAAGTATGATAGCATCTGCAGCACTAGCTAAAAGAACGTCAGATTCAGAAATTTGACCTACACCTTTGTGAATAATCTTAACCTGAACTTCTTCAGTAGAGAGTTTAAGTAAAGAATCTGAAAGAGCTTCTACAGAACCGTCAACGTCACCTTTCACAATAACATTAAGTTCTTTAAATGAACCAATAGCTTTTCTTCTACCAATTTCATCTAGCGTGATATGCCTTTTTGCTCTAATACTCTGCTCTCGAATGATTTGTTCACGCTTGTTAGCAATTTCTCTGGCTTCTCGATCCGTTTCCATCACGTTGAATTTATCACCAGCTTGTGGGGCACCAGGTAATCCTAATATTTGTACTGGAGTGGAAGGTCCAGCCACATCAATTCTTTCGCCAAGGTCATCTATCATGGCTCTTACACGACCGAAGTATTGACCAGCCAAAATAATATCTCCCACTTTAAGTGTTCCTGATTCAACTAATATGGTAGCAACATAGCCACGACCTTTATCTAAAGTAGCCTCTATGACAGTACCGTTAGCATTACGGTCTGGATTTGCTTTTAATTCTAGAAGTTCAGACTCTAAAATTACTTTATCCATTAATTCCTCAATGCCCTTACCAGTTTTGGCTGAAATTTCTTGTTCTTGGTACTTACCACCCCAAGATTCTACCAATATGTTTTGAGCAGATAAATCTTGTCTTATTTTATCGGGGTTAGCACCAGCCTTATCCATTTTGTTAAAGGCAAAGACAATAGATACTCCTGCGTTTTGGGCGTGGTTGATAGCCTCTTTAGTTTGGGGCATGATAGAGTCGTCTGCTGAAATAACGATGATAACTACATCGGTTACCTTAGCACCTCTAGCACGCATGGCTGTAAAAGCTTCGTGACCAGGGGTGTCTAGGAAAGTCAGTGACTTACCTTTATTCTCTCCATCAGAAATAACTACATTATAGGCTCCAATGTGCTGAGTAATTCCTCCAGCCTCACCAGTAGCTACTTTAGTAGTTCTTATATAATCCAATAAAGATGTTTTACCGTGGTCTACGTGACCCATGATGGTCACTATAGGAGCTCTAGACTTAAGGGTCTCTGCTGCATCTATAATCTCAAGAGCTTCTGCTTGAATCTCTTCTTCGGCAGAGATGAACTCTATTTCGAAGTCATATTCTAGAGCGATCATTTGGATAGACTCAGCATCTAATCTCTGGTTGATAGAAACGAACATTCCCATTTCCATACAAGTACCTATTACTTCATTGACGGTGACATCCATCAGTGAAGCTAGTTCGGCAGCAGAAATAAATTCTGTTACCTTAAGATAAGTACTTTCGTGTTGTTCTATAGCCTCATCTAGTTCGGCTCTTTCTGCTCTGGTTTTACGTTTTACTCTTCTTTGTTTGGCACCAAAATCTGGCCCTCTAGACTGCATTCTAGCTAAAGTCTGCTTTATACTGTCTTTAACATCAACCTCTTTAACGACTTCTTTTCTAATTGGTCCACGCTTACCTCCTCTGTTGGGAGGTGGTGTAGTCGTCTTACGATCATTAGGTCTAGCCGTGCTTCCAGTACTAGTCTTATTTTCGTTTTCCTTATTTTTGAAGAATTTTTGATCGGTTATCCCAGTAAGCTTGCCCATGCGACTCACGTGCTTACGCTTTCTTTTCTTCTTGTCTTGACTCGATTCAGGCTTCTTTTCAACAGGAAGCTCAATTTTACCTAAGACCTTTAGACCGGCTAGTTTGTTACCTTTTGCCTTAATAATAGTATTTTCTGCAACAACTTCCTTTACCTCTTCTATGAGAGGGGGTAATATTGTAGGAGAAGCTTTCTCTATTGTTGGAGTGGGTTTTTCAGCAATTGGCTCCGGCTTTTCAACTGTCGCAGCTTTTTTAACCTCTTCAGCCAAGTTAGGTGTTTCTGCTATTACGGGCTCAGCAGGTTTTTCAACTACAGGAGGGGTAGGGGGTGTTACCTTTTCCGCTACAACTTCAGGAATTACTTCAGGAACAACTGGCTTTGGTATAACTTTTTCTTCTTTAATAGGCTCAGCTACTTTTTCTACAGGCTCAGCTACCTTTTCTACAGGCTCAACTACCTTCTCTACAGACTCTTCTTTCACTACGGGAGCAGGTTCAGGCTTTGGCTTTTTGTTTAAGTCTATTTTTCCAACAACCTTCGTTCCTTCTAGCTTCGATTCTATTTTGATTTTCTCAACAGGAGCAGGCTCCGGCTTTGTTTTTACGGGCTCTTCCCTGAAATACAAAATTTCATCTCCAGCGGCAGAATTGGTTTTGGTATCTTCCGTAGGCTTGTCAGAACCAAGAAGCTCGGTTGAATCAAACTTTTCCTGAAGTATTAGCAACAAATCTGAGCTTAATTTGGCATTAGGATTACTATCTGTCTTATGACCCTCTTGGGCAAGTGCTTCCACTACATGAGTTAAACTCATGTTTAATTTCCTGGCCACTTGGCTCAATCGCATCACTTTATTTACTGCCATATATATGGTTTATCGCTTTTTTATTTGAGGATTTATAAAGTCTCGTAAAGATAAGGCCTTTTTATTCGAATTCGCTTGCTAAGATGGCTAATACCTCGACTACTGTGCTTTCCTCTAATTCCGTTCTTCTAACCAATTCCTCCTTATTAAGGGCTAATACTGACTTTGCTGTATCTAGACCTATACCATGGAGCTCTTTCAAAATCCAAGGCTCTATTTCATCTGTAAATTCTGTCAAATCTACATCCTCCTCAATGAAATCTTGCTCTACATCACGGAATACATCTAATTCCATGCCTATTAACCTACTGGCTAATTTGATATTCAACCCACCGCGACCAATCGCCAAAGAAACTTGATCTGGCTTTAGGAACACAGAAGCTCTTTCTCCGTTTTCATCAATTTGTACAGAACTAATCTTTGCGGGGCTTAAAGCTCTTGATATAAATAAATGGGTATTGTCGGTCCATTGAATAACATCAATGTTTTCATTCTCCAATTCTCGGACAATACTGTGTATCCTACTCCCTTTCATCCCTACACAAGCTCCTACCGGATCAATTCTTTCGTCGAAAGATTCAACAGCAACCTTGGCTCTATCACCTGGCTCTCTTACTATTTTTTTGACGGATATTAGACCATCAAGAATTTCAGGAATTTCTTGCTCAAAAAGTCTCTCCAAAAATACAGGAGACGTTCTAGACAGTAAAACACGAGGATTACCATTGTTTAATTCTGCCTTGTGGACAACGGCTCTAATGCTATTTCCTTTTCTGAACCTATCTTTCGGTATTTGTTCAAACCTAGGAAGAGATAATTCATTGCCATCCATATCCAAGCAAATAACTTCACGACCTAAAATCTGGTATACTTCGACAGTAAGCATTTCTCCTACTTGATCTTTATATAAATCATAAAGCATCTCTTTTTCAAGGTCTTTAATCTTTTGAATCAGCGTCTGACGAGCCGTCTGAACAACTCTTCTTCCAAAATCAATAAGCTTTACCTCTTCTGCTACTTCTTCACCAATTTCAAAATCAGGTTCAATTTTTCTAGCCTCCGTAAGTGGGATTTTATCATTATCCCAGATGTCTTCTGAATTATCATCGACTATTTCTCTCGTACGCCACATTTCTAAATCACCAGTTTCGGCGTTCAGAATGATGTCAAAATTATGGTCGTCTTCGTATTTTTTACGAATCATTGTACGCAAAACTTCCTCCAAGACCGAAATC
>JBNMFK010000028.1:0-20251 GCA_051269965.1 Algoriphagus sp. | reverse complement strand
AATAAAGCTAAAAAAAACCATAGTTAGAAATACTTTTCTAATCCTAGACCAATGATTGAGCACGGCCCACTGGCCCCATAGGTTCGGGTACATCTGTTTCATCTAGCATTTGACGAATATCTATTTCTATTCCTACTGCCATAGAAGAGATAGGCACATCATTATAACCCCCTTCAAATGGATTTTCACTATAGTCTCCTATCATTTCCATCATCCAAAATACCCAAGAGCCAATCACAGAAAAGATTGCAGAAAACCAAATCCAGTGATTCGAATCCTTCCCCGTAAAAACGTCTAACATTCCAAAAGGTAATAAGCTAACAAACAAGACTACGAAAAAGTAGTTAACAGTGGCGTATTGGCGGGGAAAAGGAAAGTTCTTTATTCGTTCAGATTTTCCTTGAAGAGTGTAAAGCTCTGTAATTTGCTCTTGTAATTGAAAGTGTGTAAAATGATCTAAAACACCCGTCTTTCGTAAACGCATTAGGTCTTTAGACTGTAAACTCAATAAATGAGAAGAACGATTTCCCTTAGACATCGCATAATCGTAGTCTTCCGAGCTTAAATAATCCTTCAAGTGCGTAAATTTCCCCTCAGAATAGACCGTTCCTAACATTTTCCGCATAGTATGATCCTCTTTACTCTGATGCTCCCAAGATTTCAATTTCCTTAATTCATACGTCAATGCATGAACCCAAGCCACATGCCTATAAACTAGCCTTTTTACAATAATTGAAAGCTCATCTTCTTTTAACTCCCTTTTTTCCGTATTAGAAACAAAATCACGAGACATAACCGTAAAAGACCTAGATGCATTAACAATCCCACCCCAAATCTTCCTAGCTTCCCACAACCTATCGTAAGAAGAGTTATTCTTAAAACCCAAATAAAACGCAACAGCTATTCCAATGAGTGAAATTGGCTGCCACGGAATATGTAACCATTCCCATCCGTAAAAATGATATAAAATGACAGGAACAGAGTCTAGTAGTATGAAAATAAAAAGGTACTTCCTACCCCACATAAGGGTACTAAATAAAGAATAACGTCTTCCCGCCTGCATGTATTATTTATACTAGTGTAGTTATAAATTTATGAAGAATAAACTGAACTAACTCATGCGATACATATATCTTTCAAATGCTTGATTACACACTGTAAATCTGAATTCAATAGTTTTCGTTTAGCCAGTGGTAAATCATAATTAAAGATTAATTAACTTTGCAATGCAAGAAATTTTGAATTTTAAAATGTTAAGATTATCCCTACTAGTACTTCTATTTTCCTCCCACATAATGGCACAAACCGGATCCATTTACGGTACTGTAATGGATAAAAATACGGAAGAGCCACTTATAGGTGCCACAATATCCGTGGATGGAACATCCACAGCTGTTTCAGCGGATATCGATGGCAAATTTACATTAGAGTTACCTGTAGGAAGTTATAACATAAAAGCCTCTTTTATAGGCTTTACAGAGATTATTAAATTCAACATTAACCTAAACTCTGGTAATTCAGTTTCCCTTAATTTTGAACTTATCCCATCTGAAGAAATTCTCCAAGAAGTGACCGTTACTAAATCAAAAACGCGATCTGCATTAGTTTCTGATGTACTCACCCCACTATCGGTACAACAGCTTACCTCGGAAGAAATAAAAAGTAACCCTGGAGGTAATTTTGATGTTTCCAAGGTTATTCAAGCTTTACCGGGCGTGGCTGGAACAACAGGAGGGGGCGGGTTTAGAAATGACATCATCCTTAGAGGAGGTGGGCCAAATGAAAACGTTTACTACCTAGACGATATAGAAATTCCAATTCTCAATCATTTTACAACGCAAGGAAGTGCTGGAGGTCCTGCAGGCATCATCAATATTTCATTTATTGAGGACATTAAGTTATCCACATCAGCCTTCAATGCTCAATTTGATAATAGTCTCTCTGGCGTATTTCAGTTTAAACAACGTGAAGGAAACTCTGAAAAACTTCAGGGAAATCTCCGACTAAGTGCTACTGAAGTAGCAGCGACTATTGATGGACCTATTGGCAAAAAAACCACATATTTGCTGTCGGCCAGAAGATCATACCTCTCCTTTTTATTTACACTTTTAGACCTTCCAATCCGTCCAGATTATTGGGATTTCCAAACCAAAGTTTCGCATAAAATAAATGATAAGACGTCTATAGATCTTTTAGGGGTGGGAGCTATTGATTTCTTCAAATTTGCAGTTCCTAAAGATGCTTCGCCAGAAAGTGTTTATATCCTTCGATCCAATTCATTTATAAATCAGTGGAATTACACTGCCGGTGCCACATTAAAACACCGTATCGAGAACGGTATTATTAGCCTGAGCCTAAGTAGAAACCATTTCAATAATGAGCTAGAACGTTTTGAAGACAATACCATTAAAGACCCAGCTACTCGAAACTTCCTAAGTACATCTAATGAGGTGGAAAATAAACTGCGTCTAAAGATTAAAAAATATAACAATGGCTTTACTTATAGTTACGGAGCAATGCTCCAAAATGTGCAATATGACAATGACCTCTTTGCAGTAATTCGTCCAGAAATCCAAAATGACGTTGGACAAGTTGTACAGCCTGGGATAATCAATAACTTTAATACCGCTATAGATTTCTGGAAATACGGCCTCTTTGCACAGGTAGGAAAAACATTCAAAAATCAAGTCAGTGTATCGGCCGGAATAAGGTCCGACATGAATGGCTTCACAGACACAGGGAACAATGGCTTAAAAACACTTTCGCCTCGATTCTCTTTCTCTGCTCCCGTGGCAGATAAATTAAGATTTAATGCTGCTTGGGGCTCTTACTATAAATTACCAATTTATACTGTATTGGGTTTTCAAGATGCCGATGGCCAATTTGCCAACAGGGATAATGAATATATCAATACCATTCACTATGCTGCTGGTTTTGAGTACTTGCCAAGAACAGACCTTCGCTTTACATTTGAGGGGTTTTACAAAGATTATAGCAATTATCCTGTTTCTGATTTTGAAAACATTTCCCTCGCCAACCTTGGAGGTGGTTTTGGAGCCATTGGAAATGAAAAAGTAAGCTCTGTAGGAGGTGGTCGTGCCTATGGTCTTGAGTTTTTTCTGCAGAAAAAACTCACCAAAAAACAGTTTCTTACTTTCTCCTATACGTATGTAAGAAGTCTTTTTGATGGGGTAAATACCGAGTTGATTCCTTCCACATGGGATAATAGACATCTCATCTCCTTTATCTATGGTCTAAAACTTAAGAACAACTGGGAACTTGGTGTAAAACATCGTTTTGCAGGAGGCAGTCCATATTCGCCTTTTGATTTAGAAGCCTCACAGCGTAATTATCTGAGTATAGGTACTGGCATTTTTGACAATAATCAGCTAAACTCAGATCGTTTGCAAGCCTTTAATCAGTTAGATGTGCGTATTGATAAACAATGGAATTTTGAAAATTGGTCCTTAGACCTATTTTTAGATGTTCAAAATGTTCTTGGGGCCAAGAATGAGTCAGTCCCTAATTTTACATTCCAAAGAAACGAGGCTAATACAGGCTTCGCCACTACAGATGGTCAAAGCTTAAAGCAAGATGGTAGTAATGCTATTCCACTTTTGCTCAATGAGCCAAGTGGGCAGCCTACTCCAAGTATTGGGCTTATATGGGAGTTTTAGTGTTCTATTCATTTGCTTTAACATCAAACAATTGAATATTTGGAGCATTAAAGTCAAAAATTGGTTGGTCAGTAGGGGAAGGCTTTGAAATGGCAGTACTGTCCATCATAATAACGGCATGAAAACTTAAAGGTAGGTCGTTTTCGAAAAATGCCACCTCTGGGTATTTTATGAAGTAAAAATCATTGGAACTGTGATTGTCTAACTGAATTAAATACTGACTACAGCCCCTAGTACAAAGAAAGTTTTTGATTTTCCCCGACTCATTTATGAGTACACGATCATTAAAGTTTACCAACTGACCTGTGCCTGTCTTAAACGCTACGGTATAAGCCCGCAACAAACGTATGGTTTTTGATAACTCCTTAGGCTCATTCCCATATTCAAAAGTGATTTTATAGGTACGCCCGTTTCTCTTTATCTCTACCCATTCACCGCCACCGTCTTTACAATCCGGACAGCCGAGAACCTCATTCAGCTTTTTGAATTTATTAAAGTCTAAATACTTCGTCAACTCTTCAAAGTAACTTTGATTTATGACTTCTGTTCTTTCAATTATAGGAAGTTCCCCTTCTAGATTCCAGCCCGTAGCTTTTTGCTTGACCAGCTCTTTTTCTATTTTAATCTCAGTTTGACAATACCCCAAACACTCTCCAAAAAATGACCCATAACTAAAGTATTCAAAACCGTCTGCAGGTTCAGGACCCACGGCTTTGTTACAACCAAAGCATATCAAAAAACTAAAAAGTAAGCTTAGTTTTAAACGCATCCTATTTCCCAAATCTAAGTCCAAAAGTATATAGCGGAGTCACATCTGAAATACCTAGTTCAGTTACTCTAGAGCTACTAATATTGGCTATAACCATTTCTGTCCGTACGTCACGCCTTCTTAAATAGCTTACTTGTGCGAAAAGGTTTATTTGTCCAATTCCTAGCTCTCCTATCAGTCCATAATTCAGTGGGGCGTAGTTGAGATTAGACTGGATAACTGGATTCATCGAATTAACCGTTTTGTTTCGTACCCTTGTAATCATATTTAAACCAAAAAAACCTCCCAAACCAACATTTAAGAATCTCTTCCCAGACGTACTCATGAAACTCACATTGGGTACAAAGCGTAGATTTAGGCCGCTATTAAAAACACTATAAGGAGGTAAATCGTAATTTACATAATCGCCATTAGCCCTTTTCGCCTGCCAAGTTATACCCTTGGTTTCAATATTATAGTTGAACCTAGAAAGCGTATCTACCACACCTGTTTTAGAAGGTATCCCTGAGGTTTCTACGAAAGGAAAGCTCTCCCCCAATTGATCATAAACCAGACTGTTAGCACTAAATCCAGGTTTATAAACCACTTGCTGAAACGAAGTATTAATTTCTACGGCTAACCTTGTTCTAAAGATGAGTCTTTCGATTCTTAAGACCTGTGGGTTTTTACCCACACTAAACCCAAAATGAGGAGACCTGAAAACGCTATTTGAAGTTTTAGTGCTACTAATTCTTATGTCTGTGACTGCATACCGACCATCTGGAAGTCCATAAAGGTCGTTGGCAGCGATGAAACCTTGTCCTATT
Organism: Algoriphagus sp.; assembly: GCA_051269965.1. GTDB lineage: Bacteria > Bacteroidota > Bacteroidia > Cytophagales > Spirosomataceae > Arcticibacterium. Next base: position 14,999 of record JBNMFK010000028.1, on the reverse strand, counting down.
GGTGGAAGCGAGTTGTTATAGTTAAACCCAATATAATAGTTCAAATCCAAGGTGTTGAAAAAAGGCTCTTTAAGCTTCTCAAATGTATCGCCATCAAAATCCCTTATGAACGTTTTAGAGGTCTTGGTAGCCTTTAACTCTTGATTCATTTTTTTTAGGATTTTATTGAAGTCGTATTTCTGCAGATCCCTTAAACCTTGTAAATTCTCAGCATAAAAAACTACCTTCTTTCCTTCCCCTATCTGGACTTCAATGGTATCTCTTAGACTCTCTAGGCCGAAACTGCTAAAGGGCAAAAGACTCAAAAATAGTATGTATAGCTTTTTCATAATTGAATGTCCCTTTATTCTTTTTCCTGACTTTTAGTGCTCTCTTTCAAGTATGCCCAAATTAACTGAGGCTTTACGTTTACTTCTTCCCAATCAAAATCTCCATCGGTATTAAAACGACCTATCTGATTAAGTAACCTGCCTACCTTGGAATAGCGTTTTTTCTCTCCTTTCTCCGGAATATATAAATAAATACTTTTAGCTTCATCTGCTTGGACTAAAGCTATTTCACCAGACCTTACAGGTAGAACTAGGCTAGACACTTTGATATTTTGTATTGGCTCAATAGTCCATGCTTTCCGGTCACTTTGAACTGGATTATTAGCCACTTCCACTTGAGGAAGAGTCCTCTCTAGGCTTTCACTTTGAGGTATTGTTGTTACCAATTGAACCTTAGGAGCTAGAGTCTTTACATATTTAGGGATTTCCTTATCTAAGATTTCTTTTTCAATTGTATCACCTGGCTGAGGGCCTACCAATATTACTAACTTCTCTAGATCCTCTCCTTCCATTATCTGACTTGTTCCCTTCTCGCCAAGACTCATTAAATACCCCGAAAAAGATAAAAATAAGAGTACTACGGCTGCATAGTAATGCCATGCTCTTTTCTTCTTTTGGCCTCTTTTTTCAATAGCCCTCCATAACTCCTCCTTTGGCCACTCCCCAGAAAGAGAGGCCTCATTTACCAAAGATGCCAGTCGGTTATCAAATACTTTTTCTTCTTTCATTACTTCGCAAAATTTTCTTTTTCAGTAGGCTCCTTGCATGGCTCAGCTGAGATTTAGAGGTTCCGATACTTATTGATAGCATTTCTGCTATTTCTTTATGTCCATAGCCTTCTACAGCAAAGAGATTAAAAACTGTTCTATAGCCCGTAGGCAACTCTTCAATGAGCCCTAAAATTTCTTGGGCACCTAAAGCAGACAAGGCATTCTCCTCCCTACTGTAGGTCTCTGGCACCTCATCAAGCCTCAGGTTAAAATTCCCTTTCTTTCTTAAAAAAGTGAGGGCCTCATTAATCATGATTCGAGTCATCCAAGCTTCAAACTGATAAGCGTTTTCAAACCTTCCTTTTGATGCATTTTTGAATACTTTGAGTATAGCATCTACCATGACATCTTTAGCCGTTTCTGTATCGCCGACATATCTACTAATCAATTTATAAAACCGCTCCCCATATTGCTCAAACACCCGCCGCTGTGCGTCAGGATCTTCCTTTTTGAGCTTTATTATAGTTTCAAGTAATATCAATTAAACTTGTTTAAAGTAATAATGATTTAAGTTAGCAAAAGGTTGTTTTAATATTTAAAATTTAGAGCTAATAGATATCAAATTTGGCAGATATGTGTAGTACTTACACAAGACCGTATCTTATAAAAACTAATCTTTTACTTTACAAAAGAACTTTATCTAGTTTCATTTTTATAAACTTGCTTAATAGAATTCTTTTATGAAAAAACTATTTAGCAATATTCCAGAGAGAGTACCAGAAGACTTAAAAGACCTCATTAAATCTATCCCCGAAGAAATAGCTAACATGGTTTCCCATGCCGCAGGTCTTCTTTGTTTTCTTATTGCAGTGCCCTTACTTATTCAACGTGTTCAGGGCTCAGATTGGGCATTAATTGCTTGTATTATTTTTAGCCTCTCTCTATTTATGGTGTATTGCTCTTCCACCATTTATCACAGTGTCTACACACTAGAAATAAAAAGGAAGCTAAGGGTTTTTGATCATATGGCCATCTACTTTTTGATTGCTGGAAGTTTTACTCCTTTCATTTTGATTCATTTGAGAACTTCTATTGGCTATACAGTTCTATTTGCCCTATGGCTTATGGTGCTAATTGGTAGCATATTTAAATATTTTTTTACCCATAAGTTCAATATCGTTTCTACCCTCGCCTATGTAGGTATGGGAGCCATGTCGTTTTTTATCATAAAGCCCTTATCTGGGCAGATAGACGCTTCTAGTTTAAACTGGCTGGCAATAGGCGGTACGTCCTATCTTATCGGCGTCGTTTTTTACCTTTGGAAAACGCTCTATATGAATCATTTCATTTGGCATATCTTTGTTCTAGGTGGCAGCCTTTCTCATTTTATTGCCATTTGGTACCTTTTATAATGTAGCGTTGTCAGTTTATTGGAACCTGTAACCAAGTATTAAATGCAAAAGCTTGACTGTTGAAAAAGCGTAGTAAAAAGGTTTTGTCCTAGGATAAGCCCAAAATAATCTAAAGTAGCGGACAAATAGCAAGTGAAAAAAGAATGCTAAAAACATTTAAAGCAACTTAAGTTGACACTTTTGTGATGCTTATTTTCAAAGCAGCTCTATTCCTATGGCCGAAAGATCCATTCTCTGACCAAGAAATAATCAATTTCACTTGGTTTAAAAATATGATTTATGTCATGATGACTGGATTCATTTTCAAAGAGCACAGTAATTTGATAAGTTTTATTTGGGACTTAGATTTTAACCCAGATTGGTACTGGAATCTGGGCATTATAGTTATAATTTTATACGTGAGCATTTGGCGTTATTCTCAAGTACAATCATCTAGTATAGCTTTTTATAAAATAATACCCCCGAACCAAAAAAAGGATTATGACCTAGCGATATCATATTTGAAAATAGAAGGCCTCATGCTTGACCAAAAAGCCTGTCTAGGACGACCATTGAGCTTAAAAACAAAGACTCGGACGAATCCGAGTGTTCTTTCAGTAGCTATAAATCAAAACTTTGACAAAAACTTCAATGATTTTGTGAATGAATATCGGATCTATAAATTTCTCGAAAAATCGACAAACCCAGATTTCAAATACTCCGCCTTACTGGCTACGGATAGCGGTTTTAATTCCAAATCTATCTTCAATCGATCCTCCAAAAAAATAATCAGTGCAGCTCCATCATCGTTGGATGTGCTTTGACTTTTTGTATCCTCTAAAAATCTCTTTTATGAAATTACAAATATTACTCTCATTATTCATCCTCAATTTGGGTTGTATATCTCCCATTAATACAAGTCAAAGAACCTCGGAGGTCTCAGAAAACATAAGTCACTTAGGGTTTCAATACTTATTAGACTCGTCATTAGTTCAAGGATCCATATTGATTTTTGATTCTAAGAATAATGAATTCCTCTCCAATGATTTTGATTGGGCAAAAACCGGTTTTATACCAGCTTCCACATTTAAAATAGCCAACTCTATTAATGCTTTAGAAAACGGTATTATCCAAAATGAAAGTTCTATTCTTTATTGGGATGGAGAGCCTAAATATTTGAAATCTTGGGAGCAAGACATGAATTTCTATCAAGCCTATCAACGATCCTGCGTCCCTTGTTATCAAGAAATTGCCCGTAAAACGGGTGTCGAAAAAATGATAGCTACACTGAAACGTATTGGCTATCCAGCTATGGTTCTAGACTCCACAAGCATTGACCAATTTTGGCTAGAAGGGGACTCTCGAATCTCACAATTTCAACAAATAGACTTTTTAAAACGCTTAGAGGCTAAAGAGTTGCCTTTATCAGAAAAGACCTACGAAATAATGAAAAAAATTATGCTGCTCAAAGAATCTAAGAATTACAAACTCTATGGAAAGACAGGCTGGGCTGCAAATGGTGATGACAATATTGGTTGGTTTGTTGGCTATGCTAGAACTCCTGAAAATACTTATTTTATGGCCACCAATATTAAGCCTGCAGATGGCTTCGATATGAGTCAATTTGGTAAAATACGTATGGAAATCACACTGAAAGCTTTGACTCCTTTGATGAGGTAGGCTTATAATACCTAGATCTATTAATGAGGGACTTCCGCAACTATGCTAGCTCATAGAAACTACTATCCGCGATATTAGACCAGAAGACTGATAAATATCATACCTTTTGTATACACAACACTTTAAATTTGTGGTTCAATCACTCGCTTGTCTTATTCGAATGATAATTCTTGCTTTCTTTATTACCCATTGATATTTGCCTCTGTTTCTCAAACATTTTTTCTACATAGGTATGCCGCTCATAAAATGTTTATAGTGAATCCTAATATGGAAAAGTTTTTTTATGTGCTCACGTTTATTGTTCAGGGCTCGCCATTTCTAAGTCCTTTGGCGTATGGCGAAAGGCATAGTTTAAATCATGTCCATGCAGACACAATAAAAAGATCCTCATTCTCCATCGTTCCCTAAAAACCTTTTTGACATCATGTGGAAGACTAGCAACTACTGCTATGAGATTCTACGAAAAGAGGTTAATAGAAGTCAAATACTAAATGGGGGTGCCTCAATGGCCTTTTTTAGAAAGACTTGGAAACCCTTGGATTATCCGTTTGGGCTAGGGAATATTAAATGTTCTATTAAATTTGTAGACCATTGGGGATATTTACTTTTACTTCCCATTCACTTTCTTATTGGACCGGTTCCTAGCGATATTATAAACTGGTACGCTCATAAATATGATTGTTGCAACTTTGAGGGAAATAAAACTGCTCAAAACCTTCTTCACTTTGATTTCCCAATGCTAGGCGAAGGTTATCAAATCATCATTACAAATTTGACGGAAGGGCTAACTTCGACAAGAATTTGACTCTACTTATCCCGTAATAAAAATTTTAAATGACTTAAACCTGATAGAACTTAAGCCCAATAATGATTTGAACTACATATAGATTATACTTTTGCGATTTATAAAGTCTGTCCTGAGTAATATCATACTCTTGTAGATCATTGGTTTAAAAAGGTATCACCTATGACTTGAAGATTGAAAATACGACTTACTAGAAACTAGAGAACAGGACGTTCGAAATAACCATTTTCCAACATCCCAGAAGGAAATAAACCTTATAAAATGTTTATATGGTGGAGGTTAAATCAAAGATTCAATACAAATTGGCCTTTTTACGAAGCCTCCTAAAGCTCTTAACTTGGAAAACAGCGATAACGCTAAAATCACTCTTTATTTCGACAATCATCAGATTAATTCGAAAGAAAAGGAGATCAAAATTACCCTACTCACATACCTAAAGCTCCTTTCGGATCAAAAAATGATACAAACTGAGAGGATAATATTTAGGAATTTTAAATGCTTTTAACGTCCAAAAACTATCCCCTCGCCTACTTTCAATACGCAGTGAGGGGTTTCGTGTTTTTCACAAGCTAGAATAAAGCTTGCAGGGTCTTCAGTATTAAACTCAAACATATTGTAATGATGTGGAATGACACATCCCGCATAACTTTCTTTTCCAAGTTGAGCAGCTTCATTTGCACTAAGATTTCCTGCCACACGCCGTTCTGGTTTACTCCCATTTATGGGCAGGAAAGCTACGTCTGGCTTATATTTCAATAGTCTTTTTTCTAATCCCTTATACCATAACGTATCTCCAGAATGATAGACAATAAAGTCTCCAAACTGAACAATAAAACTCATATACTTCGCCCTTCCTTTTTCGTCTAAATCAATCTCGTTATGAGCAGCTGGCAGACCTATAATCTTAAATCCTTTGACTTCTATTTCCTCATCAATATCTAAACCTAAAGGAAAATTCTCCTCGCAGCCCAGTCTATCACATACAAATGCCCTATTGGCCTCAGGAATCACAAACTGAATTTTTGGATTTACCTCGAAAAGAGGATTAAGTGTTTCGGCGTCTAGGTGATCTGTATGATTATGGCTAGAAGTCACCACATCTATTATATCAAGCCGAGAAGGAGAAATACAGAGCTCGCTCATTCTTACGTGAGGCTTATCTGTTTCCGCATATTTATTAGTCAACGAATCTGACAAATAAGGGTCAAATAACAGCGTCTTCCCTTGATACTTAATTAAGAAACCACTCTGACCCAACCACCAAACTTTAAACTTTTTAGGATTACTGAATGCCAAAATGTCTTTTCTAAGATTATCTCCAGATTGAAATGCCTTTATCATATTATTGGTTTAGTCGTAGAAAACCCTACCTAAGTTCTCTGGCAGCGATACACATATTTTCTATTTTTTTCTTACTTGCCCACCTAGCCGTTTGTGAGAGGCCACAGTCTGGAGCTACCGCCAATTTCTCTTTCGGTACATATTTTAAGCATTTTTTAATACGCTCCTTGACATCCTCTACTGTTTCTATATAGTAGCTTTTAACATCAATCACACCTACCGCTACATCCATTTTCTCTGCAAAACGCTCTAAAAGATGCACTTCTTGGAAGTTAAGCACGCACATTTCGGTATGCAGCTCATCAGCATTCATGTCTAGGAAATCGGGTAGCATAGGTGCTATTGTTTTTTTACCCACCGACCTGCCTTTGAAATTCCCAAAACAGAGATGTGTTCCGATACGCGTTTTACCTACAATATCCTTTACCGTTCTATTGAAAATATCCACAAAACGTTTAGTGTCTTCTTTATACGCATAGCAACTCATAGAAGGCTCGTCAATGCATATTTCCTCTGCACCTGCGTTTACTAATGCCACTAATTCTCTACTCACCAAAGGCATAATTGCTTCGGCTACTTCCCATCGGTCTTTATAAATTTCTCCTGGCAAAAGCCGACCTGCTAAGGTATAAGGACCAGGAATAGAAGCTTTTAATATTTTACCTTTAGGTGCTACTCTTTTAAGACGTTCGTATTCTTCTACCACGCCAAGACCATCTGGAGCAGTGAGTTTTTCAATGATAGAGTGCTTGCCCCTTTGGTCGTGAGCGGGTGGCCCAAAAACTCTGGTCTCTGCATGATTAGCTTTAATTCCTTTAATAAAACCGTAGAAAGAAAGGTTGAAATCTATGCGTGTTTGCTCCCCATCAGTTATCACATCTAGCCCTGTGGTGACTTGATCATTTACGGCACAAACCACGGCATCCTCAATCATCTCGTTGATATCCGCTGGGCCAAATTTATCTAGATTTTGGGTAGCATGTTCAAGCCATCCAGAAAATGGCCAAGAACCGACAACAGTCGTTTTAATTGGAATTTGTTGCATTGAAATATGTAGAATAGGTTGAAATAATATTAAAAACTAAGATACAGAATTATTTGAGCAACAGCCTTTAAAACTCCAATCTAAAAGAAGTACCCAACCCTAATTCAGACCTAACAGTTAGATCGCCACGATGCATTTGGAGGATTTGTTTTGATAAGCTTAGACCTATTCCTTGACCAGTCTTCTTGGTGGTATAAAAAGGAATGAATATTTTCTCTAGAGCTTCCGGAACAATTCCGGAACCATTATCCCGAACTTCTATGATACTTAACTTACTTTGCTCAAAGCATTTCACACTGATGGCTCCTTTTCCCTTCTCTCCAATAGCCTCAAAAGCATTCTTAACAAGATTAATGAGAACCATTTCTACTAGGTCTATATCTAGAGAAGCACTAAAATCTTTTTCTACGATAAAAGCAATTTCTATGTTTCTGTCTTTGGCATCTGCCATGACCAGAGCCTCTATCCTACCCATTATTTCAGAAGCATTTGTCTCTACAAATTCAGGTTTAGGGAGGGTCGTGAAATCTCTATAAGCATTCACAAAATGCATGACACCCTTTCCCCTAGACTCAATGGTTTTCAATGCTTCACTAAGATCATTTATAGGCTCATCTATACCAATTCCCTTTCCAGACAAATCCTCTTCTACAATGTCTCTCATAGTACCCACCAAAGAAACTATAGGTGCAATAGAATTCATGATTTCATGACGCAATACTTTGGTGAGATTTTGCCAAGCATCTAGTTCCTTTTCTTGTAGTTCAGAACGGATGTTTTGAAGCGAAATAATCTTGACAGCCCGCCCTCTTAGATTCACTTTAGTAGCATTTACAGATAGCTGAAGACCATTTTTAGCATGATACATAAATCGCCCTCCAGAGTCTAACTCTCTTATTTCATGATAAAGCTTGTCATGCTCTGTTTTTAATAATTCATCAAGTCTTCTTAGTCTATAAACCTCCAAAAGTCGGATAGCCGAATTATTAAGAATTTCTATTTGGCCATGCATGTCGTAACATATAATTCCTACGTCGATATGCTGCACCATCGTATTCAAGAAATGAATGTTTGCTTCCTTTTCCGCTCTTGCGGATTTAAAAGCTTCAATGACCTGATTCATCTCTAAATTAAGGTCCTGAAAACTCTTCCCTAGTTTATTATCTGAGCTAAATTTTATCGTAAAATCTGAATACTGAATAGACTCAAAAAAGCGAACCAGCTTTTTATTGACAGACGTTGTGTAATGGTAAAGGGAGAAACCAGAAATTATCGCACTTACTAAAAAAACAACGCCAATGGCCTTATTTCCACCATCAAAAAAGAAGGGAATGGGACAAAGGAATATCATCAAGAATATAATTCTAACAACTATCTGAATTGAAAACCTTTTCATAAGAACTATATCCCGTATTTTTCAATTCTTCTGTATAACGCGGCTCTAGAAAGCCCCAATTCCTTTGAAGCCTCTGTAATGTTTCCATTAAATTTTTTAAGAGCCTTCACTATCATTTGCTGCTCCATGTTCTCTAAATCATAACTTTTTGAAGAAGTAGAGCTTTGCGTTTTAAACTGCTGCTGATCTCCAAATACATCTTCTATACTTAAGCTACTTTTCTGACACATAATAACAGCACGCTCTAAGGAGTGCTGAAGCTCTCTCACGTTTCCTGGCCATGTATATCTATTCATTTCTTTTACTAAAGCGGCACTCAAGCCTGATATTTTGCGATTATATCGCTTATTGTAAATTTCTAGGAAATGATTCGCTAGTAATTCTATATCGCCAGTCCTGTCTCTGAGAGGTGGCATTTCTATTATGATTGTATTTATTCTATAAAGCAAGTCTTGCCTAAACTCTCCTTTACTCACCATCTCCTGTATAGAACTATTCGTGGCACAGACCAATCTTATATCAACATTTTGAGGTTTATTACTCCCAAGTTTCACTATAGTTCTATTCTGAAAAACATTCAAAAGCTTACTTTGAACTGGTAAACTTAAATTACCTATTTCATCTAAAAATAGAGTTCCACTATTTGCTTCTTCAAATTTTCCAACTCTGTTGTCTTTGGCGTCTGTAAAAGCTCCTTTGACATGTCCAAAAAGCTCACTTTCTACTAACGTTTCTGGCATAGCAGCTAAATCTACTCTTACAAAACGCTCCTTTTTCCTTGCAGATAACCTATGAAGAGCATGGGCCACGAGATCTTTCCCAGTACCGTTTTCTCCAAGAACGAGTACGTTGGCATCTGTTTCAGCGACTCTATCCACTGTATCAAAAACCTTTTTCATAACCCCAGATTCTCCTACTATGTCTTTATCTGACGAAGGTTTTGGAGGTGTAGGTGCTTCTCCTACTACGGTTTTAAGTGTCGTAAGTAATTTATCATTCTCCCAAGGCTTAATCACAAAATCTTTTGCTCCCAACTTTATGGATTTGACCGCCATTTCAACATCACCATAGGCCGTAAAAAGTACTACTTTCATTTCTGGTTTTAAATCCAGAATTTTATCGAGCCACAAAAAACCCTCTCTTCCTGTATTCACATCCTGAGTGAAGTTCATATCTAGCAATACCAAGTCGTAGGTATAATTATTTAATAAGAATGGAATTTTCTCAGGATTCTTTTCAATCGTAACTTCCTCAAAATGCCTTTTCAAAAAGAGTTTCGCGGCACTTAGAATATCTACGTCGTCATCAATGACTAAAATTTTTGACATCTTTCTATTTTTATATTGTTTACCCCTATTGTAAAGAGGATAGCTTTTCAATACTTCACAAATAAACACATTCCTAACTTAATCCGAATTATGCATTAAAAAACCTATTATAAATTTAAATCACTATAAATCAGCCCAGAAACTCTTATTACAATGTTATAATGCATGATCTATGTTTAAGGTAAATTCTTCATATAGGAGCTTATTACTTTTTGAAATATACTTTACAATAAAAGACCTTGTCAAGTAGTGTTCGAAAATGGACATTCATGTACGCTCATGAACATATAAAAACAGATAACTTTTAACTATATACTTGATTATCAATATACTTTATATTTTGGCACAGCATTAGAAATAGGAATGGCACAAACCTTTCGAGCAAACCAAACATGAAAGGCTTGACTTACAATGGATAGAAAAATTGAAAAAAAATATTGGACACCTAAGCGAATAAGTTTAATAGCCTTAGGTGTATTGATTGTTGCACTTTTAACATATAATTTCATCTATGCCGACCACAGATCCAAGCTTAATGTAGAAACAGATAAAATTTCTATTTCAGAAGTAAGTCAAGGAGTTTTCGACGAATTCATCATTGTCCAAGGGGTAGTTCAGCCACTCAAAACCATTCAACTTGATGCAATAGTAGGTGGGTACGTCACACAAAAACTAGTGGAAGGTGGAAATATGGTCAACAAGGGTCAAATAATCCTTCGTTTAGAAAACCAACAGCTCAAACTAAATTTTTTGCAATCTGAAACAGAAGCGAGTAGACTGGTAAACGAATTGCAGAATACGCGTCAAAGACTTAAAGTAGAACGGTTTAATCTTCAGAAAACCTTAAGTGACTTGGATTTCCAAATTGCTCAGGCCAAAGACGGCTTTGATAGAAACCAACAGCTTAAAAACGATAATGTGATTTCTGATATGGAATACATGCGAACAAAAAGAGATTTCGACCGATTGACAAAGCAGAGAGAGATTGAGGTAGAATCTCAGAAATATCAAGAAGAGAATTCTAAAATTCAAATCAAACAGCTGGAAGGCACCTTGGAAAGGACAGAAAGAAACGTGGAGCTTTGGCGTCAAACACTTCAAAACTTGGTGGTAAAGGCTCCTGTTGCTGGACTCCTTTCATCTATCGATGTAGAAGTTGGGTCTAATATTAATCAAGGCCAAAATATAGGTCAAATAGATGACATGAATGGTTTTAAGATGCGTGCTGAAATAGACGAGCATTATATTTCTAGGATATTTGCTGGACTCCAAGCCAACTTTGATTTTAACGGCAGCACTCATATCATGGAAATTATTAAAATTTACCCTGAGGTCTTGAACGGACGATTTGGTGTAGACATGGTCTTCAAAGAGCGTACCCCAAAAGGAATACGTAGAGGTCAGTCTTCTCCAATTAGACTGGAGCTGGGTAAGTCCGAAGAAGCAACGCTTCTTCCTGTGGGAGGTTTCTTCTCTGATACTGGTGGAAACTGGGTTTATGTGGTAGAAGAGGGAAGTACTCGAGCAGTAAAAAGAGATATCACCCTGGGCCGCAAAAACCCAAAACACTATGAGGTATTGGATGGACTAAACCCTGGAGATAAAGTTATCACGAGTTCTTACGGAAACTTCGGAGACAAAGAAGTTTTAGAACTCAAATAAGAAAATAAAATGCCTTTAGCTATTCGCTATTAATCTGAAAGTAAAAGTAAATGCTTAATAAAATTTTAAATTGAATATTCCTGATGTGCAACTAACTGCTCATTACTAACAGCCAAAAGCAATATATGAAATGATTAAAACCACCGATTTACAAAAGATGTTTACCACCGACGAGGTGGAGACGACAGCTCTCAACGGGCTAGACATGGAGATTAAAGATGGTGAATTTGTAGCCATTATGGGACCCTCTGGCTGTGGAAAATCTACACTGCTTAACATTCTAGGCTTACTAGATAACCCTACAGAAGGAAGCTACGATTTCTATGGCACTGAAGTGGGCGGAATGAGCGAAAGACAAAGAGCTCAACTCAGAAAAGGAAATATAGGATTCGTTTTTCAAAGCTTTAACCTGATTGACGAACTTACCGTATTTGAAAACGTAGAATTACCCTTGCTTTACCTTAAAACTCCAACCGCAGAACGTAAGGAAAAGGTAGAAGCCGCTCTAGAGCGTATGAACATGATGCATCGTAGAAATCACTTCCCTCAGCAATTGTCTGGTGGACAGCAGCAGCGTGTAGCCATAGCTCGTGCAGTAGTAGCAAAGCCAAAACTAATTCTTGCCGATGAACCTACAGGGAACTTGGACTCTGCAAATGGTGAAGACGTGATGAAGTTATTGCAAGAGCTCAACATGGAGGGTACCACCATAGCTATGGTCACGCACTCCCCTTATGATGCTGGTTTTGCACACAGAACCATCAATTTATTTGATGGTAAAATAGTAACAGAGAACTTTCATGTATAACATCTATTGCCCTTAGGCCAATACAACATAAACCTAGAAACACAAATTATGAAAAAGTAATTTCTAGGCTTTTAAGATGACACTTTGTGGGCTATTGAAGCCCACAAAATATGGTGCCCTTTTATTAAGAATTTTCACTTATAAGGCTTCCCGAATGGGCAGTTAAGCGAATTATGATAAAAAATTACATCAAAATAGCCTGGAGGACCTTGTTAAAGCATAGGTTAAACACCAGCATTAATATCGGTGGTTTGGCATTGGGCTTAGCAACAGCAGTTTTGCTAATACTATGGATCTACAATGAGTATACTTATGACTCCTATCACAAAAATGTAGACAATGTTTACAGAGTTACTTCTCATATTAAAGTAAACAAAGATGAAACCTGGCATTGGGCAGCTACCCCATTGCTACTGGCTCATAAACTTTCTGACAACTTTTCAGAAGTTGAAGCATCTACTAAACTCTATGTTCCCTGGGCTGATGTCAATGTTAAAGTTAACCATCAGCCTAGAGCAATAGATAAAATGCTTTATGTGGACCGTAATTGGTTTGATATTTTTGATTACGAAGTCACAAATGGAAGCCTGTCGGAATTTAAGATCGACAAGAATAATGTGGCGATCACAGAATCCAAAGCAAAAGAATTGTTCGGCAAAGAAGACCCAATAAACAAGATCATACAGCTTGACTCTATTAGTTTAGTCGTAAAAGCCATCCTTGGGAACTATCCTCCAAATACGATTTTCAAATTCGATGTTTACGCACAGAATGCATCGCGACTTGCAAACCCAGAAACCTATGAAGAGGAAAAGAATTGGAATGATTTTAATTATCAAACCTATGTCGTCTGTAATGAAAATACAGATATAGGGAATTTATCAAATAAAGCAACTGCACTATTTCGAGAAATAAGAGAAGACAAAGAGGCCAACAATGAATTGAAGTTTCAGCCATTAACAGCCATTCATTATGATAATTCGATTGAAATTGGAGAAATGTCTCCTCCAGTAGACAAAAAAGTACTTTGGGTCTTTACAGGGATTGCCTTTCTCATTTTGCTTACAGCCTGCATCAACTATGTCAATCTAACTACGGCAAATATTAGTCTGAGAAACAAAGAAGTGAGTATCAAAAAGTTCATGGGCGTTTCAAAGGCCGGACTTTTTAATCAATTTTTTATTGAGTCTACACTTACAAGTTTGTTCGCTATGGTACTAGCCATCGGATTAATTTACTTGGGTTTGCCAATTCTGGAATCCGTGGTAGACACCAAATTCAACATCGCTAATAATCCTTTAGTCTGGATGATTTTAGGTGCTGCAGTGGTCCTCTCTATTTTGTTCAATGGCGTGTATCCTTCTATTCTTTTATCTAATCTTAAGCCCTTGGCATTGAGTAAGGGGGAATCGGTATTGGGAACTAAAAACGCAACATTTAGAAAAGTCTTAGTTGTTTTTCAATTCTCATTCACGATTGTTATTCTAATTTGTACAACATTAATTTTTAGGCAATTAGAGTTTATGCAGGAAAATGATGTGGGTTATGAAAAGGCCCAAGTATTTTCATTTTCCTTGCCTTGGTATTTAGATGAAACCGGAGAAAAGACAGAAGCAATTCATGCCCAACTTAAACAAGAGAGCCAAATTGTAGACATCACCAAGAGCAGCGGAACTATTGTAAACTTTAATAGTATTCATAGTGGAAGTTTGGATTGGGACGGGCGAGAAGAAGATTGGAATCCCACGGTTTCGCCCATGTCAGTCGATAATAATTATCAGTCATTTTATGATTTAAAATTAACAAGTGGCCGTTGGTTTTCCGCAGGCAACACAGCAGATGATAATCATGTCATTTTGAACGAGACCGCCGTAAATGAATTTAAGCTGAAAGAACCTGTCGTGGGTCAGAAATTCACCTACCAAAAGCGTACTGGGCAAGTAATAGGTGTTGTACAAGATTTTCATTTCAAAAGTCCAAAAGAAAAAATAACGCCCTTGTTATTCTTTAGAAAATCTGACTGGCAGAGTACGATAAGCGTGAAAGCCGATCCTAGAAATATATCTGGAGCCATCGCTGCTGCCGAACGCTGTTGGACTACCCTTGTTCCCAATGCACCCTTCAAATACGCTTTTTTGGATGACTCATATGCCAAACTTCATAAATCGGAGTCCAATCAATTGCAGCTATTTTATACATTCGGGGGCATTGTTTTACTCATATCTTGTTTCGGGCTTTTTGGTCTTGCAACTTTTGCTGCAGAGGTAAGAATTAAAGAAATTGGAATTCGCAAGGTTCTTGGAGCTAACGTCCTCGAAATTATTAATTTACTTTCCAGAGACTTTTTGGTTTTGATTTTAATTGCAGCGGTCGTAGCTACTCCTTTAGCTTGGTGGTTTATGCAAAAATGGTTGCGGGACTTTGCTTATCACATAGATATTGGATGGTGGGCTTTTATAATTCCTCTTATGCTTGTGACGACTTTCACTCTAGTGACTGTCAGT
>JBNMFK010000027.1:0-20258 GCA_051269965.1 Algoriphagus sp. | reverse complement strand
TTCATGGTTACCGGCTATTTTGAGGCTCTCTTTTGGTAAATTGAAAATTAATGGAAACTTCTCTACAAAATTAACCTCGATAACGTCAAAATCGTTTTCTGCCAGGGCCTTATTCACTAGTTCGATATCTCCCTGTGAGATAGGTTCATATTTATACTGAGCGTTTTCCTCGTTCGTGAAAACGAGTGGCTTGAGAATACCTAGACGAGTTAAAACATTTTTGGCCAAATCTCTGAAAGGAAATCTTTTTTGATCAGATGTATTGCCACAATAGAGTTTTACGTTGGGCCATTTTTCTTTAAGTGTTACAAGGTTTTCAGTGCTGGGCACAAATGGGTTGGTAATTAAAACGCTTACGTCGTGAGATTTACGAAGCTCATCCACGTAAGACATTGTGGCCATAGCTCCGCCTGAGTCCACAGGAAACAAATTATTATGAGTGACTATTAATATTTTAAGCCTTTGCTCCATTTCAAATAGTCTCTTCAATAAATTTGACTAGACCTCTCAGGGGTTTAGTGATTAAAGCTCTTACTCTTTTATATCTTTTCACAGGTTTTGGTATTCTTCCGTATTGGCATTTAAGTCCTTTTAACTCATAGAAATGATTCAATTTAACAGTTTCTTCATAATTTCTATAGAGCTCCTGTAAATCCTTTCTGTCAGAAAGTCTATATCTGTTCTGCTTAGCTGCTATATTATTCTCTATCTCAGGATTAAACGTGCTGAAATGAAAAAAAAGTAAACTGTCAGTATTATTGACTACATATTGCCCATTAACTTTATTTATGACCCTTTCTTGTAAGTTCCAATATGCCATATTCATTCCTAAATCCTTATCAATTAAAACCTTCTGAAAATAACAAGGGACCAAATTACACCATAGTTGATCCACAAAAAGACCGTTGCAAAGATCATGCTTACATTGTTCAGCAAGCCTATCTGCCCACCAATCAATGAACCTTTTAGATTCTGAAGAACTATTTATGGCCACAAATCCTAAGTTGAAAATGCCATGATTAAGGATGTCATGCTCATGAATCGTAAACTTATGACGGTTATCTTCTATAGGTTGGGTAAGATGAGGTGTTAGTATGATATTGTACAAAGCCAAATTATTTTCGACAGACGTCAAACTATTATAAACTACGATGTCTGGATCTAAAAATATAAGCTTAGTAGCCTCCTTGTGTTTACTAAATAAATATTGGAAGCAGTAAGGCTTTACGGCAGTGTTGAATTCTATAATATCATAATTAGAATTCATCCAATCAAAATTAGAGATACCTAAATCTTTAACTTCAAGTATATTGTATGGCTCGTAAGTACTTCTATATTTAACGGGTATATGTTCAAACCTGTCAGTTAGGCAAATGTAGAAAATGACATTTGGACTATGCTTTTTGACAGAATCTGCAAGTGCTTTGGCTTGAGAAATATAATTATTAGAACAAATAGTGAAGGCTAGGGTCATCAAAAACTTTTTCGGCTTATTCTATAGATTTACAAAGCTAATGAAATATCAACTATCAAAGGAGGTCTTGTGAAAGCTAAAACAATTAACATAGGACTACGCTTCAAACTTTTGCTATACCTTCGGCAATCCAATTGGCTATGGCTTGTCTGTTATTTGGGATGAGAAGTCTTTTCTGGTCAAAAGTGTTTGAGATGTTACCTAACTCAATGTATACTGCAGTGGGCCTAGTTTCTCTCAACATATAAAGGTCTCTGTCTTTTACTATACCTTCATAGCCTCTACCTTTTTGATGTTCGTCATAGTTTGATTTGACTGTGGAGTAAATAGCGTTTGCTAAGGCTTCTCCAGTACTACTGTTTTTATTATAGTAGAAGAAAACGTCTACTTTTTTATCCTGATACCTAGAATCTACATGAGTGATAATGACCTTTTGAGTTTTGAAGCCTTTTGCCTTATTCTTTAAGTAGAGTCTATTAATGATGGAAGTTCTTTGCTGGAGTCTTGCTTTTTGCCCCAAAGGCATTGAATCACCTCCCCAAACTGTCTCATCCTTGTCTGGTTCAAGAAGTTCATCGTCCCTTATACCGTCATTTTCATCGCGGGTTATCATGTAAACTCTAGCTCCATGACTTATTAAATTTCTGGCTAATCTGAGACTCACGTCATAAGCGTATTCATCTTCACATAGCCAGTTTTCTCCCTTTTTAAACATAGCTCCTGGATCTGGTCCTCCATGCCCACTAACGATGTAATATACATCCCCTGCCATAGTTTTATCCATGATGGGTGTTTTTGAGTATTCTTTACCAAAAATCGGATAGTTGACATACCTAATAACGGAGTTTTCCTTAGGTTTGTCATTAAATGAAGTAAGGCATACAAGCCCAATTGAAAGGGCCATAAAGGCCAGTGATTTTTTCATTTTTCACGTTTTATTAGAAAAGCAGGTCTGTTTTAAAGACCGTATTATTATTATCAAAATTAAATAGATGAGGTCAATTATCAAAACATTAACTCTTGTATTAGCATTTTCATTGCTTTACGCTTGTCAATCTTCTTCAACGGAAGGAACAAAAATTGATAAGAAGGAGACTAAAATGATTATAAATGCTCCTGATTTTGATTCTGAAGCTGCCTTCCTTAAAGTAAAAAAGCAACTTGATTTTGGCGTGAGAGTTCCTAATACTAAAGGACATGTTAGTTGCGGTGATTGGATAGTTAAAACGTTAGCTGATTTCAATTTAGAGGTTCAAGAGCAAGAGTTTGAGGCCTATTCTTTTGAAGGAAAAATACTTAAAGCCAGAAATATTATTGGGTCATATAATGTTACAGCAACAAAAAGAATCCTTTTGGCAGCTCATTGGGATACTCGTGCTGTGGCAGATCAAGACACGGAACGTAAATCACAGCCTATTCCAGGAGCTAATGATGGCGGCAGTGGTGTAGCTATTTTGCTGCAAATAGCAGAAGAAATTTCTCGATCGGAGACGAAGCCAGATATTGGTATTGATTATATTTTCTTCGATGCCGAGGATGGCGGAAAGCCAGAGAGTTTTCTGGGAAATTCTATGAACGATTATGGGGGCTATTTAATGGGTTCAGAATATTGGGCTAAAAGTCCTCATAAGGAGAATTATTCCGCTTATTATGGAGTCCTAGTCGATATGGTAGGAGGTTATAATGCTACTTTTTATAAGGATAAAATCTCTATGAGAGTGGCTCCTTCCGTAGTTAATAAAATTTGGAATACGGCTGCTAGTAAAGGTTATGGGAGCTTATTTCTCCCTTCTCAAGGAGGAGATATTTTAGATGATCATATTCCAGTCATTCAACATAGAGAAATACCTATGATTGATATTATTGATCAAAAAATTAATTCTGAGCAAGTGTTTTATGAGCATTGGCACAAGCATTCTGATGACTTGGAGGCCATTGACAGTAACACCTTAAAGGCTGTAGGTGAAACTTTGTTACAAACGCTTTATAACGAGAATGGTGTAATAAATAAGCCAATAAATTAGAACATAGAAAAGGGCAAGCTCGTTTTGGGCCTGCCCTTTTTCTGACAGCATAAAAATCTCTAATTACTTAATATCAAAGGATGTCTGTCCTATTCTGTATCCTTCAGAGAACAATTCGGCAGTGTAGCTTCCTGCTTCGTAGGCATCACCTTTATCGTAAATGAAATCTACTGTTTGACCATCATTGGTAAACATAACACTTTGCTTAGCTGTATAAACCGTCTGTTTTCCTCCGAAGCTGAAAGTTCCTGAACCCATAGCCATGTCAGAAATCACAGAACCTGAATTATCTAATAAACGCATAAAGACTGTTTTAGCCTCTTTTCTGGTTAAAGGGTTTTCAGCCAGTTTAAAAGAGATTTTAATTTGCTCAACCCTTTTGGCTTTGAACTCAGAACCATCTCTTTCTTTTCCTCTAGAATTAATAGCAGAAATGGCATAGGCCATCGGCTTAAGTGCAGAAGCTAAAGATACCTTTTCGCTTAATTCAGCATTTTTTACGCTTACAGCGTAAACCGAATCAGAAAGTGCGGCTTTTGTGTTTTCTAACGCAGTATTTGTCTCAATTAACTCTGTTTTTTGAGTAATTAAAGTTTCATTCTCATTTGCCAAAACAACATTTGCTTCTCTCAGTTTCGCTATTTCAACGTCCTTTTGAGTTAAAGCCAGTTCGTATCCTGAAATCTTATCTTGGTAATCTTTCAGACTCACATTTTTAGAATAAATAAGATTTCTCTTATCTTTTTCTAATTGGGCTTTTAAGGCTTGAAGTTCTTCTACCTGACCGCCTAGAGCTGTAATCTCAGCAATTTGACCGTCTAACTGAGTACCAATAGAATCCAATTTGCTATTGGCAAGCATCAAGTCTCTGTTAACTTCACTTACTTCCACCACTTTGTTTTCTACCTTTTGACGCTCCTTGAAATATAAATATCCAAGGACAGCAGCTAAGGCCAGAGCAAGGATTAAGCCGGCTTTCACGACTGAGCTGTTATTTGAATCTGATTGTTCCATTTTTTAAAATTAATGTTTAAGAAAAAGGATACGTAAAAGTACACTTTATTCCTGTTGATGATTTTTAGGTTTAAGTACTGGCCATTTCAAAGATCTTATTAAAGTCTTCAAGTGGCAATTATTACTCTTTAACTGTACATTAGAGGTAATATTATGTCAAATATAACATTTTAAGTTTTTTTTAAGAATTTATCATCATTTTAAATTATGGCTCTCATAAGTAAGAAAAAGATACCGTTTAAAGTAAAGCCGTCACTAAGGGCTTACTTAGAGAAATTCGGGCGAGAAAGAGAGCTTCCTTTAAAGTATAAAGACCTTCTAAGATTTGATAATAGAATAGCTTTATTGGATAAAAATAATAATGATACTCTCTGGGAGACTGTTTTTTATTCCCAGTCTGACTTGGTAGAAATTTATGAGAATCTTAAAATCATCTATGCAGATTTAAAAACAGATGGAGATGCCTCGGTTATAGAGCATTTAGTAGTGGACAGAGTAGACACTTGTACGTATGCAAATACGTCGCCTTTCAGAGTTAGAATAATAAATAAGGTGAATGATAATTATGATTATTTCTACGTAAAAAACGCTGATGCCTCTAGAATTTATGGCCTAGAGCTAGAGCACCTTTTGTCGCCTAATGTTATTAGTTATATAACTCATTCAGAGACGCTGGTCGAGGAACATATAGCAGGTATACCAGGGGATCTTTTTTTTGAGTTTCATCTTAATGACTTCAAGCTTAACCCGATCCGACTAGCTAAAGAATTTATTAAATTTAATGAGCGGTGTTTTGCACGTCTTTTGGGGGACATGCATTCATCCAATTTCGTCATTATAGTTACCCCAGATTTTGAAGATTTTCACTATAGAATTAGAGCAATAGACTTCGATCAGCAGTCTTATGAAGGCAGTAAATCTGTTTATATGCCTCAATATTTCAGACAAAACAATCCCATCATAGAGTTAGGTATTAAATACATGACACCTGAATCTGTTAAACAATATCAGATAGAAGAACGCTCGCTGATTGCCAATAGAATTAAAACTGAAAAAACTCGCTTAAATAATCTAATGAAGGTGATGAAATCCGATACTATTTACTTGGAACATAATCTTAAGCAAATCATATCGGAATTAAATGATCACTACAAAACAAACGAGTTTTCTAAATGCGGCAACATGGGTGATGTTTTGGAAACCAATCTAAGTCTCCTTATTAGTTAATTAGAAACGATCTAAGGCTTGAAAGCCATCCTATTATCAAAAATGCACCACCTATGGGGGCAATGGCACCAAAAGTTTTGATACCCGTAAGGCATATTAAAAACAAAGATCCAGAAAAAATAATGCTACCGGTTATAAAAGAAAATCCCGCATATTTATTCCATTTATTGCCGAATTCTCTAGTCAGCATTCCTGTGAAAATAAGAGCCAAAGCATGATAAAATAAATACGTCACTGCTGTGTTATAAGTCTCTAAATTTCCAGCTGCCAATAGCGGAACCTTAAAAGCATGGGCTCCAAAGGCTCCTGTGCTAACAGCTAGAAAGCCAAGAACTGCACCTGAAATCAAATAAGTTTTATTCATAACCTTTCACCGAAAACAGAGCTTCCTACTCTAATTAAAGTACTTCCATGATCCATTGCTACTCTCCAATCACCACTCATTCCCATTGAAAGTTCCTTCAAGGGTAGAATGGGATATGTTTGCTGTACATGGTCAAAAATTAATTTTAAACTCTCAAATTCCGCTTTCACTGTTTCCATATTATCCGTGAATGTGCTCATTCCCATCAGGCCAATAATGCTGACATTCCTAAATTGGCTGAGATCCGAATCCAGGGCCTCCAGAAGTCCTGATTTATCAAAACCATTTTTATTTTCCTCTTCAGCAATATGAACCTGAAGCAAGCAGTTAATTACTCTTTCATTTTTCAGAGCTTCTTTATTAATTTCCTTAAGCAACTTTATAGAGTCCACGGAGTGAATTAATTCAATAAAAGGGGCTATGAATTTTACTTTGTTACGCTGCAAATGGCCTATCATGTGCCACTCTATATCTTTTGGAAGTTCTTGGCTTTTAGAGACGATCTCCTGAACATAATTTTCGCCGAATCTTTTGAAACCATCAGCGTAAGCCTCTAAAATTTTAGAATTTGGTTGCCTCTTAGAAACAGCTACCAATTTGCAGGCCTCATTTAATTGGGATTCTATTTTCTGAATATTTTTAAAAACTACACTCATCTATTTATGACTTAAAATATCTTTTAGATTGGCAGGTGAATAGTTGACACTTTTAAGTGTTTTGTTATCACCGCTTCTGAAAACCAAATACCTGTCACCATCTTTTTTGAAATAGCTCTCTGTCCCTTTAATATTATAATATTTAACAGTTGCCAGAGCCTCTTCTTCTGTAGCACAAGCCTTGCTCATATTTGAACGCTGAACTTCATCAAAAAGCTCTTTGAATTTATCTCCCAAGCCGAACTCAAGAACAGCACCAGAAAGAACATATTGTAGGTCGCAGAGAGCATCAGCTACTTCTAGTAAATCATTATTCTCTATTGCTTCTTGTAATTCCTTAAGCTCTTCTGAAATTAATTCAACTCTCAACTCGCATCTGTCAAAATTAGGTATTTGAGGTTTTTCGAGGATTGGATGTTGGAAAATCTGGTGAAACTCAGCTACTTGAGAAAGGGAATCTGGTGATTGCATAGATTTAGTAAATATTAAATTTTAAGACACAGGTAACCGTATAATAAATTAACAAGTCTTCTAGCTTGCAAAGTTCTTTAAATTCGAGTAATATTGCTAAGAAAACTTGAAGACAAATAAAACTTAAATCTTAAAATTATGAATAAAATAGTTAGGCTATTCAGCATATTGGCTTTTGCTTCTACCGTTGCTTTAGTGTCGTGTAAGGGAGATAAAGGGGATCCAGGAAGTATAGGACCCGCAGGTCCTACTGGCCAAAATGGAACTAATGGAACTAATGGAACTAATGGAAACAATGGTACAGACGGAAATGCAAACATTCAGAGATTCTCTAACACCGTTGTTGTAGCGGATTGGTCAAATGTTGAGGTTCCTGGTATTGGTTCTGCTTCTACAAGCACATGGGGTGGCGTTGCTATTGAAAATGGGGTAATTACTGCTGACATGGCTGTTTTGGCGTTTGTTGTTTCAGGGGATAATAAGTATAGTTTGCCAATTTCGTTGTCAAAAGAGATAGACCAATCAGTGGAGTCACTTCAGTATTCCTACAAGACTGGCCAAGTAAATGTGTATTATAAAAACCAAACAGCTCTTTTCGGAGGAACTACAACTTATGCTCCAGCTGGTGATATGAATTTCCAGTTTGTAGTGATTCAGGAGTCAATAGCTTCAGCTATGAAAGCTTCGGGTGTAGCCCTGGAGGATTATGACGCTGTAATAAATTATATGGGTAATTCGGTACAACTACCGACAGCTCAATAAGTTAGACAAGATTTTTAATCTGGCCTTTTCAGTGTAACTGAAGAGGCCATTTTTTTGGCCCAAATTGAAAAATATATATTTAACTCTACTACTTATTTTAATAGGACAACCTTCCAAGGGACAGTTTTTGAATGATACTCTTAGTCAAAAGATTGTAACCGCAGGCCTAGATAAGTTGTACAACATGGAGTTTGACAAGGCTGAGAAAATTTGGCAGCCAGTTTATCAAAAATATGTAGGACATCCTTTGAGCTACTTGCTTAAGGCCACCTTATTGCAATGGAAATTTATACCCGTCGAAAATAATGAAAGAGTTTTTCAAGAATATTTAGAACATTTAGAACACTGCAAAGAAACTGCTTATGGTATGCTCAAGTCTGGTCATATATCGGAGGAGGCTAACTTTTATCTACTCTCTGCTCATGGCAATATTAGTAGAGCCTACAGTGAAAAGAAGGACTATCTCAAGGCTGGATTGGAAGCCAAAAAGGCTTATGGATTCTTAAAAGCAGGCTTTGACTTGTATCCCCTAAACCCTGATTTTTTGTTGACTAACGGACTGTATCGATATTACCGAGTTCAGTATCCAGAGACTCATCCTCAGATAAAGCCCCTTATCTATTTTTTTTTAGAAGGGGATAGAAACCAAGGTTTAGAAGATTTGCGACAAGCCACAAAGAAATCCCTTTTTAC
Organism: Algoriphagus sp.; assembly: GCA_051269965.1. GTDB lineage: Bacteria > Bacteroidota > Bacteroidia > Cytophagales > Spirosomataceae > Arcticibacterium. Next base: position 11,573 of record JBNMFK010000027.1, on the reverse strand, counting down.
TAAAACTGAAGCTGTTTTCTTTTTGGCGGGTATTTGTCTTAAATACGAAAATAAGAACCTGGAAGCTCTCAAACTTACCAGAGGTCTCAACTTAAATTTTCCAAAGAACCCAGACTTTTTATTGAGGTATATTGAATCTTTATTAATTAATGGTGAATATTTAATGGCAGAAGTGAAAAATCAGGAACTGCAAAATTACACAGGAGTAGATTATTTACTCGCAAGTTTAGTTTTTGCCGGAGATATTGAGCTAAATAAAAACAACTTAAACCTTGCCGAAATAAAGTATAAAAAGGCCATAGCCTTTAAAGGGGAAGGTAGGTATGTGGATGATTTTAAAAGTATGGCCTATCTAAGTTTGGGGCAAATAAGCCTGAAAAGAAATAATTTGAATACGGCTAAGGTCTATTTCAAGGAGTCCCTAAATATTGCAGAGTATAATAGAGTTATAAACAGTGCTAAAAAGGCTTTAGAAATATTATAAGATGGAAAGGATTTTAATTAAGAGTGGTAAACTGGTTAATGAGGGAAAGATTTTTGAAGCGGACCTTCTTCTAAAAGATGGGAAGATTGAAAAAATAGGTCAGTCTATATCCGGAGAATTGGCAGACATAATCATCGATGCAGCTGAAAAATATGTTTTACCAGGAGTTATTGATGACCAAGTTCATTTTAGAGAACCTGGTTTAACCTCAAAAGCAACTATATATACAGAGGCAAAAGCGGCGGTAGCTGGCGGTACCACCAGCTTTATGGAGATGCCAAATACGATACCTAACGCTCTTACTCAAGAGCTTCTTCAGGACAAATATGACATCGCGGCCAAATCTTCACTAGCCAACTATTCCTTTTTTATGGGTGCCTCAAATGATAATTTTGAGGAGGTTATGAAAACCAATATCAAGGACGTATGTGGTCTTAAAATTTTCATGGGTAGTTCCACTGGAAATATGTTGGTAGATAACACTGCTACCCTTTCTAAAGTCTTTGCAAGTTTCCCTTCTTTAATTGCAACACATTGTGAAGATGAAGGAACTGTAAGGGCTAATTTTGAGAAGTATAAGGCTATGTATGAAGATCATCAGCTGCCTTACGACGTCCATGCTTTAGTAAGAAGCGAGGAAGGTTGTTATTTGTCTTCTTCCATGGCGGTAGACTTGGCAAGGAAGCATAATACTCGCCTGCATATACTTCACATATCTTCTTCACAAGAAATTCCACTTTTTGACAATTCTATTCCATTAATAGAGAAAAGAATTACAGCTGAGGTTTGTATTCATCATCTTTGGTTTGATGCGGAGGATTATAAGCAGTTGGGTAATAGAATAAAGTGTAATCCAGCCATAAAGCATAATCATAAGGATAACCTTTTTCAGGCTCTTTTGGACGACCGCTTCGACATCGTTGCTACCGATCACGCTCCACATGAAATCGCAGATAAGGGAAAGTCTTATTGGCAGGCTCCTTCAGGTTTGCCTTTGGTACAGCATAGTTTACAAACCATGTTGGATTTTCATCGACAAGGAAAAATCACTCTAGAAAGAGTAGTGGAAAAGATGGCTCATGCACCAGCAGTTTGCTTTGAAATAGAGGAAAGAGGTTTTCTGAGGGAAGGTTATTGGGCAGATATTGCCATTGTAGATCTAGCTCAAGATTATGAAGTTAATAAATCAAACCTATATGCCAAGTGTGGCTGGTCACCGTTTGAGGGTCATACATTTAGCTCTACGGTAACACAGACTATTGTTTCTGGGCATTTGGCTTTTGATAATGGAAGTTTTAATGAAGCGGTAAAAGGTAGGCGATTAAAATTTGAGCGTTAAAAAATTAAAGCTCAAACAGAAACTGCTTGAGCTTTTAAACAATTAAGGAGAAACTTATAAGGTAAATTGAGGTCTTCTAAATATTTTATTTAAAAGCGTTTTGTAAAGCGTTCCATAAGTTTCGTAGCACCATGACTGTAGAAGTTCTATTTCTTTTGGCATGAGTTGTTTGATTCCTTTCAATAGTTCTTTCTCAAACAAACCTCTGTCAAAACTTACCTTCTCCAGTATTACTTTAATGTATTCTAACATTGACATAAGGGTAGGGGTTTTAGGTTATTACACAGTTTCTTTTAAAGACTGTTCTCTAAATATAGTAAAAAATGTGATGCCTGTCAAGGTGATAGGCACCACATTTCTAATAACTTACCCTTTCAATAACGTATTCGATATCTTCTGTATTATCAAAAAAGGACACTAAACGGGTAAGAACTAGCTCCATGACAGAGTCAGGGCATGAAGCTCCACAAGTCAATAATACATTGACTTTTTCTTTTTTAGGCAAGAAGTCGAAGCTTTCTATAGTTTTATTTAGCTGCAAATCGTAATGATGTATCTCATCAGGCGAGATGAGACATTTATCAGACTCTATGTAATACGTTTTATGTTTGGTCTCGCAAAGCTCTGTAAGGTGATTTGTATTTGAACTATTGTAGCCACCAACCACTATAGCAAAATCGGCCACCTGATCGATGAGTTGATGTGTGGCGTCTTGATTGTCGTTTGTGGCATAACATAATGTATCTCTTGTATTAGCGAAATGCTCGGCAACAGTCTTTTTATCTAGCAGGTGATGCTCCTGAACCACACCTTTCAAATATTCAGATATTTCCTGTGTTTCAGAGGCGAGCATGGTAGTTTGATTGACTACGCCAATTTTATTTAAGTCAGTCTCGGGATTAAATCCATCTGAGTATTGTCCTGCAAATTCTTTCTTGAAATCTGCTGAGCCTTTTTCGTTTCTAATATAGGCTGCTAATTTTTGGGCTTCAAAAATATTTTTCACAATCAGAGTAGGCGTCTTAGAATGACTGTGAGAAAACGTAGCTCTTGTTTCTTCGTGATTTGGTTTGCCATGGACAATAACCGAATATCCCTTCTCCCCAATTTGCCCCGCTCTATTCCATACTTTCTCAACAAAGGGACAAGTGGTATCAAATGCATAAGGGTCTATACCTAAGTTATTTAGCTTTTCCTGAATCGCAAGTGTAGTTCCAAAGGCTGGTACAATAACGATGTCCTCCTTTGTTAATAAATCCCAATCTATCAGTTGATTTCCTTGTGTATCCATCAAAAATTGAACTCCTCTGGAGAGTAGGTCTTCATTAACTCCTGGATTATGAATCATCTCACTTAAGAGAAAGATCCTTCTATCGGGGTTCTCGCTTATGGTTCGATATGCTATTTCAACAGCATTCTCGACACCGTAGCAAAAGCCAAAGTGTCTTGCAATACTAAACTTCACCGATCCAAAATCAAGGACGGAGGGACTAAAGTCTTTTTTTAATTTATCATTAACTCGTCGAATTTCTTTTAAACGACCTATAATGTTACCCTTGTAGATGTCTGGAATATTAAACTTCTTCATTTGGCAATAATCTCTTGGAGTTTTAGGGCCTATCCTATTAGAAAACTAACTAGTCAAAGGTAAGGCTTATGCTTTGGAGAGTTTCATAAAATTCTTACTAAATTTGTGATTATACATAGCTCAAAAAAAGTGTTAAAGTTAAAAATTACCTTCATTTTTCTAATTATTTATGGTGTAGCAGAGGCTCAATCTCCCTATCTGGGGATAGACCAAGATTACAATCACTTGATAGAAAGATTTGAGGCAAAGTCTGGACAATTGGCCAATAATTTTCATTCTAATTTAAAGCCTTTTGAACGAGAACAGGTAGTTAGATTCATAGATTCATTGGACTTGACAGATACGACATATTCAAAGATAGATAGGTGGAATTCAAATTATCTTAAAATTGATAGCTGGTCATTTGCTGCGGACAGTACAGTAGGATCTGGGAAGCCATTTTTGAAACGCTTCTTTAAAAAGCAGTCTGACTTTTATTTTATCAAAAATGATGATTATGAAATTCATGTTAGCCCAATTTTTCATTTTGGAGGTGGTAAAAATAGTGGAGGTTCTGGGGAACAGGGGCAGTTCATCAATACGCGTGGGATAAGTATTAGAGGAAGTATTAATAATAAATTCGGCTTTTACACGGACTTTACCGAAAATCAAGAGTCTTCCCCTTTTTATGTGAAACAGTATTATGGTCAAACCGAAGGCTTTCCTTATACGGGTTTTACTAAAATTGTAGGAGATGATGTGAACAAACTGACTCGAGATTATGTACAAGCCAATGGATATATTGTCTTTGAGCCCTCTAAGCATATTAATCTACGATTTGGGCATTCTAAGAATTTTGTTGGCTCAGGTATACGGTCTATGATTTTGAGTGACTTTAGTGCTCCATATTTAAACCTAATAGTAAATCTCAAGTTAGGGAGACTAGAGTATCAAAATATGATAGCAAGGATGAGTAATACTCAAGTTGATATTGGTGTGAATGATTTATTGGCAATTCCACCAAAATACATGGCATTTCACCATTTAAATATGAACGTTAGTAGGAGACTCAATATTGGTCTTTTTGAAACGGTAATGTTTGGTGGCAGGTCCTTTGACATGAATTATCTAAACCCTATTATATTCTACAGGTTTGTAGAAGGCTTAATTGGAAGTAGTGATAATTCTATTGTAGGGGTGGACTTTAAGCTCTTATTGAGCAAATCTTTCATTGCTTATGGTCAATTTGTTTTAGACGAGTTCAATAGTAAGGAGAGACAAAATCAAGGCTGGTACGGCGAAAAGAATGCGGGCCAATTAGGTTTAAAATACATAGATTTCGCAGGACTTAAAAACTTCGATGTTCAAGGAGAGTTTAATTATGCGAGACCGTATACGTATAGTCATTTTAGTGACTATTCCAGTCTGGTTAATTATAATGTTCCCATCACACACCCACTTGGTGCCAACTTCAAAGAGTTTTTATTTGTAGCTCGCTATCAGCCGTTCAATAGACTTTTTGTCAAGGCTACTTTTATGCGTGCGATAAAGGGGTATGACATCGAAGGCCTAAACTGGGGAGGAGATATTCTCAAAAGTTACCGGAACAATAGGCCAAAGGAACTTGGTAATTTCATTTCTCAAGGCGACGCAAGAACTATTATGAATGTTCGTGCGGAAGCATCTTACATGCTTCTCCACAACCTATTTCTAGATGTATCTTTTCAGAGTAGGAATGAAGAAGGGGCAACTTTTAAGGCGACTAGAAACACACTATTTAATTTTGGTGTAAGATGGAATGCCAATATTCTGCGACCGTTACTTTAATCAGGTTTTTTTACTAGTTCCAAACTGTCCAATTTTGGATTTAGGGTTTTATAAGACAGTGTAATTTTAAAAAAAGGAATTCCTTTTTCCTTGAATACCTTAACGTAGCTTTCTCTTTCTTTTAACGAGCGATATACTGCGGTATAGTTAAAACCATCGTTGCCCCAACTATTTAGTAATAGGGCGTTTTCGACGGACTTACAAGCCAAGCTAAGATTAGAATAGTAAGAATAGGCAAAAGAGCTACCACGCATGGCGATTAATTCATATTGAAAATTTATTTCTACCTGTACAATTTTAGAGGTTCTCATAGCTCTGGAGGACTATTTTCGGATTAACTAAATAAAGTTACAAATTAAATGAAAAATAATCAGCCAATTTGTCAAGGTTGAAACAATTGGGAGGATAATAATGTTAAAGGGCCAAGAATCTAATTTACACACCCTCTCATTTTTTGCTTAGTTAACAGCTCCCATTTCATCAACATTGATTCAGTTAACATTTCTCATTTTATCAACATCGATATACGTTGGCTAACGTATACAGTTGCCGTAACTACAGCTTGTGGTTATTTGGATATTTTATAAATTTATTTAGTAGGATTTAGTCAGATACTGATCTTTCCCTGAACATTTTCGGGGTCCTAAATCAAATAATTAGAACAAAATTATTCCATTAGCAGTATGAGAAGGAGGTTTACTCGGACCAATCTTTATTTGTCTATCTGTTCTTATTTCTTAGATAGAGATTAAGACGGTTTTGCCAATTATTTTAGAATTCAGGCTAAAGGAGAGCTGGAGCATATGAGAAAAACAGTTCTGCCTACACACGGAGTCAATGGCAAAATAACTACGAAGGCCTGTTGGGCACCAGCATTTGAGTTTACATCTTTGGAGTAGACTCCGGCTCATGAAAATTATGTAACATAGAGTATTTATGGTCTTGAAAAATAGGCTTTGGAAGAAGGAAATCATATAAAACATACTTTTTTATAGTGGTTTGTAACACAGGTAATTAGAAGAAGGCATAAAGGCATTCATTTGAAAAAACTAGAAATGATTGGCGACAATAGCTCTGTTTTATACCTTTTAGTGATGAACTATTAAAAAGGATACTCGTGTTTAGGATAGTATAGCAGATTGGTCTTCCGAAATGAAAGAGAACATCACAGGTGTTCTCTTTTTTGAGTTAAGCTTATTACTTAGACGTATTATTAATATAGGTAGATTTTGTGTCAAGGAGAGTACAAATAATTGATTATAAGTTCACTGTATTAAAATAATCTGATGATTTGGAGTCATTTAAAATTGGTGAGATGGCATTGGATAACAAATTTTGTGTTTTGAAAAAGTAATGTAAAGCCAATAAAAAATGGAAGACACAGGAAAAAATCCCCAAAGGTTTAATTGGTATTGCTGGAAAAGCTGGTGTAGAATCTCATCAAATAGCCTTATTTAAAATTATTCTAAATAAGCATAGCTTTTAGCTCATGAATCTTTATTTTTGAGAATTATTTATAATTAGTCTAAATAAAAATAATAAATCTCAAGAGGAAATCTAATGTGGGAAATTTTATTTGTAAGCTTTACCTTAAGTCCAGCCTTATTAGCTGGTCAGTTATCGGGTGATGCTTATGATACAAATGAAAACGCTATGTCGTATGCGGTACTTTCTTTAGAAAACGGACATGGTATTTCAGCCGATGAAGAAGGATTCTATGTTTTCAATAGAGGTGAAATTCCTTTAGATAGGGTCAAACTAAAAGTAACGCCTATAGGCTTTGAGGCGTTTCATATTATTCTTGTAGTACGAAATGGACCCTCAACTTTTAATTTTGATTTAACATCCAGCACTATAGCCTTAGAAGAAGGAAATGTAATTATCAAAACAGCAGCTACAGAAATTAGGGAATCGCTAATTTCGGATACAGCGGTAGATGCTATATCACTAAGAGTAGAGACGTTAGAAGTTACTCAATTGTTAGAGAGAACTGCGAGGGTACGAATTAGAGAGCAACTTGGTAGGCGTGCTATAAATAATGTGATGATTAATAGGCTTAGTGGTAAATCTATTGTGTCTTATTTTGATGGAGTATCTATAGACTTGCTAGGTGGATCTATTTCTTTAGCTACCCTTCCTATAAACGTTAATGATAGGATAGAGATTTATAAAGAGTTAATAACGGATTATTTAGGTACTGATGCTTTAGATGGAGGTGTTAATAGTATATCTCGACGGAACTATAGGAATACCATAGATGCTCCTTATAATTTTGCTTATTACAAAAGCCATAGAGTCACCTTGAACTTCTTTTTTGTACGTAATAGTAGTTTTTTTGTCGGCTTTAATGATTTCTCTAATTCGTCTGATAATGACCATCGGAGGGACATAGAGAACTTGCTGTACGAACCAGTTAGATTAGGTAATGCCTTGAAGGTCGTAAGTAAGAAGCAGGTAGAAGTTAGTCTATTTCATAATGTCCATTTATCGTATTTAAGAGGGTTTCAGGCAAGTCTGAGAGAGAAGAATTGGATAGATAATCTGCAGTATAATCCCCCTTACGCTGAAAGTAATAATGAGTTTAAGTATAGAGTATGCTTAGCTATAATACCATACGGCGAAGTAGAGAACAAGCAGGCAGGTATAGTTCAGACTTTCAAATACAATAAAAATGAGATTTTAAATGGGCGTATAGGTTTATTTTACTTCGCTAATGTGGGGCTAATAGGGTCTGCTTTTGAGGAAGCTACCAAACATATTTATGATTGGTACGGTAACTTAATAGACCTAGAAAATACTATTGGTGCGGAACTACAAGGCCCGGTATCCGCACTCAGGCAAAACTGGCTTAGCGTGGCACAACGATTTACGCCTATTCAACATCATTTTATCACGCTCGGTAATATTTTCATGTATGTAAAATCTCAAGGCGATGATCCACCAAGCAACATACGTAATGGACAAGATTTAACTAAAAGACCCGCTACTTTCACACGGAATGTGGCTGGAGTAAGTGTAGATTCTAAATGGCTGTCTGAAACGCTAAGCAGTACGCTTTTTTTAAAAAACTTTAGCTACACTAACTCTGCGGCAGACGTTTTTAGAACTACTGGTACCTTTTTGCCCTTGTATGAAACCAGTGGGAATGTTTCTGGAGGAGGCTTAGGGCTAAATTATCAAGTGAATAATCATTTGTTTTTTAGAGGTAGTTTTGAGCAGGCTATTCGTATTCCAGATAGGATTGAAATTTCTAGAGACTACTTTAGTATTGTTCCTAATTATCTTTTAAAATTAGAACGTAGCAATAACTATAATTATGGAGGAGTGCTTAAAAAGGTTTTTGGCAGCCAAAAAAGCCTGGCTTTTGATGCTTATCTCTTTTATGGTCAGCAGTTTGACCTTATTTATCTAATGGTTAATAGTGTTTCGCTGGTACAGGACATAAATAAAGACTGGGTAAATAAGATGGGGTAAGAGATAGTTTTAATGACAATACCAATAAGGCTATTGAATTTATCATGTAATGTGACTCCGCAAGAGAGCATAATAGCTTCGGGACGCGAAGAGTGGGCTGGTTTTAGGATAGGCAAAAGAATACCTAATGTTCCTAGTTATTTTTATAACGTATCTGCTAGTTATGGTATAGGAAATTCTTTTGGACGTAGGCCAAAAACCACAGTATTATGGGATTTCAATTTCATTGAAGATTTTTCGTATATATAAGAGAGTGTAGTACGTAGCTATGATGATTTTGTGAATCAACAAGAGACGCGTGCCATAGCTAATAGGCAAGTTTTTGAAGAAAGTGGTTTTAGCTTTTATTTTAGGCTTAATAATATTTTGATGCAGCGGTTTATGATAATATCAAACTCCCAAAGCCAAGTAGAAATGCGAATTTTAAAATCAGATACCTCATATAATAACAAAGCATAATAGGTAAAAGAAAAGACAAAATGACGAATCAATTATTAGTTGTAGTTACCGTATTTACATCCTTTTCGTCCTCATACGATAAAGACCTAATTAAGGAAATTCTTGTAGTTACTGAGCCAAAAATAGTGGTTCCAGAAAGTACAGATAAGAAAAGTGGCTTTGTTTTGGTGACTTCTGGTGAGTCCAAGGTTTTTGCTCAGTGTTTTGAGTCTGTGTCTACAGGCATTATAGATAATTCGGCAGGGAAATCATTTCCATCTTTTAACGTTAGATATAAAAACGGTATTTATACCAATGGCATAGAGGGCACATTTAATAATGTGACAGAGGCAGTGGTAGATGAGAAAGGAGCGTTTGTGGATACCACAATTCCTACAGTGTGCACCGTATCGGGTTCTGTTCAGGTAGAAGATGGTATCGGGTACTACTTAGATAGAAACGAAATAGCCATCATAACTTTTGACCCGGAGATAAAAAAAGTAACTGGCTCTATTGAACATTCGTCTGTCTTTAGGGACAATAAAACCCAACACTCTATGATAAGGTTCCAAAGATACAGAGACCCTATTGTCCAAGGGGATACGCTTTTTTTAAGATATTCGGGAAATAAGAAGGGTGCAAAGACCGACTCACTGCTTTATCATGTTGTAGATTTATCTTCGGGTACTTATCAAGAAACTATTCCTTATACGGGTACTCAGGGGGCTTTTTCTTTCAAAGGTAATAGAGATGAAGATGGAAATATTTGGATATCCACTGGGGTAAACAGACCTAAACCACTAGTAAAGCAAGCCATTGCTAAGATACCTGCGGGCAGTACAGATTTTGATAAGTCTTACCTACATAACTACACAAACGATGTACAATATGCGGAACAGTTAATTCAGTTGAATGGTCGTTTCGATTATGCTGGAGATGGCATAGCCTATTCATTAGGGTCGGTTACTTTCCCACATGGTATAGTAGATTTGATTGCTGCAAAACCCAATAAAGCACACTGGAAATTAGAGCGGTATAATAGGGCATTGTCTACACAAGCTAATGTTCAGTGGTGGAGAATGGCTCTAAATGCTCAGACCACTACCATCATTCCTAAGCGATCAATGCTAGCTCTTAATACCTGGTATGAATGTGAGCAAGGAGATGGTGAAATGTATTTCAGTATTGCTAATACAGAAGAAAATGTTGTGTACAACTACGATGAAAATACTTCTAAATCAGAGAAAAATTTCGGTCTATCTAATGGAGGAGCTATCATTGGGTTTTCTGATCTAGCTAAAGAATACGAAAGTCTTGGTACCATATTTTAAATAAAAAACAAAATGAAAGCACTTGAAGATAAAAAAGTTGGCCTTTTTTATGGTTCAGATACTGGTAATACTGAGGATGTTGCCAGACGTCTGGTAGAAAAATGGGATTATTCAGAGATAGAGGTTGTAAAAGCTTGTGATATGAAAGTGGAAGACTACGCCAAAATGGATTTCATTTTCTTAGGGCTTTCTACATGGTACGATGGGGAGCTTCAAAGTGATTTTGAAAGCTTCTATGATGATTTTCAAACTATAAATTTTACGGACAAAGTAGTAGCTCTATTTGGGCTCGGTGATCAATTTGATTATGAAGAATACTTTATTGATGGAGTAGGTCTGTTTGCTGATGTCGTGATGAAAAACGGAGGAATGATAGTGGGACTCTGGCCTACAGCTGACTATCAGTTTGAGGCTTCTAAAGCTCTTTATGATGAAGAGTATTTTTATGGCCTAGCCTTAGATAATGATAGTGAGAAAGACAAAACTGAAGAGAGGCTAGATGCTTGGTTAAAACAATTAGCAGAAGAAATACCACAAGTTTATGGAGAGAAGGAACTAGCGGAATAATTAGAAACCAAAACGATCAAAATAGATGTCTATATTTTTTCTTACCATAGCCAGTTTCATTCAATACGGAAAATCTAAACACTTTCCTAAAGAATTCAGCCAGATGAGCTCCATACTGGCTAAAAACACAAGCTTAACTAGAATACTCGCTTATCTATTTATGACGTTTTCCGCGTACTTATTGATACTTGAGTTTGATTTAGCCACTGGTTTAGTTCTCACTTTCATCGCCTATACGCTTATAGCATGTATTTTATTGATTTTTATACCATTGTTTAAAAATAGCTTTTATGTATTCTTGACATTGGTCGTGGTTTTATTACTGGTAGACGTGTGGGCTATTTACAATTAAAACTTTTAGAACAGATAATTTTAACAAGACGATTTTCGAATGCCTGCAAACCTTAAATATTTATCCTCTGGCTGGTTAAGGGGGGAGTGTAAGCTAAACTCTGTCTAGGCACTCAGCCAGCCGGGGCTAGCCCCGGCTGGCTGCCGGTCAAGTCCAATGCCATTCTATTCCCAAATTTAATGGCTAATTGCTGG
>JBNMFK010000026.1:0-20266 GCA_051269965.1 Algoriphagus sp. | reverse complement strand
AAGACCAAGGGTTTAACTCAGTTTATATGATGATGCACTCTGGAGCCCGTGGTTCTAAAGAGCAGATTCGTCAGCTAGGCGGAATGAGAGGTTTGATGGCAAAACCGCAGAAAAACATTCAAGGTTCTGTGGGTGAAATCATTGAAAATCCAATACTTTCCAACTTTAAAGAGGGTTTGGATGTGTTGGAGTACTTTATCTCTACACACGGTGCTCGTAAAGGTTTGGCCGATACAGCCCTTAAAACAGCCGATGCTGGTTATCTAACACGTAGATTACATGATGTTGCTCAAGATGTCGTAGTTAATGAAAAAGACTGCGAAACATTAAGAGGTATCACAGTAGCTGCTCTGAAAGATAACGAAGATATTGTAGAACCCTTATCTGAGCGTATTCTTGGAAGAACGGCAGTTAACGATGTTATTGATCCAGTTACCAAAACGCTATTAGCGAAAGCTGGTGAAGAAATCACGGAAGAAATAGCAGACATCATAGAAGATTCTGCAGTAGATTCTGTTGAGATACGTTCTGCACTTACCTGCGAGACCCGTCGTGGGATTTGTGCAAAATGTTACGGTAGGAATCTTTCTACAAACAAGATGGTTGAAATCGGAGAAGCCGTTGGCGTAATTGCATCTCAGTCTATTGGTGAGCCCGGTACGCAGCTAACGCTTCGTACATTCCATACTGGAGGTACAGCCATGAACGTATCTGTAGATGCAAATATAAAAGCTAAATTCCCTGGAGTAGCCAGTTTTGACCAAGTTAGAACTGTTGAGACGATCGATAAAGAAGGAAATCCTGCTAAGATTGTTCTTGGCAGAAGAGGTGAGTTAAGGATTGTAGATCCTGAGACTAAGCAAATCCTTATTACCAATAATATTCCATACGGCTCTACACTTCAAATAGAAGATGGTCAAGTGCTTAAGAAAGGTGATGACATCTGTATGTGGGACCAATTTAATGCAGTAATTATCTCTGAAAGAGATGGAACTATTGCTTATGATGCCATTGAAGAAGGAATAACTTTCAGAGAGGAAGCCGATGAACAAACAGGTTTTAAAGATAAGGTGATTACCGACTCTAAGGATCGTGCTAAAAACCCGTCTATCATTATCACAGGTGGTAAAGAAGACGAAAAGATGTACAACCTTCCAGTTGGTGCTCGTGTGATGGTAGAAGAAAAGACTAAGGTCAAGGCTGGTCAAATTTTGGCCAAAATACCAAGAGCTGTAAATATGAACGCAGATATTACAGGTGGTTTGCCAAGAGTAACAGAACTTTTTGAAGCTCGTAATCCATCTAATCCTGCCGTAGTTTCTGAAATTGATGGCGTAGTTTCATATGGTGGTATCAAAAGGGGTAACCGCGAAGTTTTCGTGGAAGCCAAAGATGGTACTAAAATGAAGTACATGGTATCTCTTTCGAAGCTTATACTTGTTCAAGAAGGAGACTATACAAGAGCTGGTGAGCCGTTATCTGACGGAGCCATTACGCCTTCGGATATACTTCGAATTAAGGGACCTACAGCCGTACAGGAATACTTAGTAGATGAAACTCAAGCGGTATATCGACAGCAGGGTGTTAAACTTTCAGATAAGCACATTGAGGTTATTGTGCGTCAAATGATGCAGAAAGTAGATATTCTAGATGCTGGTGATACGGTATTCTTAGAAATGCAGGCTATCAATAAATGGGTATTCCGCGTCGAAAATGACCGTATCTTGGACATGAAAGTTGTAGAAGATGCTGGTGGTTCAGACAACTATCAACCTGGTCAAATGTGTACAAATCGTGAGTTTAGAGATGAGAATAGTAGACTGAAACGTGAAGATTTGAAAATAATGAAGGTCCGGGATGCTAAACCAGCAGTATCTCAAACAATCCTTCAAGGAATTACAACAGCATCCTTGGGTACAGAATCTGTATTCTCTGCCGCATCTTTCCAAGAAACGACGAAGGTTCTATCTCATGCTTCTGTTCAGGGTAAAGAAGATACCTTACGTGGACTAAAGGAAAATGTAATTGTAGGCCATTTAATTCCAGCAGGTACTGGTAAAAGAGAATACCAAGACTTGATAATTGGTTCTAAAACTGAACTCGAAGCTGCTCAAGAGCGAACGCTCATTGAAAACAGAAAAAGAGAATATGTTGATTAGGTAAATCCTAATTTATGGTTTAAATAAGCCCGCTCCCTTTGGGGGCGGGTTTATTATTTAATTATTTATAGTCAAAAAATTAATCTTTGCGGCAGATTGATTTAACATTAAAAAAATCAAATTTACATTCTATACTGTAAACAGTGTGCTTGAAATGTATATTATGTCAATTTATTGATGTTATCATTCATAAAAGCATTTCCGGCATGGAAAGACATTTGAAGATCTTAAATGTCTCTTTTTATGCTCTTACTACTCAATACTTCCAAATCTATTCCCGCAAATTGGTACTTTTGTACAACTTTATATACCAACTACAAAAAAGACTACATGACTCTAATTAAATCAATATCTGGCATAAGGGGAACCATTGGGGGCAAACCAGGAGATAGTCTAAGTCCACTGGATATTGTCAAATTCACGGCTGCGTATGGTAGCTTTATCGCAAGACGAAGCCAAGAAACCAAAAAAATAATTATTGGACGTGATGCTCGTCTTTCAGGTGCCATGGTTTCAAGCTTGGTGAGTAGTACGCTACAGTCTCTTGGTTTTGATGTCATTGACCTTGGTCTATCCACCACTCCTACAGTTGAGATGGCTGTGGTGTTCGAAAAAGCCGCCGGCGGAATTATTCTTACGGCTAGCCATAATCCGATTCAGTGGAACGCACTAAAACTGCTCAATGAAAAAGGAGAATTTATATCTGCATTAGATGGCGAAGAACTTTTAGCGATCGCCGATAAAGAAGACTTTAATTTTGAGACAGTAAAGAAAATTGGAACTTACCAAACTGATGATAATCAGCTTGAAAGACATATTAAAGCAATTTTATTATTAAATCTTGTAGACATTGACGCCATAAAAAAGGCTGATTTCTCAGTGGTCGTGGATGCCATCAATTCAACAGGAGGAATAGCCGTTCCTTTACTATTGAAGGCTCTAGGAGTTCAGAAAATAAAATGTTTGAATTGTGAACCCACTGGAATATTCGCACACAACCCAGAGCCACTTCCTGAACACCTCACCGAGATATCCAATGAACTAGAGAAAGGTGATTATGACCTAGGCATAGTCGTCGACCCTGATGTTGACAGATTAGCCCTTATAACAGAAACTGGTGAGCCGTTCGGCGAAGAATATACATTAGTTGCCATTGCCGACTACATCCTCTCTAAGACTAACAAGAAAGGTCTTAAAACCGTATCAAATCTATCTTCTAGTATAGCACTAAAGGTCATTACTGAAAAACACGGAGGAGAATGCTTCGCGACGCCTGTAGGAGAAGTAAATGTAGTTACCAAAATGAAGGAGGTTGGTGCTATCATCGGTGGTGAAGGCAACGGTGGAATTATATACCCAGAACTTCACTATGGCCGCGACTCTTTAGTAGGAATAGCTCTATTCTTATCTCACTTAGCCCAGTATAGTAAGCCCATAAGTGTCATGAGAAAAAATCTTCCAAATTATTTTATTGCCAAAAAGAAAATAATACTGGACGCCAATGTAAATGTCGATAGCTTAATTTCCAGAATCCAAGAAAAGTATAAAAGATTCCCCGTTGATACTCAGGACGGACTTAAAATTTTGTTTGACAACGAGTGGATACACTTACGAAAATCAAATACCGAACCTATCGTTCGTGTTTACGCCGAGTCTGAATTTGAAACTTCCGCCCACAACCTAGCTAACAAAATAATCGCCGATATAAGTGAGTTAACAAAATAGTTTTATTATTTCTTATAAATACTTTTTATCCTGTTCGCTAGAGAGAGCTTTTCGTTAAGCTCTTTTTTGCTAGTTTTGAACCAAACAAATGCCAAACTACCAATCAGTACATAGGGCGTTAACAGTAAGTATAAAATACCAAAATTAAGCCCGGTACCAATAACACCTCTTCCCTCACTCAAATTACTTCCGACTGTGGCTCTACACATTGCACACTGAGCTGTAGAAACTGTAGAAAATAAGAGCATAATGGCCATGACCATTACTAATTTATATAATACTTTGTTGTTAAACATAATATGGTGATATCATTAAGTACGCCATTACTCCTGTAATAGAAACGTAAAGCCAAATGGGATATGCGAATTTAACTAGCTTTTTATGCCTTTTTATGTCTCCAATAACAGCAAAATAAAATGCTCTTAGTACCAAGGGCAAAACTATCAAGGAAAGCAATATGTGACTAATCAAAATAACGTAATAAAAAACCTTAATTGTACCCTCACCACCAAAAGAGGTCGATAGATTTGTGAGGTGATATAAAACATAGCATACTAAAAACAAGCCCCCAAGGATGAATGCTAACGTCATAACTTTCCTGTGAGATGCTCTGTCCCCTGACTTAATGAACCACAACCCTAACAATAACAAGATACTTGTACAGCTATTTATGATGGCATTAAGATGAGGAAGCATTTTAGTCCATGCACCTAAATCGGGTTTGCTTCTAATCCCTAATAAAATGGCCACAACGACCGGTATAAGTACCGAAAGGATGTTTATAATCCATAAAGACTTTTTCTCTTTCATCCTTTTTTCATTATATCTCTTAAGACCTTTACCTCTAACCTTATACGCTCCATTTCTTCCAAATCAGTACCGTCGTAGATTCCCCTGATAAAATCATCCCCGTCTAAAAGAAGTACTTTCTCTGAATGAATAAACAGCTCATCCACGTCTAACTCTATGTCTGTGTAAACAGATGCATCAGAAACAGGGAGCTTAAAGCCCTTAATTGCCAAATCATATATATAAGCCTTATCACCAGATAAGAAATACCAGTTCTTAAGCCCAGGACCAATCTCTTCTGCATAAGCCTTAAGAACTTCAGGTGTATCAAAATCCGAGTCTACAGTTATGGAAAGTAACTTAATACTCGACTCATTCTTAAAGGTCTCTTGAACTCTAGCCAAATTGGAGTTAAGTATGGGACAGACTATTCCACATCTACTAAAAAAAAAACTAACCAGTTTTATGTCTCCTCTTAAATCAGAAAGTCTCAAAAAAGCCTTATCCTGACTGACCAACTCAAAGTCCTCGATTTGACGAAACAAAGTATCCCCATTTTCAACAATTGCATGACCTCTTTCATCCAATTCTGGAAAGTAATAAGGAAGTTTGAATTCATTTTCCCCAAATGTTTTTAGGAATAGAAACACCAAAGCAGGAACTACCAATAACGTTATTAGTATTCCAGCCTTAAAAGTTTTATTTCTCATATTATCTCACGGTGCCAATGTAGCCACCCTCGAAGTACACAAGAGCAGCTAAAAACCACATAACAAAAAGTACAGGTAACACTATCGTCCATATCAATGCCTTTACTTCCTCCTTGAGGTGCATAAAAGTACCCACTATATAAAACGACTTAACAAAAGTTAAGATGATGAAGATTGCGATCTTCAACCATTTTCCAAAATCATTATCTGCACTGATAGTGAATGCTATTACAAACTCTACTGCCGTGATTAATAATAATATCCAAAAGACTCTCCAAAGATGTTTTACCTCAGGTTTCTGCCTTTCTCCTTCAATATGTTCTACGTGATTCGTCATTGTATTAAACTATAAAACTGTGTCAAACTAGATAAAAGAATGTGAATACGAAAACCCAAACCAGGTCAACAAAGTGCCAATAAAGGCCCACTTTCTCTACCATTTCATAATGCCCCCGTTCTTGATACACACCATTAGTGGCGTTATAGAAAATAAGGATATTGAGTATTACACCCGATAAAACATGGGTACCGTGGAAACCTGTTATGAAAAAGAAAAAATCTGCGAAAGCCGCAGGCCCATACTCATTAAATACAAGATTGGCTCCAACGCCACTGCCGTGGATAAAGTGCGACCATTCCCAAGCTTGAGAGCCCAAAAACGTAATCCCTCCAATTATGGTCCAAAGCATCCATTTCTCAACATCTGCCTTATCCATTCTATGTCCTGCTTCTACAGCCAAAACCATAGTTACCGAACTAAAAATAAGTATAAATGTCATTATTCCTACAAAAACCAAAGGAGCACTTACACCATGTAACAAAGGTACAGCTTCGAAAACCTTCTCTGGCGTAGGCCACCATTCGGATGAAAAAGTAAAATCACTTAACGACTGTCCAGGATTTAAATCTTTGAATGTTGGATAACTAAACCTAACAAGACCGTAGGAAATAAGTAAAGCCGAGAAGGTGAAAGTATCCGATAGAAGGAAAATCCACATCATCAATTTACCATAACCAACTCTCATTGGCTGTACTCCCCCTTTCCATAAAAGGTCTTCGGGTGTTAATGAAGAATGCGTTGACATAGATTGAAACTTAATTTTAAATTTGGACAAATTTAATCATCTTTTATAAAAATGCCTTGCGATTGAAATAATGGTTACCCAATTATCTAAAATACACTAAAAAGACAAACAGGTAAATCCATAGAATGTCTAAAAAGTGCCAATATGTTGCACACACTTCAATCCTTACTAGTTTTTTAGCATGGATGCTCATCCTAAAAGCTGCAACCAAAGCAAATAATAGGACAACTAAACCACTG
The DNA here is from genome assembly GCA_051269965.1 of Algoriphagus sp. GTDB lineage: Bacteria > Bacteroidota > Bacteroidia > Cytophagales > Spirosomataceae > Arcticibacterium. Next base: position 13,559 of record JBNMFK010000026.1, on the reverse strand, counting down.
AATAAATGAAAAGCATGTAACCCTGTTAAAATGTAAAGAAATGAGCCTGAAGGATTTCCCTTTAAATAAACGCCATCAGCCTGTAACTCTTGCCAGCCAATATACTGCATTACTAAAAATGCAATACCAAAAGCAAAAGTAGCACTGATATACAACCTTAACTTAGCAAACTCGTCCTTTCTTGCAGCCATTAGTCCTAAATGCATACAGAGACTACTAATTAATAGAACACCCGTGCTCCAAGCAAATATGGCTGGCATACTAAACTCCGTCCAGTTACCCTCAGCCCTTCGAACCAAATATGCTGATGTTTGTGAAGCAAACAGCATCAAAATTGTTACAATAAATATCCATGTAATGAACTTCCAGATATTAACGCTCAATACTGGTTTTGCCTCTTCGTTTGAAATTGTTGTCATAGTTTGTCGAGTAAAAATGAAATTTGAACTACTGGTAAATATATAAACGAGCCAAACATTAACTGCAAGGCCGCTTTCTTATCCATCTTACGCATAAGATGGAATGTTTGAATCAAAAATAGAACACTAAAAAGCATAGCAATCATAGCCGAATTAATGCCCGTCATGCCTAAATAAAATGGAACCCAACACAAAGGCAACAATACAACCGTATACGTCATAATCTGAATAGCAGAATTGATATTTCTACCTCCAGCAGAAGGCAATAATCTAAAACCAGCCTTCGTGTAATCCTCATCTAACACCCACGCAATGGCCCAAAAATGAGGAAATTGCCAAAAGAATTGGATGCCGAAAAGTATTCCTGGTTCTAACCCAAACTGATTAGTGGCTGCTAGCCAACCAATCATTGGAGGAAACGCACCAGGCAAAGCCCCGACAGCGACTGCAACAGGCCCTATTCTTTTGAGTGGTGTATAGACATAACCGTATAGAAAATAGGACAGAAACGCAATACCTGCAGCCTTGAAATTAAAATAATAAACCAATATAGACATGGCCACCGTTAGGCATATCATAGAAAATATGAGTGCCTCGTTAACCGTAAGTTTACCCGTAGGTAAGGGCCTACCTTCGGTTCTAGACATCAATTTATCTAAGTCTTTTTCAAAAATTTGATTTATAACATTTGCCGCAGCTGTTGTTAAAAAAGCAGCAAAAGCAAACAGAAAAAGCATACCATAGTTCAAGTCAGTAGCTCCTAAAACAAAACCCACTGCACTAGAAAATACGACAGTCATTGAAAGTCGGAACTTCGTTAAATCGAAAAAAGCTCTCACTTTTACTCTCATACTGTTCGAAACTATAACCCCTGTCATTTAAGAAACTTTTATTTTCTTATAATCTCCAAAAATCAAAAACACCATAAACTGAATCCCAAGGATCACAGTCGCCAAAGTAAGATGAATAGGCTGTGCTACAGCTGGAATGTCTAACATCCCCAATACTACTCCCATTATGAATTCTAAAACAACCAAAGCCAATAACCAATCTAACCAAACCATTGTTCTTCCTTCCTCTTTTCTGAAATTTCTATAAAACCCAATATGAGCTAGAAGCACTACAGCAGCTAAAACAATGTGCATATAAAACCGTCCTCCTTCTAGATAATCTATCCATTGTGACCTAGGTACCTCCGAAAATGAGGCAAGGTCCACCATCTGACGAACCTGAGTTCCAAGTAGCAATTGACCTAAACTTAAAAGCATTAGTATTAGAACACCAAATCTATAAGACCTGTTCATCTGAATAAACGATTTGTCTTCGAAGCTATACGCCAGGAATAAAGCATATATCAATGCTGTGACTACACCAATGGCTAGGACAAGATGAAGTGTAATTAAAACTGGATTTAATTCACTTGATACTACTTTTGAACCTAATAAGCCTTCCAAGCCTACCATAACAAAAGCCAGAAAAGAAATCCATACAATTTTTGGATAAACCTTGCGATACTTTGTCAATGCGGCTAATAGCGTCCCAAAAATTAATAGACCAATAACAACACCAAGTAACCTATTTATATACTCAGTCCAAGTTTTGAAGGCATTAAATTGGACCTCGCCTTTAAGCTTCTCTCCAAAAATCTCTTGGTAATTGAGAGGTAATTGCTCTTCCGTGAAGGGTGGAACCCATGTACCGAAGCACTTTGGCCAGTCAGGACAACCCATTCCAGACCCTGTTGCTCTTACAACACCCCCTACGAATATTAAAAAATAAACAGCCGCAACGGTAATAATTGCAAATTTCTTATACATCCTAGAACAAAAAATACGAAGTACATGGTATTCATTCCAGTGTACTTCGCACTTCTTTTATTTAAATATGTGTTTGTCTTAATCAGGAATACTTACATCGAATTTAATCGACTCTATCTCTTTCTCCTCAGCAATGAGCTCATTCTCCTCAGGTAAATTTGACTCCATAGTTACCGAGAAAGGAATGTTTTGAGGAATAAAGTCAACGTCAGAACCTGGCTTACTATAATCGTATGGCCATCTGTATACCGTTGGAAGTTCCCCCTCCCAATTACCGTGCCCGGGAACAATCGGAGTTGTCCATTCTAAAGTCGTAGCATTCCACGGATTTGCAGAAGCTTTTTTACCTCGGAATATAGAATAAATGAAATTTCCAATGAACACCAACTGAGCTGTGAATGTAAGAATTGCCGCAACAGTCATGAATGCATTTAAATCCGCATAAATATTAAAAGTCTCAAAACCAGACCAAGAATAATATCTTCTTGGGAATCCAGCAATACCAATATAATGCATAGGGAAGAAAACGGCATAGACTCCAGCAAATGTTAGCCAAAAGTGAACATAACCAAGCGTTTTATTCATCATTCTCCCGAACATCTTAGGGAACCAGTGATAGACACCGGCTACCATACCAAAAATGGCTGCAGAACCCATCACTAAGTGAAAGTGAGCCACCACAAAATACGTATCATGAAGCTGAATATCTAAAGCAGAATTACCCAAAATAATTCCAGTCAACCCCCCTGACACGAAGAACGATACTAAGCCTATGGCAAACAGCATCGCAGGCGTGAATATAATATTACCCCTCCAAAGTGTTGTGATGTAATTAAAAGCCTTTACCGCCGACGGAACCGCAATAATCAAAGTCAATAACATAAATACCGAACCCAAGAATGGATTCATACCAGTCATAAACATGTGATGAGCCCACACTATAAAAGCTAAAAACATTATACCAGCCATTGAAAAAATCATGGCTTTATAGCCAAAGATTGGTTTTCTCGAGTTTGTAGCTATTACCTCAGATGTAATACCCAAGGCTGGAAGAATTACAATATAGACCTCGGGATGTCCTAAAAACCAAAACAAATGTTGAAAAAGGATTGGACTACCACCCTGATTGGGTAGCGCATGCCCATTAATGTAGATATCTGATAAATAAAAGCTTGTCCCGAAACTTCTATCAAAAATCAATAAGAGTGCTGCTGATAGCAATACTGGAAATGATAAAATGCCCAATATCGCCGTAAACGTAAAGGCCCAGATAGTAAGCGGCAGTTTATCAAATGTCATTCCCTTTGTACGTAAATTAATTACGGTAGTGACATAGTTAATCCCTCCTAAAAGTGAGGAAACTATAAAAAGTGCCATAGCTATCAACCACAACGTCATTCCTAAACCTGAACCCGGATTAGCCTCAGGTAAAGCACTTAAAGGTGGATAAATCACCCAACTACCACCCGCAGGACCTGTTTCTATAAATATAGACCAAAACATGATGATACTGGATAAAAAGAAAAACCAGTAAGATAGCATGTTCATAAATCCTGAAGCCATATCCCTAGCTCCAATTTGTAGTGGAATTAGAAAGTTTGAAAAAGTTCCACTTAAACCAGCCGTCAATACAAAGAATACCATAATGGTACCATGCATAGTAACTAAGGCCAAATAAAAATTGGGATCTAGCTTTCCTTGATCACTAACCCATTGACCCAAAAAAGGTTTCATAAAAGACATGTCCATATCTGGAAAACCCAATTGCAGACGAAATACAACAGACATTAGGCCCCCGATTACCGCCCAAATAATACCCGATATCAGATATTGCTTGGCTATTACCTTATGGTCTTCTGAAAAAATGTAAGACCTAATAAATCCTAGATCATGGTGTTCCCCCTCGTGAACATTACTGTTTGTTTGTGCTACGCTTGCTGACATATCTCCTTCGAATTTAATCTAATTTTTGTTTATTCAGCAGTTAATTCGTCCGCCAAATTTATTAATTCTGCCACATCATCCGACTCAATATATTTCAAAGCTCTGGCCTTTAAATTGGCCGGTACTTTATCAATATAACCCGGGTTTAGCGAAAGGAATGGGGTCTGTTCCTTTTTCCAAGCCTCGTAATCATCCTGCTCATCTACAATTAATCTTAGCCTCATACTGAAATGCCCTCTTCCGCATATTTCAGTACAAGCTATTTCATAGGTGAAATCAGGATTCCCTGTTTCTATTTTCATATCATCCGTACTCTTATCTGCTACAAACCAAAACTTGGTAGGCATACCTGGAACAGCATCCATTTTAACTCTCATATGAGGCATAAAAACAGAATGCAACACATCTCTAGCTCTAATCTTTAAGAGAACAGGCTTTCCTTTGGGAATGTGCATCACCGATGAATTTGTGAAATCATCAAAGGAATTAGGATCAGTAAAATCAATTCCATGAATGTTTCCTTTAGCATCATCAATTAGTCTGTAATCATAATCTCCAAGTTTATTATCGTCCACGCCAGGATATCTCACTTGCCATCCAAATTGCTTACCCATTATTTCAATGACTTCTGCATCTTCAGGTGCATCCGACATCACCTTATTCCATACTCTCAAACCCGAGAAAACCAGACCCGCCATTACAACCGCCGGGATAATAGTCCAAATCACCTCCAATTTATTATTGTGAGGATAGAACGTTGCTTTGTTTCCTTTCTTGTATTTATACTTTATTGGAAAATAAAAAAGTAATGTATTTACTACGAAAAATGCGACCATGATAACACTCATTGAAACCCAAAACCAGAAATCTGTCTCACGCCCATGTATGGAAGAAGCTTCCGGCAAAAAATCTTTTCTCGCGTCTAAAAAAGACCACACAATACCCACCACACTTGCGATCCAAAAGACGAAAAGTCCAATGGCATTCCAATCATTACCACCATCTAAATGATGATCATCCGACTCTTCTTTCTTGACCTGAGCCCCTTTTAATAGTTTTTGTGTTTTACCAATAACTATAACCGTAAGAGCTAAAAAAATCAGGGCTAAAATACCTACTATAATTGTCATATAACTTTTAGTTCAATCTTGATAAAAGAAAGATAAGTTTAATTATAAATGTTAAATATCGTGGTGCAAACTCTCTTCTAAGAAAGGATGATTCTTTGGATAAAGATTCGCTTTACTTAATTGAGCATATACCACATACATAAATGCACATGCAAAGACGGTTGTAGTTCCCAGCTCAATTAAGCCGAGACCACCTTGGTCTTTCGCAATACCAGGCATAAGCATTTGATAGAAATCAAACCAATGTCCTAGCAGAATGGCCCAACAAGCTATTTTCAAAAAAGTATAATTCCTTTTTGACTCTCTGGCCATTAAAATCAACAACGGGAAAATAAAATTAAGTATTATACTAATAAAGAATGGAGCAAAATACCTCCCATCAAAACCGCTTAATCGTTCTCTAAAATATATGGTCTCCTCTGGTAGGTGAGCATAAAATATTAAGAAATACTGACTGAACCATACATAAGTCCAGAAGATCGAAAATCCAAACATTAACTTTCCTAAATCCTGAAGCGTTGAATAATTGACAGCCTTGAGGTATCCTTGTCCTTTCAGCGTCAGAATTACAAGCATAATTGCTGCCAAACCCGCAACATGCCAACTAGACAAATGATACCATCCAAACATCGAAGAAAACCAATGAACATCCACCGCCATTGAAAGATCCCATGACGCCGTGGAACTTGTCACAGCAAAGAAAATCAGGAAGAACTTTGCATAAAGCCTACTTTTACTATAGTCCTCAAGACTACCTGAAGCATCCTCTAAAATAGAATACTTTCTAACTTGTTTCCATAAATACCACCAGATTACAAAGTACAAAACGAGCCTCACAATGTAGAAAGGCATATTTAACCACCAGCTCTTGCCAGCTATGATAGCATCGAAGTTGTCACTTAAAGGATCCATTATTCCATCTTGTGTCCAGTGCATTACTATGTGCCTTGATCCAGGAATCGCTATAAGTATTAAAATAATCGCTGCCGGAATAACTAAGAAAGCAGGAAAAGCTTCTGGCACTCTTTTAAATGAAGTATACCAACCTGCCTTTGCCACATAATTGTAGGATATAAAGAACAGTCCAATGACTGAAATACCTAAGAAATAGATAGAGTTCATCCACAAATTTGCTACAACCCTATTCATGAGAGTTGCAGGATGATGACCACCATCACCGTGCCCCTCAGCAGTACCATGCCCGCCAGCTAAAGCACTGTGAGAAGAGGCTTCTTGAACTTCATGCCCACTTAGAACAATCCCATCTGGGCCCCACCAACCCATGTTAATTAAAAATACCCCTATTGCTACAAGAGCTAAGCCGATAACGCCGCCGAACACAAGCTTTCGCTTAGATTCGGAGGTGAAATCATAAGATTCTTCAACTGAAGGAGATTCGTGCCTATGAGCCATGTCTAATTCTTAATATTATTCTCTATTGAGAAAACTTGTTTGTTCCTAATCTTAAATTCCTAACTGTAAACGCTGTACATAGTGTACAATTTTCCATCTTTCCTCTGGCAATACCTGAGCCGCATGTGGCCACATTCTACCTTTGCCGTATGTAATTACATGATAGATATGCCCGCCACTTACATTGCTCAAGGCAGCTGAAGAATAACTTGGCACACCTTTATAGACAACTCCCACTTTACCATTACCAGCACCCTTTTCCCCATGGCAGTGAGAACAATTTCTTTCGTACAACACTTTACCCTCATCTTCGGCATCTCCCGACCACGGAATTGGATTAACCAAATTCTCCGCTGCCCATGAAAGACTATCCTTGTCTAAACTATAAACCATTAAATCACTTAATAGCGTTCCGTCATCTTGAAGAATCTCAGTATTGTAGTTTCTTCTAGACACAGTTCCTTCCACAGGCATTCTCATATTCATACCGTTAGGGTTAACCGAATTACTCCTATACTGAGTTTGAGCCTCATATGCAATTGAATTATACATATTTGGTGCGAACTCCCAGCCTGTCTTTTCCGTGCTGTTACAAGAACTCAAAGCTATTGCAAACAGGGTACCTACTAGAACAGAAATCGAAAATCTATTTTTTAAAATATTCATTCCTATATTATATCTCTTTTACATTAACCTCAGTAGCCTTAGTATTCCTCAAAACCTCGATGATTTCCTCCTCAGAGGAACCGCTCATTTCCAAATCTATTGCCATAACAAATTTATCATCAGTAATTCTTTCATCAAAAATAACTGCTTTGGTACCTGGACTTAAACCTTCCATTCCAAAAAACATAAATGCCATTCCATAGGCTGCAAGTAGCACGGTTAATTCAAACACAATCGGAATGTTTGTTGGGAAAGGAATAAAGTTCTTCCCACCAACATTCATTGGCCAATCCCAACCCATTGTCCAAAAAGTCAAAAGAAAAGCCAAGGAAGTACCTGTTATTCCAAAGAGAAAGGCGGGAACACCCATTCTCGCCCTAGGGTAACCCAGTGCTACATCTAAACCGTGAATAGCGAAAGGAGAATATACTTCATGTATTTTTATACCCTTCTCACGTACATCAGAAACTGCATGCAACACATCCTCATCGTCGTCAAAAACCCCAAGTATATATTTTTTATTTGCCATTATTGACTTATAAATTATTCTTTAACTATTTCTTAGCTTGCTTCTGTGAAGAAGACTTCAATACACCCTTAACCTCTGCCATATTTATCACCGGTAAGAACTTTGCAAACAATAAAAAGCAGACAAAGAAGAAACCGAACGTGAACAAATAGTCACCGATATCACCCATTCTAGGTGTAAAGTACGTCCAGCTTGAAGGAAGGTAATCTCTGTGCAGCGAAGTTACAATAATCACAAAACGTTCAAACCACATACCTATATTCACAACCACGGCTATAACAAATGATACTACTATACTTTCTCTCATTTTCTTAAACCAAAAAATCTGTGGAGAAAGTACATTACAAGTCATCATGGCCATATAAGACCACCACAAAGGACCAGTGGCTCTGTTTATAAATGCATAACTTTCATATTGTACACCCGAATAAGCCGCTATAAAAAACTCTGTGATGTAAGCCACACCCACTATTGAACCAGTTACAGTAATGACCTTATTCATTAAAGAAATGTGTTCTATTGTTATGTAGTCTTCAAGTTTATAGACCACTCTTGTTATAAGCATGAGGTTTTGAACCATAGCAAATCCCGAAAAAATAGCTCCTGCCACAAAATAAGGAGGAAATATCGTGGTGTGCCATCCAGGAATTACTGATGTCGCAAAATCCATCGAAACAATGGTGTGTACAGAAAGCACCAAAGGCGTAGATAGGCCTGCCAGAATTAATGAAACGTCTTCGTATCTTGCCCAAGCCCGTGCTCCACCAGTCCAACCCATAGATAAGGCACCATAGATATTTTTTCTTGCTCCAGTAGCTCTGTCTCTAATTGTAGCTAAGTCAGGAATTAAACCAATGTACCAAAACAATAACGAAACTGATAGATAAGTAGATATCGCAAACACATCCCAAACCAGAGGAGAATTAAAATTGATCCATAAAGAACCGAACGTATTAGGTAATGGAAGAGCCCAGTAGGCCAACCAAGGTCTTCCCATGTGGAAGAAAATAAACGTTCCCGCACACAACACGGCAAAAATCGTCATTGCCTCTGCCGACCTATTAATCGAAGTTCTCCACTTTTGACGAAAAAGTAAAAGTATGGCTGAAATGAGCGTACCAGCATGACCTATACCTACCCACCAAACAAAGTTTGTTATATCCCAAGCCCAACCTACGGTCTTATTCAGACCCCAGTTCCCAAGACCATTGAACCATGTTTGATAGGCCCAATATCCACCATAGGCCAGAACGGCTAAGGAAATACCAAACATCATTTTCCATTCCTTGGTAGGGTTTCCTTCTACGTGTCTACTTATGTCTTCAGTAATGTCGTGAAGAGTTTTCCCTCCCGTTACTAAATGCTCTCTGATTGGCGAAACTACTTGCATAATTGCTACCCTTTACTCAAAAGGATTCTACTATTTTCGTTAAAAAACTTTATTAACTATGACGTTCTTCTTCTGCGTGAGCTTCTTCTGAGTGAGACTCCGTTTGGACAGCTTTTGCGTCTGATAAATCCTTATTCCTGATTTTCGTTAGATAACTAACCTGAGGCTGAACGTTAATTTCCTCTAACATATGAAACGCCCTACCTTCCTTCTCAACAGCTAAAATCTGTGATATTTGCGATGCTGGATCCATCATATCTCCAAAAGTAATAGCTCCCGTAGGACAAGACTGCGAACAAGCTGTTTCAATCTCACCATCTACTGGTCTTCTCTTTTCTTTTTTGGCCATAAGCTTACCAGACTGAATACGCTGTACACACATAGAACACTTCTCAATTACTCCACGGGACCTCACGGTAACCTCTGGATTAAGAACCATCCTACCTAGTTCATTATTCATGTGATAGTCAAACTGCTCATTTTCATAGTACTTCCACCAGTTAAATCTACGTACTTTATAAGGACAGTTATTAGCACAATATCTTGTACCAATACACCTATTATAAGTCATTTGATTTAATCCTTCTGAACTATGAGTAGTAGCCAATACTGGACAAACAGTCTCACATGGTGCATTACTACAATGCTGACACATCATTGGTTGAAATACTACCTCAGGATTTTCTGAAGGATCTTCCATTTTTGCGATGTGAGCAGGGTCAATCTTATACGTGGTATCAGCGTCTGTACTATAATATCTATCTAAACGAATCCAATGCATTTCACGAGCTCTTGCGACCTCCTTCTTACCTACGACCGAAACATTATTTTCTGCTTGACATGAAATAAGACATGCAGAACATCCAGTACAAGTATTCAGGTCAATGACCATACCCCAGCTGTGATTTTTCTTTTCATGTCCATCCCATAAACTAATGCTATATGGAGACACAGCACCCTCAGAGGTTTCAATTTTTGGTTCAAATCTTCCGGCCTTATCATTAGCAACGTACTCAGACAATACTGACTCTTGCACTATTGCCTTACGACCCATCACCGTTTCGTGTGTCTGTGTTTGAGCTAGCGTATATCCAGACTTTGTCTTCGTCAATGTGGCACCGCTTGTCCAATTCACGCCGTTAGTGAACGGAATAGCATTTTGACCGCCATTACCGGCTTTTCCTGCAGCAGTTCTACCATATCCCTTAGCCACCGAGACAGTACCATGAGCTTGGCCCGGTTGGATTAAAATAGGAAGCTCTATTGAAACATCCCCAGCACTCAAAGTAGCCCAATCTCCCTTGACAACACCAAGATTATCAGCAGTCTTTTGTGAAACAGCTAATGTATTTTCCCATGTAACTTTAGAAATAGGATCAGGCATTTCTTGTAACCACGGATTGTTAGCCTGATTACCTATTCCAATGGCAACTGATTCAAAAACCGAAATCTCAAGACCATCTGAAGCCTTTACCGAAGCAATTTGAGAAGCCGCCGCACCTAGATTTCCAATAAAATTACGTTCACCCTCTAATGTCAGATCCGATTCATAGACTCCGTCGTGAAGAGCAGTAATCCAGGACTTGCCATTTAATATATTTGACTTCCAATTTGCCTTTAAATATTTATGGAAGTCGCCGTCCAGACCCGCCCAAGTTAATAAGCTTGATTCTGACTGACGTGTATTGAAAATTAAAGAAATGGTAGGTTGCTGCAAAGAATAAGACCCAGTAACTGGTTCAGCATCTCCCCAAGACTCTAAGTAATGAGGTGCCGGAGCTACATATTTACATTGAAGAGCAGTTTCGTCAGCTCTATCTGCAAAAGAAACTGACATTTCTACTTTAGCCAGAGCCTTCGCAATTAAAGCACCATTGGGCAAGTCATAAACAGGATTTGCTCCCATAAAAATTGCCGCATCTACTTTACCTGCCATTAAGTCCTTCGTAAACTGAGCCACTTCAGCATTGTTACCCGCTTTGGTTTTTATTGTTTTTGAAAAACTTATTGCCTCACCATAATTCTCTAAAAGTACGTTTATACCATTTACCAGAGTTTGTATAGATTTGTCATTTGAACCCGAAACAACTAGAGCATAACCTTTAGCACGCTTTAAGTCCGTGGTACATTTATCTATTACTGCTGACGACACTGAAGTGTTTCCAATGGCATTGCCTGACAGTTTATTATATAGAGCTATCAATAGTTCACCTTCTTGAGATGGCTTTATCATCTCTCTATAGTCGGCGGACGCACCAGTGATGCTCATCCCCGTTTCAAACTGATAATGACGGGACATATCATGCTTTCCATCTTTGCCACTTTTAAGCCTACGACCTTCAGCCCACTGCGAAGAAAACTCAATTGGCGAAAGCCAAGTACCTAAAAAATCACAGTTTATACCTACTATTACTTTGGCTTTTGAGAAGTCATAAGCTGGGATAGCAGACATTCCGAAAGATTCAGCGTTGGCGTCAATTATTCCTGAGGCTGATGTAGCATCATATTGCACGTGTACAGCCGAAGGGTATTTGACTTTAAAGTCCTCTAAAACTTTTTTAGTAGTAGGAGACACGATGGTAGGTGATACCAATCTGATATTTGTAGCTAGGTTTAGGCCAGAAACTACTTCTTTATCCAGGTCACTCCATGAAATATCACTAGTACCTTTCCTAGGTCCCGTTAACTTTTCATTATCATAAAGAGATAAGACCGAAGCATGTATCCTTGAGGACATTCCACCTTTTGTTATCTTAGAAAGCTTGTTACCCTCTATTTTGATAGGCCTTCCTTCAACAGTCTTAACCAATACACTACAATAGTCACCAGCCTCAGAGTACGTTGTTGCAAAGAAGTTAGGAACCCCTGGCTCAACAGATTCCGGCTTATTAAGATACGGAATAGTTTTCCTGACCGGGGCATCGCAAGCAGCCAATGATACAGCCGCTACGCCAAAACCCAACATTTTCAAGAACTCTCTTCTATGCGTTCCACCCTCAACATCCTCTAAATTAAATTCGCGGTCTGCGTTTTTAACTATATCAATATCATTACGATACTCCTCTATCCCTTTCCAATATCTTTTAGTAGTTTTTCCCATTAGTATTTAATTTCCCTCTGAAGGTTTATCTTCTACAATTAATAGTCTAATAATGACACCTAGCACATTCCAGACCGCCTATATCTTCCACTTTCATACTCTCCACTGATGTAGCGTAATGAGCTTCTACTAGTTTATCATAATACTCGTTTCCTCTAGAATTGACATCCGTCTGCCTATGACAATCAATACACCATCCCATCGTTAAAGAATGACGCTGTTGTACAACTTCCATCTTATTAATTTCGCCATGGCAATTCTCACAATCTAAACCTGCCACCTGTGTGTGCTGAGAGTGATTAAAGTAAGCCAAATCTGGTAGGTTGTGAACCCTAACCCATTCAATTGGCTGGTTGGACTCGATAGCTGTGTAAATCTTTTGAATTTCTGGAGAGCCTTGCTTTATAGCATTGTGGCAATTCATACAAATACTCGCTGAAGGAATACCTGCCTGCTTTCCTTTGTAAACCCCTGTATGGCAGTAAGCACAATTTATCTCCATATCTCCAGCATGCAACTTGTGGGAGAACGCAATTGGCTGTGTTGGAGCGTATCCTTGATGAACTCCAATACTATAAAGACCATCAAAAGTTGCCTTAGCCCCGAATAATAAAAAAAGCACAATTACAGCATTTCTAACTGTCGAATTTTGGAATACCTCTTTAACTGTGTCACTAAATGATTTGGCTAAATTTTTTCCTTCTGTAACCTCTCCATTATCTTTCTTTACAATATTTGCAAGCAGGTTTAATACAGCAATTAAGGCTACTAAAACCAAGCCCATTAACATGAGTAAAGCAATAAGTATGATATTAAATATACTGCTATTACTTTGACCTGAGGTTGAAGTAACAGCAACTCCTGACTCAACAACAGCAGGAACGGCTGCATCGGCCGCGTTTGCTGACGTGATGTAGGCTAAAATACCTTTGATTTCGTCGTCGCCGAAACCAGGATAAGCCGTCATTTGAGTTTTGTTGTATTCCTCATAGAGATTGATTGCATATTCATCTCCGCTTGCAATGACCGCCGCTGGGTTATTTATCCAAGCCTTGATCCAGTCGTAATCTCTTCTTTCTTCTATTCCCTGGAGACCAGGTCCTACTATGACGTTGTTGTCGTACGCGTGACATGCTGCACAATTATTCTTA